>JBBQSU010000133.1:0-9272 GCA_038234815.1 Tepidisphaerales bacterium | reverse complement strand
CTGGCCACGTCGCTCAAGACCAGCGTGTATTACATAAGTGATTTATTTTAAAGTAGTTATGTCTTAATTAGCCAATAGAAATTCAGTGCCAAACGCGCCCCATCGGGACTTTTTAAGGAGTCGGAAAGGGCCACTTTGATGTCACTTTAGGTCCACTTTTAGTACACTTTTGGGCTGAGGGTGGACCGGGTTTGTGCCTCGCCGGGTCACGCGGTGTGGGAATTGATCCGATTCGCTCGCCGCCCGGCGCGGGTTGGCTTTTGTCCCCAAAAGCGCTTTCGGGCTAACATCGGTGCAAAGAATGTTTGAAGCCCTCACGCAACGTCGCTACCTGATACCCTTCAAAGCCGCACGTCTTCCGCAGCAGTTTATTGACGTGCTGGTGATCGGCGGCGGCGTGGCCGGACTTCGGGCTGCCATCGCTGCGGCCGAGGCCGACGTTGAGGTGCTGGTTCTGACCAAGGACACAGCCGAAGAATCGAACACCTGGTACGCGCAAGGGGGAATTGCCGCCGTCATGCAGAAGGCCGATTCGACCGAATCTCACGTCAAAGACACGAAGGATTGTGGAGCCGGACTTTGCGATGATAAGTCGGTTCGCGTGGTCATTGAAGAAGGTCCGGCGCGCGTGCTGGAACTGGTGGATTGGGGTGCCCATTTCGATAAGCAGGCCGGCAATGCCCATGGCCTGGCCCTTGGCTTGGAAGGCGGCCATAGCTTTGCCCGGATCGTTCATGCGCATGGCGATGCCACGGGCAAGGAGCTGGCACAAACGCTCATCCGCACGGCCCGTCAAAAAGAAAATGTGCGCATTTCCGAGCGGTCGTTCGCCATCGACCTGGTGACCGACGACGGCCGCTGCGTTGGCGTGCTGGCAGTCATCGACGGGCGTGTCAACCTGATCTGGGCCAAGCGGACGATTTTGGCTTCCGGCGGCGCGGGGCAATTGTACCGGGAATCGACCAACCCCAAGATTGCCACCGCAGACGGCCACGCCATGGCCTACCGTGCCGGCGCGCGCCTGCAGGACATGGAGATGGTCCAGTTTCATCCCACCACGCTTTACGTCGCCGGCGCATCACGCGCGCTAATCACCGAAGCCGTTCGCGGGGAGGGAGGGCACCTCGTGGATCGTAATGGCTATCGCTTTATGAAAGATTACCACCCGATGGGTGAACTTGCCCCGCGTGATATCGTCAGCCGGGCGATCGTCGAACAAATCCGCAAGACCAATTTCACCCACGTCTACCTCGACGTGCGGCATCTTCCCGCCGAGCCGTTCAAGGCGCGATTCCCGCAGCTGGTGAAATTGACCAGCGAATTCGACATCAACATGACGCGCGATCTCATCCCGATTCACCCCGCGACGCATTACATGATCGGTGGAGTGGACGCCGACGCATACGGTCGGACCAGTCTCCCCGGCCTGTACGCCGTCGGCGAAGTCAGTTGCTCCGGCCTGCATGGGGCCAATCGTTTGGCCAGTAATTCACTTTTGGAAGGCCTGGCCTTCGGTGCCCGCGCGGGTACCGATGCGGCCCATAGCTCGCGACAGGATGACTTGAAATATCCGCTCACGCTCGAACACAAAATCCCCACCTCCGCCCGAACGGAGCTGGATATCGTTGACGTGAAAAGCAGCCTGCGCAGCGTGATGTGGCGAAACGTCGGCATCGAACGCACGGGCGACCGACTCACCGAAACCCGCGAGATCATCACTTTCTGGAGCCGTTATGTGATGGACAAAACCTTCGGCCTGGAGGAGTTAGGCCTGCCCGGCGCGGTCGCCGGGTGGGAATTGCAGAACATGCTGACCGTCTGCTTCCTGATCTCCACCGCCGCCTACACCCGCACCGAATCTCGCGGCGCGCATTTCCGTCTGGATTATCCCGAGCGGGACGATTCCCACTGGAAGTTGCACCTGCTCTGGCGAAGGCCCATGGAAACCCCAATTCCCGAACCGATCGATTGACTGGAGTACGTTATGAAAAATATCTGTCTTCTCGATGACATGCAGCACACCATCCGGTCGGAGGTCTGCACGATCTGCCAGTTCAGGCCCGAAGGCTCTGAAAAGCTAGGGCCGGACGTGCCCCGCGACTGTGAACGCAAGTGTTCCATCATGAAAAATCTGGCGAAGCTAGACGAATTGGCCGGCCGGGTAGACGCCGTGCGTGATCTGGATCAGCAGATCATTGATGGGATCTGCCAGACCTGCGAAAGCTCCCCCACCGCTGGGGACTTTTGCACGCGAAGGTTCACCCAGGTTTGCCCGATGAGCGTCCATGGGACGCAGGCGCTGGATGCCCTGATCGCGCTGCACAGACCGACCTCGGTTGCAAAACGCCTTTAAGGCTCGTCGATATCGAGCATTTTCAGGACCACAAGGTCTTGAACGTCGATGAGGCCGACCGGCTCGCCGGCATTGTTGACCACAGGAAGTTCGTCGATGCGGTGCTGATGAAACACCGCCATGGCCTCGCTGGCCAGTTGTTCGGCGCCGATGCACTTGGGATTGCGGGTCATGACTTCGTGAATGGGACGCTGGAGGGCTTTGCCATGGTCATCGGTGACAAGCCTGCGGAGATCGCCGTCGGAGAAAATCCCGCTGAGCTTGCCCGCGGCGTCGACGAGTATGACCGCGCCACTGCGCCGCTTAATGCTGCTGACCTGGTGAAGGACCTGCCCGACGGTGAGTTGATCGGAAGCCACCGGCAGGTTTTCGCCGAGTTTGAAGGTCATGGCTTCCTTCACGCGAATCAACTTTCGCCCGAGCTGGCCGGCGGGATGATAGAGCGCAAAATCTTCAGCCGTAAAGTTCCGCTGGTGCATGACCGTCAACGCCAGAGCATCGCCAAGCGCCAGCATGGCCGTGGTGGAAGCGCTGGGGGCCAAGCCGAGCGGGCAGGCTTCGGCAATTTTGCCCATGACCAGCGTGATATCGGCCAGGCGGGCCAGGCTGTTGGTTTTAGCAGCGGTGACGGCGATCATCGGATGATCGAGCCGTTTGAGCAGATCGACCAGGCGAAGGATTTCCTCGCTTTCCCCGCTGGAGGACAAAATAATCACCCGATCGCCCTGGCGCACAGCACCGAGGTCGCCATGCACGGCATCGGTGGGTGAAAGAAAATGGCTGGGCGTGCCGGTGCTGGCCAGCGTGGCCGAGATTTTGCGGGCAACGTGTCCGGCTTTGCCGATGCCGGTGGTCAGCACGCTGCTCGGGCAGTCGAGGATCATCTCGACGGCACGAGTGAACGATTCGTCGATCGCGCCGGTCATCGCGCGAACGGCCGCAGCTTCGGTTTCGATCACTTGGCGGGCAAATTGATGGAGGTCGTCGTGATGCAACATTTTGATTCTCCCCCACCGGGGCCTAAAATCAAGCCGGCTTTACCAAGGACGGACCGAGTGGACTATCGCGTGGAATTGGACGTGTTCAATGGTCCGATGGACTTGCTGCTTTACGTCATCAAGCGCGACGAACTGGACATTTACGACATTCCCATCGCGCGGATCACCGATTCGTACTTTCACTACATGGCGATGATGAGGGAACTCTCGGCCGATCATGGCCTGGATATCAACGTCGCCGGCGACTTTCTGGTGATGGCCGCGACGCTGATGGAAATCAAATCCGCGACATTGCTGCCCCGACAGGCGCAGGCGCCCAGCGCCGATGGAAGCCCGTCTGCGGCCCAGGAGCTGGCCGATCCGCGATTCGAACTGGTGCAAAAACTGCTGGAATATAAGCGATTCAAGGATTCGGCCATGTTGCTTGAGCAGCAGCAGGCGGAGCATCAATCCCGTTTTGCCCGGTACCCCGCAAAGCTGGACGGTGAAGCCGACGAACCCCCTCCGATCGATCTGGAGGAAGTGCAGGTCTGGGATCTGCTCAGCGCGTTCAATCGCCTGATGCACGAAGTGGGCGTGCGCGCCCGAACTCACGACGTGACTTATGACGATACGCCGATCGATCTTCATGCCGCCGACATCGAAGATCGCTTGAAACGTGACGGCAAGTTGACCTTGCAGCAACTCATCGTCGGCCGCAAGAGCCGCAGCGAAATGATCGGCATCTTCCTGGCACTACTGGAGTTGATCCGAGAGAAGAAAATCCTCGTCCATCAGGACGAGACGAGCAATGAAATGGAGATCGAAGCGGCATCGGAAGCGCATCGCAAGACGTATGAGTTTGCGTCACTGCATTTGTCCGAAGAGCCGCCGGCCGCCGAGCCTACTTGATTGGTTGCAAAGCGCCTGCGAGCGGACGAAGCCTGAAATCGATTAAGCAATGATCCGATCGCCGTGTGCCTAGAATGAGTGCTTATGACTCGAGTCCTCACCAATCCGCAGCCAGTTCCAGCAGCGTCATTTGACGTGCAGCGCGTGCGCGCGGATTTCCCAATCCTGGGCATCAGCGTTCATGGCAAGCCGCTGATTTACTTTGATAACGGCGCTACTACACAAAAACCGCAGGCGGTCCTCGATGCGATTCAGCGGTATTACGAATCGGAGAACGCCAACGTGCATCGTGGGGTGCATTGGCTGAGCCAGGCCGCCACGCGGGGCTACGAAGAGGCGCGCGAAACCGTCCGCGCGTTCATCAATGCCCCCGAGGCCTGCGAAATCATCTTCACCCGCGGAACCACCGAGGGCATCAACCTCGTCGCCCATTCGCTGGAATTAAGCGGCCTGAAGCCCGGCGACGAAATCATTGTCTCGGAGATGGAACACCACTCCAACATCGTCCCCTGGCAACTTGCCTGCCAGCGAACCGGCGCGGTGCTGAAGGTGATTCCGATCAACGACGCCGGCGAACTTCAACTGGACGCGTTCACTAAATTGCTGAACGACAAGACCAAGTTGGTCTCCGTGGTACACATCAGTAATTCACTCGGCACGATCAACCCCGTCGGCGAGATGATCCGGCTGACTCGAAACCGGGCACGCAATGCCCTGGTGCTGATCGACGGGGCCCAAAGTGTCGCGCATCACCCGGTTGACGTGCAAACCCTGGACTGCGATTTTTTCGCGTTCTCCGGGCATAAGCTTTACGGACCCACGGGCATCGGCGTGCTCTTCGGCAAACGGGCGGTTTTGGAGCGAATGCCCCCCTATCAGGCCGGTGGGGACATGATTGAAACCGTCGCGTTTACCGGCACCACTTTCGCTCCGCTGCCAAACAAATTCGAAGCCGGCACGCCGCACATCGCCGGGGCGATCGGATTGGCAGCAGCGATCAATTACGTCCAGTCGGTTGGTTTTGACACGATCGTTCCCCACGAGCGGCAGTTGCTTGCGTATGCCGCAGATCGCATCGGCAGTGTTTCCGGCGTCAGGCTCATCGGCACGGCGAAAGACAAGGCCGATGTCGTTTCGTTTGTCGTCGAGAATCCGCCGCTTGGCACGTATGACCTGGGACTGGCCCTGGACCGCGAAGGCATCGCGATTCGCACCGGTCACCATTGCTGTATGCCGGTGATGAATCGGCTGAATGTCTCTTCGACCGCGCGCGTTTCGCTGGCCATGTACAACACGCGCAGCGAAATCGACCGGCTTGTCGCCGTGCTGACAGCCCACATTGGCGAGCAGAAGGCGCGCTTGGCCACCCGTCATACGCAGAGCAAGGCTACCGGAACTTCCATCGCCAGCCTACAATTTGCGCCCCAAACCGCAGACACCATCGAAACTGCCGCCGCAGAACTTCTTTCGGATTTCGAGCTGTTTGATGATGCCCAGGGCAAGTTGCAATATCTCGAAGACCTTGGGGCGAATCTTCCAGAACTGCCCGAATCCCTCAAAACCGATGCCACCCGCGTCCATGGCTGCATGAGCATCGTTCACCTTGTCGCCCGGGGGATGCCGACAGAGCCGGGGAGGATCGAATTTCTGGCCGACAGTGATGCTTCTACCGTTCGCGGGCTTGTCGGCATGATGCAGCGGTTGTTCAGTGGTCAGGATGCGCGGGCAGTGCTTGCGTTCGATCTCGACGCCTTCCTCAAGCGCCTCGGCATCGACAAAATCGTCACCACGCGCCGGCGCATCGGGCTTGATGGCCTTATCAAAAAGATCCGCGAACAGTGCGCGCGCCTTACCAGCAAGGATTGAACGGCATACACGATGGATGACGACTACAAATATCCGCTGTCGCTCAAGAGCCTGCCGGTGGTTTCCCTAAATCCGCCGGCCGAAGCCACGGTGGCCGCGCATGGCACAGTTGCGTCCGCTGCGCCTTCGGCCCCGGCCTTGCCCGTCGTTCCGCTTGATTCGATTGAGAAAAAGCTGATCGAAGGCAAAGTCATTGAGGCCTGCCGGTGTGTTTATGACCCGGAAATACCAGTGAATATCCATGATCTGGGTTTGATCTACGAAATCATCGTGAGTGACGACAAGACGGTGTTGGTGAAGATGACCCTGACCGCACCGGGCTGCCCGGTGGCCGGTTCCCTTGTCGCCGAAGTCCAGCGCCGTGTGGCTGCCATCGACGAAGTGGCCGATGCCGAAGTGCAACTGGTGTGGGATCCGCCCTGGTCCAAGGACCTCATGTCAGAATCGGCCCAGCTTGATCTCGGTCTCTGATCATCGCTTAGAACAAGGGGGACACTCACGCCCGCAAGAATATCCGGCGAACAGAGCGCATCAGCATTGCCTTACCGCGCAGCAGGCGCGATCGAAACCCCAGCCGCGCGAACGATGTGTCGTTCGGTGAAAGCGCCTGCCCTTTCCGCACCCATTGCAAGGAAAGGTTTAGTTCCCCGGCCTGCTGATGCGCCAATGCAAGATTGTAGATCGTCTCAAGATTATCCGGCGCAAGTTCAAGTGCTTTCAGCGAACAGGCAATGCCTTCGGTATAATCCCGCCTTTGGAACAGCGCCACTGCCAGGTTCTGCCAGGCTTCGGCATCCTTCTCGTCGATCTGCGTCAGTCGCCGCAGGCACGCCACCGCCGGGCGCGTCAGCCCCACATCCAGCAGCAGATTGGACAGTTCCATCAGCACCCCCGGATCAGTCGGATGCAGGCGGATTTCCTTGCGAAGCTCGCGCCGCGTCAGCAATCTGTCCTTCTCCATCCAGGCGATTTCCGCCAGATGCAGATGAACTCCTTGAAACGTCGGATCGAGCTTCAATGCGTGCGCAAACGCCCGTTGCGACGGCCCAATGTGCCCCCTGTCTAACAGCCACACCCCATAGCAATAATGACACCCCGCCAGTTCCGGCGACGTTTCCAACGCCCGACGAAACTTCTCCCCCGCCTCGGATTCACGCCCCATTTCCACCAGCAGTTCGCCCAAATCCAGCAGCGTTTCCGTATCACCCGGATCAAGCCGCAACCCCGTCAGATATTGCTGTCGCGCCGGCTCAAGCTCGCCCTTGGCCCACAACGCCTCGGCCATGCGGATATTCACTTCAGGATGCTCGTCATCCAGATCGAGCGTCTTCTGCCAGCAAAACAACGCCTTGTCATACAACCCGCGATCAAACAGGCTGCATCCGATGTTGTAATAACAATGCGGGCAATGCTCCCGGCATAGCCGCGCCAGATAAAACATCTCCTCTGCCCGGTCGTGTTCGCCCAGTTCTGTATAAGTAATGATCCGATTGCAATACGACGGCTCGAAGCTGGCATCGATGGCTTCCATGCGCTCAAAAGTTTTCAGCGCTATGGCATACTTCCCCGTGCGGTGCTGATCCACGCCCATGTGGTTCATCGAATACAGGTCGTTCGGATCAAGTTCGATCGCCTGCTGATAGGCCTCGATGGCTTCGGGGTATCGCTGCAATTCGTCCAGTGTCAGGCCGATGTTGAAATGCCATGACGGGTTGTATGGGTTGACTTCCGTCGCGGCGCGCAATTCCTTCAGCGCGTCTTCCCACTTTTGCTGATTGAAAAGCTCCTCAGCGCGCTCGACCCTTTGCTCGGCATCGTTCCAATCGTCCATCAGAATATGATAGCACCAAATCCCCCCAAACGCCGAACGGCCTGTCCACCACCCCTGCCATCAAGCCGCCGAAAGCAACTTCACCGGCATTGTGCCCCCGTCGCTGGCATGCTCCGCCATCAGCCGCCTCACTTCATACTTGCCACTTGCTTCCAATAAATACCGCCCGGCATTCACTTCCTCGAGCCACCGATCGCGCAGCTCCCGCGCTGCCGATACCAATCGCGCATCACACACGCGCTTCGGTCGCGGCGACTTTTCCTTCAACGCCTTCGCCGGCTTAATCGCCGGCAACGGCTCGCCCTGCTTGGGGATATCAAACATCAGCCCGTTGCGCCGGATCGGTGCTATTGGTTGAGCATGAAGATTCAAAGCGCACGAAGCAGGCCTTTTCTTTGCTTTGTCTTTCTTCGTGATCTCCGTGCCTTCGTTGTGCAACGTTCTTGTGATCGGTTCGTTCGGCAATATCATCGGCTTTGCATCACTCCAATGCGTGCCCGGCGGGATCGGCAGCACAATCCGATCCTCCCGAATGCTCCCCCCGGCTGTCTTGCTCGGAAACCACCACGGCGTTGTTGTATCGCCTTGTCGAATCCGCTTCTGCCAGAAGATATGCACGCGCGATTTCTTCTCGCTCCCCGCCCGAAACGCCAATGCCACAAACCCCATCGCTTCCCAAAACCTGTTGGCCGCAATGTCCTGCGCGCACCAGCAGCAATACAGTTTGCAGCCCCACGCACTCCGCTCAAACTGTGCCTTTAGCAACGATGCCCCGATGAACCCGCGCTGTTTCCCCGGCATCACATTCATCTGATAAATGATGCCCACATCGTCCCGCTTGAAGTATTGATCGTTGCCGATGCAGTATCCCACCGGCTGGCCGTCCCTCTCCGCGATCAGCACGTGCCCCAGCTTGATCTTCCCCTCAAACTGCTTCGTCGGCATCCAGCCAACCTGCTTCGTATGCAACTTCTGCAATGAATCCAGAAACGGCACATCTTCAATCACGCCGGGGCGGATGGTGATGTCGAGTTTCGGCAATGCGATCGGCGTGGAGATTGGAATAATGATGTCGTTCATGGAACACCTCAGACAGAAATTGTCCACAGATGAACACAGATTCACACAGATAAGAGTTGGCGAAGCTGCTTCTTATCCGCGTTCATCTGTGTTCATCCGTGGACGAAAAGAATTACGCCGCGATCTTCAACGGCGCCGCAGCGCTGGCGCCGCCGCCGCCTTGCACGTTCGTGCTGATCGGCACACTGGTCGGGCCAGCCTCGTTCTTGCCGTTCACCCATGCAGCGCACACCCACACCTGCTGGCCGCTGGC
>JBBQSU010000132.1:0-9329 GCA_038234815.1 Tepidisphaerales bacterium | reverse complement strand
GTGGCTTAACGACGGCCAGTGCGTGTCGTTGCGAGATCTGCGGAGCGAAAACAACGTCACCGCCTATCACAACCAGGAACAGGCGAGCCTGACTGCGATCATCGACAGTGATCTGAAAGGTGCCGGTGAGGCGTCAAAAGTTCCGGCGATCCTCAACAACCGCGGGCTGTTTGCGCGGAACATCGCCACCTCCGGGTATGCCAAAGCGATCGAGAATTCTGACGAGGGGGGCACGAAGAAGGGCGTCGATAACGCGAAAGTCGATGAGTTCGTTTCGCACGAAGTCGTCACGCTCTTTGCCGACAAATCCACCGCCAAGTCGCTCAATCTGCCCATCAAGGAAACACCCGATTGGACATGGGAACCGCGCGAAAAATGGATGAGCGTCACGCGGTTCAAGCCCGAGACGCGGGTCATCACACGTAAGGACAATAAAAAGGTAACGCTCACCGACTGGGCACCGGCGCTTCAGCAGGCGATCGACAGCGGGGCGAGTACCGTCTATTTCCCACCTGAAAAATCCTACGGCCTGTTCAGCGATGTCCACGTTCGGGGGGCGGTCAAATGTATCACCGGTCTGGGCGCGAGCTTTGTGCAAGACAATGGGGCCGGCGCGAACTGCGATATCATTGTTGAAAACGGCCAGGGACCGGTGCGTATCGAACGCATGGACATGATGTACGCGCCAATCCACATCCGCCATGCCGGCAAGCGTTCACTGGTCATTGCCAATGTCGCGCGAAACGAATGGGGCAAAATCACGAAGGAAAAAGATTCCGGCGATCTGTTCATCAACGACGTCTGCTTCGGCCAGCTCATCATCGAAGGCGGAAACGTCTGGGCGAAGCAACTCAATCTTGAGGGCCATAATCTCGATCCCAAGATCGTCAATCACGGCACGCTCTGGGTGCTCGGATATAAGACCGAGGATGACGCGGTACTGCTGCACAATTTCCCCGGCAGTCAGGCCGAGGTCGTCGGCGGATTTCTGTACGCCAATAAGGCTCGCGATCCGAATAAAATCATGTTCCTCAACGACAATGCGCGGCTGTCGCTGACGATCGGCGAGTGGGTCATTCGCAAGCAGCCGTTTAATCCTGTGCAGGAGGTCAAAGGAAATGAAACACGCACGCTCAAAGCCGGTCAAACCCCCCAGCGTGGCGAAGGCGCGATGATCCCGTTATTTGTGGGCCAGACGAAGTAGCACTGTCCTGACTACGGGTGATTCGCCTGCCGGCGTCAGCAAGAATAGGCGAGAAACAACGGGGTCATTGTTTTTCTATCCAGTTTAAGCCTCCAACCAGTCAACCCGATGCCCAACATCTCCCATTCGCAGATCTCCATGCTTCGGTATGGTGCCGATTTCCGCGGCGCTCTTATCTCGCTGCAATAATCCCCCTATCGCATTCCGATTACCCCAACAGAGGTGCCGGTCGCGGGCTTCGGCGTCAGCCGATGCCAGCGATTGCTGGAAACGCTCGGTCAAGCGCCCTCTAAGGACTTCCTTGTCCATGGCACGCCTCCCGAAAAATGTCCCTTAAAACCACATCCGCCCCCCCCTGTGCCACAAAACATGGCCACGTCTCCATAAAAGGTTTCAGAAAAGAATGTGGAAAAACCATGAAAATAAGGTTCAATAATCATGAAAATAATATTGACAAATCATGAAAATAGTGCATTATATTCATCATACGACTGAGATTGCGGGCGAATGTCGCTTGCTTCTCAGCGAAAATACTTGATAGGAGGTAGCACATGTCCAAGCGAACTCGGAACTCTGTGATGATGGTCCTCGGCGGCGCAACCATTGGCTCGTTGGCCATTGGCACTGCAGTTGAGGGAGCGCCCATTGTGGCGAATTTCACCGGCGGCAACGGAGCCACCTCCGTGGATCAATATCTTGGCATCGCTGGCGGCGGCTGGGCCACCGCGTGGTCACGCACGGGCACTGCCAAATCTGGGTTTCCCACAGTAGGATCCGCCACCCCGTTGAACGGCGGAGGCAATTATTTGAAGGTTCAGTCCGACATCACCAATGAATATGTAACGGTTAGCCGCCAATGGGACAACGCGGTTGCCTCCTATGCCTCCCCGACGACCGTTAAGTTTGATCTTCGCTGGGACAGCATTGCAAACCCCCTCAACAGTACTGGCGACGTCCTGGATGTTTTTGAAGGATCCACTTTCGCCGCGGGAAGCTTCCACATCTATGCGTTCGGTGCCACAAACGGCAGCGTCCCGGCATCCACTTGGGCGTTTTACAATGGTGCCAAAAATAACGCTGCTTTCGACCCGACCAAGCTGGTCAGCACGGGCGTTGCTATGAATTTTACGACGGTCTACAGCTTTACGATTAATCTCGACCCTGCCGCACGAACGTGGACCGGTACTGTTACCAATGGAATTAACACCTATACATCGCCGACGGCAATCGGTTTCAACAGCGCTAGCACTTCGCTAGGCGGCGTTCTGAATTTCGAGACCAAAGGAAGTTTCAGCTCGGATGATCCCACCTTTTCCACCGACAACATCAGCATCATTGTGCCCGAACCTGGCTCGCTGGCCGTACTGGGCATGGCCGGCATGGCGATGCTTCGTCGCCGCCGCCACTAAAGGAGGAAGCGTTTCATGAGCCGCACGATGGAGATCACGACTGTCAACGACATCGGCCGACTTGCCGGCTGTTCGATCACTACTGTTTCCCGGGTGCTGAATAACACGGGTCCCGTGAGTGAGCGGAGCCGGCAGGCCGTGCTGAAGGCGGTGCGCGACACCGACTTCTATATCAGCCGCGCCCGAAAGGGGGGCCGTCGTACGCCCAAGCGAGCGAACCACAACGTCGTCGACATTATCCAGCACCGTCATTCGCCCATAGAGCCAGTCTCGGCTCAAGGTGGCGAGCTTCGGGTCGGCCCTCTCACGCCACCCTGGGGCGGCGACTCCGACTCCGGCTCCTTTGGCGCCGACAATTCCTTTCACCGCGGCATCGTTGATGGCGCCATCGAGGAACTCGGTCGTTGGGGCTATCGCGCTCACATTCGCTCCAACACTGATCTGCTCGAGCCGGCGTTGCTGGCCGAACTCAACGCCGCGCCCTCCGGTGGGCTGCTGCTGGTGGGCGAGCCTAGTAAGGATCTGGGGCAATTCGTGCGTAACTGCCGCCACCCGCTGGTGCTGGTGGACGTGATGGGGAGCAATGAAGCGGACGTGGTGACGACTGACAATCTTGAGGGCATGTCCGAAGCCTTCCGGCACCTCTACGATCTCGGACACCGAAAGATTGGCTTCGTGGGCGCCCGCGAGCGGTTCACGGGCCGTGTCGATGAACGCTATGTCGCCTACAAACTCAACATGGTTGAGCGTGGCCTTGCTCTCCGTGAGGACTGGATTTACCACGGTCACGATCACATTACAGAGGTGGCCGAAGGCGTGGGCGAGATGCTGGAACGTAGCGACCGGCCGTCAGCGCTCTTGTGCCAGAACGACTGCTGCGCCCTGGGCGTAATGCGGGCCGCGAGCCGGCGCGGTATTTCAGTCCCCTCGCAACTCAGCGTGGTGGGGTTTGACGACGTCGATTCCGCCTCGCTGGTGACGCCGCCGCTCAGCACCGTGCGTGTTCCAGTACGCGAGATGGGGCGGCAAGCAGTCCGCCAGCTAATTGTCTATCTCAAAGGCGGCAGGGTTGTCCGCGGAAGGGGCTGCCGTATTCGGCTGATTCCGGAACTGGTACTGCGGGAGTCAACCGCCCCGTGCAATGGGTAGCGGGGCCTTCTTTGTTGGAGTTTTGATATGGTCTTACAGCAGCTAGCAACAGCACTAAAATGTGGGCGCAGCGCCAAGAAAGCGTTCACTTTGGTGGAACTGCTGGTGGTAATCGGCATCATCGCGGTCCTCATTGCCATTCTGCTGCCGGCTCTCGTCCGGGCCCGCTCCATGGCGCAGGCTATTGCCTGCCGGAGCAATCTGCGCCAGCTTGCCATCGCCGACAGCATGTACCAGAATGAGTGGCATGGCTATTTCGTTCCGTGGGCCGAGGCGCCATGGCCCTACGAAGGCAAGCATTGGGTCGATTTCATGATGCCCATGGTCCGCTCCGGCACCATCTTTAACTGTCCGACAGCCAATAACCTCCGTCCCGAATCGATGATGAAATCTAACGGCGCCGGCGTTTGCAATCTTGCCTACAACCTTAATTATGGTGGATACCTCAGCGACGGTGGCAACAAATACAACAAGATTTCACTCGCCCTCGCTGCCGTGAGCACCAAGTCAGGCATTCCGAAGCCCCGGCGGGATCAGTTAATCAGTTTCGCCGACGGCCGCTGGTGGATAAGCAGCAATAGCACCGGGACCGACTCGGAAGACTGGAACCTGCCCTGGCGCGCCCGTTTCGTCCATCCCAACGGCACGATGAACGCCGCCTTCATGGATACTCACATCGAAGCGTTGACGCTAAAAAAAGTCTACACTGACGTGCCGTTCACTAAGTGGCTGATAGCGGCCAAGCCGAATCGCTGAACGCTGCCACTTGGGCGCGATCGTTTGTGGTCTGCACGGCCATTCCGTCGCCCGAGCGATAAGCTGCCCGGTGAGTGAACTCGCCCATCCCCTCAAAGTCAGAAACCTGTTATGGAGATGACATGAACCTCGCTTCGTCCTTGAGATCCCTCGGGATAGCTCTGCTGGTCGTCCTTTTGGTTGTGCCGGCGCAGGCAGCCGACGTGACGCTGAACGACAACGGCATGCGCGTGGCGGTGAAGGGAATGGCGGACTTCAATTTCTCGTACCCCACCTTGCAGCCGGGCAATCTCAAGCCGCTTCAGAAGAAAGTGTCAGGACAGCAGGCCGATCTCACCTATGCCCAGGATATTCGTCTGCGCGTCGCCTTGGCCGATGACGGTGGCCTGACCCTCTCCTTCAACAACGCCAAGGCCGTCAAGAGCTTCACCTTGGGCACGCAATTCGGCCTGCAGTTCGCTGACGGCGGCACGTGGGCGGTCGGCGACGCCAAGCCACAATCCCTTCCCGCCGAGAAGCCACCCCAGCCACACCTCTACAAAGGTTCCGGAGGCAGCTTCACCCTCACCGACGTGAGTGGCCACGTTCTATTCGCCGGCGGCTTCCCCGACTTCGCCTACCAGGAAGTGATGGACCTTCGCGAATGGGGCACGCGTAGTTTCTCGTGGAAGATCTCAGTTCCCTTTAACCCGCGCCAGCTTTCCTACACCTTCGTGCTCAGTGAGACCCCGCGGGGCCCGGGGAAAGTTGCGGCGGTGCCAGCTACCAAGGCAAAGGTGCTCGTCGATCGTTTTGGCCAAACCACGCTCAAAGATTTTCCCGGCAAGGTCAAAGACGAAGCTGACCTGAAAGCCGATGTCGCCGGCGAGGCCGCCTATTGGGCAACCTATAAGCCGCTCCCGACCGATTCATGGGGCGGGCAGCCCGGCAGCGGTGAAAAACTCGGTCTGAAGGGTTCGGGTTTCTTCCGCGTCGAAAAGAAGGACGACCGGTGGCTGCTGCTAGACCCCGACGGCAACGTCACCTTCCATGCCGGGGTTTGCGACTTCGGGTACAACCCCGGCGATGAGGCCACCTACATCAAGGATCGGCGGGAGATATTCGAGTGGATTCCCCCTCTGGAAGGCGAGTTCGCCAGCGCTTTCCACCCCGACAAGTTTTGGCGCGCCGACGCCTTCTCGTTCTACGCCGCCAACGTCATCCGCAAATATGGCAGCGGCGTCACCAAGGACGAACAGATTACCCGGTTGATCGACCGCGTCCGAGCTGTCGGCTTCAACGCCATCGGCGCCTTCTCTGCCGCTTCACCGGCCTTCGCCGAGAAACACATTCCGCGCATGCAGCACGTCGGTTTCAGCCCTGCGCTGCCCGGGCTGCGCGGCATCGCCGATCCGTTCGATGCATCCGCCCGCCAAAAGATGGAAGAACAATTCGCCAAGTCCCTCCCGCCGGCCGCCAATGATCCGCTTATTATCGGTTATTTCTTCGGCAACGAGCAGGGCTTTGAGGACATTCCCCGCAGCGTAGCGCAACTCGCGGGGAAATATGCCGCCAAGCGCAAGCTCGTCGAGATGCTCCAGGGGAAATATCCCACCATCGCCGACTTCAACCTCGCCTGGGGCCTGGAAATTGCCGACTTTGCCGCGCTCGCCGACAAAGCGCTGCCCGTCACTACGCAAGCCGCCTTCTCGGATATGCAGGCGTATACCGAACTCTTTCTCGACGCTTACTTTCGCTTCCTCACCGAGACCTTTCGTAAATATGATAAGAACCACCTGATGGTCTCCAACCGCTGGCAGCCCGGCACCGCCAACAACGAAACGCTTTGCCGCATCGGCGGCAAATACATGGACGTGATCAGCATCAATTACTATGGCTGGGGCGTCGATCGTGATTTGATCGAGCGCATTTACCACTGGACCGGCGACAAGCCGCAGATGTGGAGCGAGTTCTTTTTCTCCGGCGCCCCGGAGAGCAACGCGGCCGCCTACAATCGCGACATGGCGACTCAGAAACTGCGCGGGCAGGCCTATCGCCAGTACGTCGAACACGCGGCTGCCACGGGCTTCGTCATCGGCACCGAGTGGTTCAGTCTCATCGACCAGGCCGTCACCGGGCGCTGGTTTTCCAAGCTCAATGGGGAGCGCGCCAACAACGGTTTGTTCAACGCCTGCGATCGCCCCTACGATGCGTGCCTGCGGGAAATGGCCGACGCGCACCGCAACATCTACGACGTACTGCTCGGAGGCAAGAAGGCTTTCGAACTTGACGATCCTCGCGTCCGTTCCGGCACGAGCCAGGCGCATAAGGAGGTTCAGGCGGGGCGCATAGCACCCGGGGGCATGAACATCGACGGCTTGGGAGAGGGCTGGCCCGGCCGGCCACCGGAAATCCTCCGCAGCCACAAGCAGGATGCCGGCAAGGACGACACAAGCCTCGAAGCCACCTTCAAGCTTGCCTGGGATGACACCAACCTCTATCTCCTGATCAACGTTACCGACCCTACCCCGCTGAATAACTCGCGACAGGGCGCAGAACTATGGCAGGGTGATGGGGTCGAACTATTCATCGGCAGTGAGAAGCTTGATCAGCCGGGGGGGCTGCTCTTTACCGACCACCAGGTACTGCTCGGGGCTGCTTTGGACGTAAGAACCGGGAAGGCACATCTTGTAAACGCCGCCAAACAGCCCGAGATCGGCTTGGCCAATGTGGCCGCCGTCGATGGCAGCGGCTATACGATGGAGGCGGCCATTCCCTGGAATGCCCTGCACGTCAAGCCCGGTGAAAATACCGTGCTGCTCTTCGATATCGCCGTGGACGACGCGCCCGCGGGCGGCCCGCGCAAGCGCCAGATGGTCTGGAACGGCGGCTCGCAAAACAGCACCGATCGTTCCCACTGGGGTCGGCTCCGCCTCGTGCCCTGAATGCGCGGTCGCCGCCGCGGCCATCCTCAAATGAACATGACAAAGCTTACACTGGTTTTCCTTTTTACGGCCGCATCATTTGCCCTTGGTGAGGTGCCCTCAAGTCCTCGTGGCCTGGCGATGGTCGCTAACTCCCCCGACAGCGTCACCCTTTCGTGGTACGGGCCTGGGGAGGGTAAGACCGTTTTGAGCTATACCCTCTACGCCAGCAAGACGCGCGACGGCGCTTACGAGGAGATCGCGCGAACCGCCGCCCCCGACCGCAGTGCAACTGACGCGAAGCTGCCGCCCGGCACCACCAGATTTTACCGTGTATCCGCGACTAACACCCAAGGGCAAAGTGCCATGTCGGACACTGCCCCCGGTTTCACTTTCGAGCCCTGTCTGCCTACGCCTTTCCCGGTGCAGGTCGCGAAGAACATGTGCCTCTCCATGGGCAGCACGATCGTCAGCACACAGACGCCTTTGTCCGGAAAATTGGAATACCTCTGTGATGGCTCCGACGCCACGGGCGCCCGCTTGCGGCGAGACTCCGAAGTCCGAATCAAGCTCACGGAGACCAAATTCACCGATGCTGATTACCTGCTCATTAACTTTCGTACCGACTGCGGCCCGACCGAATGGTCGAAGGATCGCTTCGCCCGCACCCTCAAAAAATATGTCGTGCTTGAAAGCCTCGACTCCACGACCGGCGAAGATGGCACTTGGCAGGAAGTCATTACCGGGTCCAACGATCAACTGGACGGAATCATCGTTATTCCCAATCATCAGCCCAAATGGATCGCGGTCCGGAGCCTGCCAGCCAGCGAGGAGAAACAGCCTTCCACCACCGATGTGCGCCCGCATTCCAGTGACCTGATTCTCGCCCGGCTGGAGGTTTTCCGCTCCGCCCCCTCGGGCCAACGCAACGACTACTGGATCTTCACCGGCGACAGCTTAGTGGTGCAGGACATGCCGGCCGGTACCGACCCCCAGCGTCAAAGCCATTTCTCCGATCTCGCGCGTAAGCAACATCCTGACCGCTACCCGATCGTCGTCCACGCCGGGCGGGGCGGCGAAATGCTTAAAGACACCCTCGCGCGCATGCACTCGCTTATGCCATCGCTTTCACCGCCCAACGGCACCAAGACGCCGACCGGTACCATTGTCTGTTGGGAAAGCGGATTTAACGACGTCGGCGTCGGCGGCAGCCTCTCGCTTGGTGCGCAACTGATCAAAAGCTATGCCTCTGCCCAGCAGCTTTGCGAGAAGAATGGCTTGGTGATGGTGCCGGTGCGGCTTGAGTTCGCCACAACATATCTGGACTTGGCGACGCTTCAGCCCAACGATCAACAAGTTTTCTTCAACACGCTTGCGGTTAGTCTTGGCGGAGTCGACGTCTTCTGCCGCACCCAGACGCCGTACGCTTGCGACCCAGCCACCCAGCTTCCCTACGCGGACTACTGGACCTTCACCCGCAACAACTACACAACGGCGCTGGTCAAAGACGGCGTCCACCACACCAAGTCAGGCCAGGACGGGATCAATCGACTGTGGAGCGAAGTCGCCCACAAAATGGTCTATTCCCCCTGAAGCATCCATCCCGGATCCAAATGGTGGCCGTCGGAGCCGGTTGCCGTCCGGCCTTCTCGGCCCGGCATTCATCCAGATGTTTTCCGAGCCAGCCAAATAAGACGCAAGCCATTTGACGGCAGTGCCAGATGAACCTGGTCCGCGCCTCCCTTAACGGCACTAGAGCGGCTTGCACCCCCCCTAGCGCGATTGGAGGGAAGTCGATATGTTTGTCGTGCGACATGGAGGTTGGCGGCATGGCATATTCAATGGATTATCGAATTGCGGTGGCACGGTCTTACGACAGTGGTTTGTCTTCTGCGGAGGTCGCCGAGG
>JBBQSU010000131.1:0-9467 GCA_038234815.1 Tepidisphaerales bacterium | reverse complement strand
AAGGGACTGACGATCACCACGATCCAGCCCCAGCCTATTCCGGGTCCGCGGACGCCGGTGGTCAGCAGCAAGGGTGTGGTGACGCTGGACACGACCAATCAGGGCGGGGCGAAGTTGCAGGACTTGGCCGACGCGTTTGATCGGATCAAGCTGCCGGCCGAGGACCGGATCACCATCGTCAAAGAGCTATACAAGACCGGGAAACTGCACGCGAAATTGATCGTCGAATGACCGCTTGGGGGCTGAAATGACCCCCGCGGGAATGGATAAATGGGCCGTGGCATGCGGCTTGCAAGGATTGCAACAACTGCGATGGAATCGCTTATGAAGATCGACGCGAACAAAACGACAGCGACTGGCACAACCGGCCCGGCCACCAAGACTCAGCACGACAAGTTGCTCGAGCAATCCCGCAAGTGGGTGGCGCAAACTTTCTTCGGCACGCTCCTCAAACAAATGCGGGAAAGCCCGTTCCGAAGTGGCCTGTTTGATGGCGGGCGTGGCGGACAGGTCTTTGGCCAGCTTTACGACGACAAAATGGTCGACCACTTCGCCAAGTGCAGCGGAGGGAAGCTCGTCAAATCACTGGTGAAGCACCTTGAAAACCGCAGCAGCAAGACCGCAACTGCCGAAGCCGGAGGTAGCCATGTCTCGACTCTTGCTTGAACTCGAGGCCCTCCTTCGCCAACTGGTGCAAGAACACCTCAAGATGATCGGCCTTGTCGATCAGCAACAGGCCGCGATGAAGAAAATCGACTTAAAGGGGATGGATCTGGCCGGCAATCAGCAGGAAGCCTGCCGGCTACGGATCGTGACGCTGGAAAACAAGCGCCGCGCGTGTGTGGCGCAGATTGCCCGATCCGCCCGGCTGGCTGGTGAACCGAAGATACCGGAACTGGCCCGACTGGATGGAAAAATCGGCCCGGTGCTGCTGGAGTTGCGAGACGAACTTCGCCAGGCGATGGACGACCTTGCCCGCAGGACGCATGTGGCCGGGCGAGTGGCCGGCGCGGTCCTGGGCCACCTGAACACGGTGGTGCGCCTGGTGGCCGGCGCGGTCGAACAGGCCGGCGTATATACGAAACATGGCGTGCCGCGAGTGTCGGCACGCATCGGCGTGATTGAAGCAGTTGGGTAACGACGAAGGAGCAAGGCTGAGGAAGCAAATCCGGCCGCGAAATGAGGCGTTCACTTCGTCGCGAGATCCTTAGCCCTTGAATGCTATGTCCTTGATTGGCTCTCTAAACATCGGCAAGACGGCCCTGGCGGTCAACCAGGCGGCGCTGCAGGTCACTGGCAATAACATCGCCAATGCCAGCAACCCCAATTACACCCGCCAGGTGGCCCAGGTCTCGACCAACACCGACTATCGCGCCCAGGGCAATCTCTTCATCGGAACGGGGATCAATCTCGATTCGGTCCAGCGGCAGATTGACGACGCCCTTCAGGGCCGGATTCGGGGCAGTCTCAGTGACAGTTCGTCGGCCGATGTCACCCAGCAATGGATGGGGCGCGTCGAAGCGGCCTTCAATGAGCTGGGCAGTGACGACCTTTCCACGAAGATGTCCCACTTCTTCAACGCCTGCAGCAATCTGGCCAACAAGCCCCAGGACGTGGGCCTTCGGCAGGTGGTGATTCAGAACGGTTCCTCGCTGGCCGGATGGATGAACAACCTGTCAGGGCAATTGGGGAATCTGCAAGCTGATGTGGATTTGCGATTAAAGGCCACCGTGAAGGACGCCGACGCACTGGCCACGCGGGTTGCCCAGCTCAATCAGCAGATTATCGTCGCGGAAGGCGCAGGCGCCGGGCAGGCCAATGGCCTCCGCGACCAGCGCGACGACATCATCAACCAACTGGCCTCGATGATCGACATCAAGAGCGTTCCGCAGGCCAACGGCGCGATCAATCTGTATGTCGGTTCCGAGCCGCTTGTCGCCGATACCCAGAGCAGCGGGGTGGCCACCCACCAAAAGGTGATTGACGGCGTGGTGCAGACAGAGGTGGTCTTTAAGCAGAACAACGGGACGATGAAGATCGCCAGTGGGTCGCTGGGCGCGCTGGTGAACGTGCGCACCGGCATCGGCGAAACGCTCAAGCAGCTCGACACCGTCGCCACTAATTTCATCTATGAAGTGAATAAGCTGCACAGCAGCGGACAGGGCCTGACCGGCCTGACCAATATCACCAGCACCAATGCCGTGGATGATCCGACGGCGGCGCTGAACGACACCAAGGCCACGGGGCTGAAGTTCACTCCGGCCAACGGCAGCTTTGTTGTCCACGTCCGCGAGAAGGCAACCGGCCTGGAGACCAGCACGCTGGTGCAGGTGAAGCTTGACGGTTCGGGCGCCGATACCTCGGTGACGAGTCTCGCCGGCGATCTCGATGCCATCGATGGAATAAGTGCCAGCGTCAATGGCGGCAAGCTCGTCGTCAAAAGTGAAAACTCCGCGGTCGATTTCTCCTTCAGCCAGGACACGAGTGGCGCGCTGGCCACGCTGGGACTTAATTCGCTCTTCAACGGCCAGACCGCCAAAGACATCAAAATCGACGCCTCGGTGACAGCCGATCCGACACTGCTGGCCGCGTCCAAAAATGGGCAGCCCGCCGACAACCAGACCGCCTTGGCCATCGCCCAACTCGAAAGCAAAGCATTGACCGGTTTGAGCGGACAAAATCTGAAGGATTCGTACCAATCGATCGTTAACACGATCGCGGTGGCTTCTGCCGACGCCAAGACGCACGCCGAGGCCTCCTCGGCGGTGAAGGAAACGCTGGCCACGCAGCGCGAAGCGCTCAGTGGGGTGAGCATGGACGAAGAGGCCATCAATTTGATGCGGCAGCAGCGGGCTTTCCAGGCCGCGTCCCGGCTTATCAGCGTCATCGACCAGATGATGCAAACGGTTCTTGGATTAGTTGGATAAACAATGAAAGCAATAAGCGGTTCATCGCAATGTGCTTGATTCGGTAAATTAATCGACGTCGCCAATGGCTATCCTTCCCTTACAACTCGCCCGTGTCAGCAACCAGCTGCGGACCAGCATCGCGCAGAGTCAGCTTGCCAAAACGCAGCAGCAATTGATTGAAGTGCAGAACCAACTGGCGACGGGCAACCGGATCAACACGCCCAGCGACGATCCAGGCAATGCCGCCATCGTTCAGCAATTGCAGAAAACGCTGGAAAAGGCCGAGGCCTATTCCGCCAACATCGCGCAGGCCAAAAGTTCGCTGGGGAATATGGATGCGACGCTGGCCGACGTGTCGGACCTGCTGTTGCAGGCCCAGACCCTCGCCTCGGCAAATGTCGGCTCAGACGTAACCCCCGAGGCTCGCATCAATGCCGCCAGCATCGTCGATAGCCTCTACAGCCAGGCCCTGAGCCTTGCCAATAAACAGTTCAATGGCGTCTATGTTTTCGGCGGGGATAAATCGACGAAGGCCCCATATACTGGCCAAGCCGGCGGCGTGCAGTTTGTGGGTTCAACGCAGGTGTTGTCGAATGCTTATGACGACAATACGCAAATGCCGTTCATGGTGAATGGCGGGCAAGTGTTCGGCGCGATGTCGGCCCGGGCCGCCGGGGCAAAGAACCTTAATCCCGATGTGTCAGCGACCGCTCGCTTGATCGATCTGAACGGGGCGCTGGGGAACGGCATTCAACCCGGTGCGATTCAGGTCAGCAACGGCGCGATCACCCGCACGGTCGATCTCAGCAACGCGGCCTCGATAGGCGATGTCATTAACACAATCAACTCGGCCAATGTCGGCGGGATCACCGCGGGCATCAACGCCGCCGGGAATGGCCTCACGCTGACCGCCGGTGCCGGGGACAACATCCTCGTCACTGATCCCGGGGGTGGTAGCACCGCGGCCGATCTGGGCATCCTCCACAAGACCGCTTCGGGCAATGGCATCAGCGTCGTCGGAGCCGATGTAACCGCTAAAGTCACACCGCTGACTAAACTGGTCGACCTTCGCGGCGGCGCGGGGATCGACCCGGCGGGTTTCAAAATCACCAATGGCACCGTCTCGGCAACGATCGATCTCAGCACGATCACCACCGTCGAAGGCCTGCTTAACGCGGTCAACGGCGCGAACCTTGGCGTGCGAGCGCAGATCAATGCCGACGGTTCGGGCATCGATATTCTCAACACCACCCAGGGCACGGAGATGAGTATCTCCGAAGTGGGCGGGACAACGGCCAGTCAACTGGGCGTGCGCACCTTTTCTCCCAGCGATGCCCTGACGGACCTGAACAACGGCAAGGGCCTTACCCTGGGCAGCGGGGCGGATTTGACGATCACGCGCACCGACGGCAGCAGTTTTCAGGTGGATCTGAATGGCGCGCAGACCGCGCAGGATGCGATCGACGCCATCAACGCCGCCGACGCCGGTGGCGGGATCACCGCGTCGTTTGCCACCAATGGCAACGGGCTGATTCTGACGGATGCCACCAGCGGCGCTGGCGCGCTGTCGGTTGCCAATGCCAACGGTTCCAACGTCGTCAAAGAACTGGGTTTGGATAGCGCGCCGATTTCCGGGCAGATCGTGGGCAAAGACGTGAACCCGGTGGTTGTTGGAGGCGTGTTTGCCAACCTGGCCAAGCTGGCCCAATCCTTGCGCAGCAGTGACACCGCCGGCATTACGTCGGCGGCCCAGGCCCTGAAGAGTGATTATGATCAGACCGTGCTGGTCAGAGGGCAGACCGGCGCGCGGGTTCAGGAACTGGAAAGCCGGGCCAACCGGCTGGACGATCAGAATCTGGCCACGCAGGCCCTGCTCTCGTCGCTGAAGGAAGTAGATTTTACGACCGCAATCACGCAGTTCCAGGGCCTTCAGAACGCGCTTCAGGCGGGTTTACAAACCACCGCGAGCATTCTCAACCTGTCGTTGCTCGATTATCTCAAATGACTGGCACGGTTCTTGCATGAAGACAGGCGAAGTGGAATATGAAATGTAGTAAATACAATCAAAATGCGGTTGACGCGCAGTAAAGGATGCGCTCAGGCGCAAAAACGACCGGATGGAGAGACGGGCCAGGATAAGGCCTGAGAAAAATAAGACACGGTGGGAAAGTGTCGTGGCCGCGTGGCCCGACCGGCGCCAGAGAGAAGAATCTTGCGTCGCCGCGTGTCGGACAGTGCCCCGGGTTACCTGTCTGGTCAAAGCGACCGGACGCCCGAAGGGAATGTCCCAGGGATAGGTTCCGCAGCGGAGCCTGCGAGGTTGGAAGCCGAATGGCTTCAGAAAGAAATGGAGTTCGCATGGAGATCCAGACCACACGATTCGGGCTTATGGAAGTCGCTGACGAGCGCGTCATGACCTTCCCGCATGGGCTGCTCGGCTTCCCCGAGCATACGCGTTTCGCGCTTATTCAGGCAGGAGAAGAAAACTATTTCTTCTGGTTGCAGAGCATCGACGAGCCGGAACTGGCCTTCGTCGTTACCGACCCAACCCTCTTCTTCAAGGACTACAACGTTCCGGTCCGCGAGGAGACGATCGCCGAGATCGAACTGGCCGATGAGCGGCTCGTGCAGTGCTTTGTCATCTGTAACAAGGTTGACGACTGGCTGACCGGCAATTTGCTTGGGCCAATTCTGGTCAACGCCCAGAACCGGCTTGGACAGCAGATGGTACTGACTGACAAGAAATGGACGACCCGGCAGCACTTGATCCAGCTCTCGTCGGACATTCCGCTGGCCATGAGCGCGTAAGCGCAAGTTCGTACATCTGGTTCAGCGCCTGCGGCACGGATGCCGCATGGGAATCCGGACGCAATGCCCGCTTGTCGAAACGGCGGCGCGTCCCGTTATCAAGGAAGGAGCCTTTATGCTGGTGCTGTCTCGTCAACGTGACGAAACAATCATGATCGGTGACGACATTGAGGTCACGGTCGTGGACATTCGTGGCGATAAAGTCCGCCTGGGGATCAACGCCCCCAAGCAAATCGCCGTTCATCGCAAAGAAGTTTATGACGCCATTCGCCGGGAGAACCGGGCGGCGGCACAAGTAAAGCCCGAGGATCTTTCGGGCATTGGAAAGATCAGTCCGAAGAGTCCTGTTAAGGAAGACACGAAGTAGTTTTTGCCTGGAGGCCGAGCCGTTTTGTCGGCCTCTAAGCTGCCTCGAAGCCATTCGAGGCGACACGCCGGGCATGGTGCCCGGCCTGCCATGACCAATCATGGAGGATTGCTATGGCCCGTATCAATACCAACGTCGCAGCCCTGACGGCCCAGCGTGGCCTGACCCAGAGCCAGAAGACGTTAAGCGACACGTTACAACGACTGTCCACCGGCTTGCGGATCAACCGCGGGGCCGATGACCCCGCCGGCCTCATCGCCAGCGAAGGTCTGCGCAGCGAAATCAGCGGCCTTAACCAGGCCGTAAGCAACTCGTCTCGTGCCAGCAACGTCATCTCGACGGCCGAAGGTGCGCTCGGCGAGGTCGCCAACCTGCTGCTCAACATCAAATCTCTCGTGGTGCAGGCGGCCAACAGTGGCGCCTTATCCAAGGAAGAGGTGGAAGCCAATCAGCTTCAGGTGGACTCGGCCGTTGAAAGTATCACCCGCATCAGCAACACCACCACGTTTGCCGGGTTGCACCTGCTTAACGGCAGCATGGACTATGTAACCAGCGGGGTCAGCAACACCAGCGTCGAAGCCCTGCACATTTCGCAGGCCAATTTCGGCACGGCGGCGAGCATTCCGGTGAACGTTAACGTCGTCACCAGTGCCAAAACCGCGCAGTTGCAGTTTGCCACCAGCGCCGTGGTCAGTTCCATTACGCTGGAAATAGCCGGCAACGAAGGCGTGGAAACGCTGAAGTTCACCAGTGGCACCACCGCCAGCGCGATCGCATTCGCGGTTAATCGCACCAGCGACACGACCGGGGTGACGGCTTCGCTGATTAACGCTGCCAACGCCGCGTCGGGCATAACCTTCAGCAGCGCGACCTACGGCTCGAAGAGTTTTGTGGCCGTGACGGCTCAGAACGGCACGTTCACCACGCAGAACACCGCCGGTGCTGCCAGCGTGCGCGTCGTCGGCCAGGACGTGACCGCAACGGTCAACGGTGCCCTCACCGTAGGTGACGGCCGATCGCTCAAGCTCAACACGTCCACCCTGGACATGGAACTGACGCTCGATCCGAGCGTTGGTACCGGCAGCACCAGCTTTACCATCACCGGCGGGGGGGCCAAGTTTCAACTCGGCCCGCAGGTGTCGGCCAACCAGCAAGTGAATGTCGGCATTCAATCCGTCGCCGCCAGCAAGCTCGGAGACCGCGATGTCGGCTTCCTTAACGATGTGGTGACCGGTGGTAGCGCCACGCTCGTGGGCGGGAAGGCCCAGCAAGCCAGTGGTATCATCGAACGAGCGATCCGTCAGGTCGCGGTGCTTCGCGGGCGTCTGGGCGCGTTCGAGAAGAACACGCTTCAGACGAACATGAATTCGCTTAACGTGGCGTTGGAAAACGTCACCGCCAGTGAGAGCAGCATCCGCGACGCCGACTTCGCGCAGGAAACCAGCGCCCTCACTCGGGCGCAAATCCTCACGCAAGCCGGGACCAGCGTGCTATCGACAGCAAACAGCAGCCCCCAAAGTGTGCTGACACTGCTCCGATAAACGACGGCCAGGACAATTTGATCACCGCGAAGCCCGCAGAATGCATTCTGCGGGCTTTTTTACGCGCTGTTTGAATCGACATTTCGCCACCTTCTTAGGTCGCGCAGGTTCTGCGCACGTGGCTGATAAACATGCGCTTTTGGCAACTGCCGGCCCGAAATAGCCCCTTGCACCGGCAGTTTTTACGTCTGGCCCGATAACCACGATTGCTGCGCGCTCCCGGGTTACGCCTAAAGAAAAGAAAATGTCGTCGTCGATGACAAGGGCGTTCGACCGAAGGATCTCGCTCGAGACGTGTGTGTCGAGAGTCAATCCGCCGGGCGATGGATTTGCGAGAAAGGAGAGTCGGCCAGTTTATGGATCGAACAGGAAGCAAGGTTGCTTCCTGCGGCTATTGACGACTTCTTTTCACCCTGGCCGTCAATGAGATGCTCTTGATCGAGCGTCTGCAAAAGCCAATCAAGGGAATGTATCGACGCCCCCGGCGGACAAGCAGACCCGCCAACCGGGCGTCAAAAGTCAGGTCACGGAGAGACAACCATGGGCAGAATCAACACTAACGTCAGTTCCCTCATCGCTCAGCGCGTGCTGAGGCAAAATAACGACGGTCTTAATACTTCGCTTCAACGCCTCAGCACCGGCTTGAAGATCAATTCCGGTGCCGATAACCCCGCCGGCCTCATCGCCAGTGAAAACTTACGCTCGGAAAAGGCCGGCATCCAGCAGGCCATAGATAACGCCGGTCGGGCCAGCAACATCGTCGGCATCGCCGAAGGCGGTCTGAACGAAGTCAGCAGCCTGTTGACTCAGTTGCAGAGCCTCGTCGGTCAGGCGGCCAACAGCGGCGGGCTGAGCAAGGAAGAGCTTGACGCCAACCAGGTTCAGGCCGATTCGATCCTGGCGACGATCAACCGCATCGCCGGCTCGAATGAATTTCAAGGCAAGAAACTTCTTAACGGCAACTACGCCTATAGCACCAGCAGCGCGGGGGCCAGCGCGTTCGCCACGATCCAGATCAACTCTGCGGCGATTCCGGGAGGAAGCACCCAGAACGTCGTCGTGCAGGTGACTAATTCGGCTACCACCGGCGTTTTGGCGCATACCACCGCGACCAGTGCGCTGGGTGCAGGAGCGGTGACTCTCGAAATCGCCGGCACCACGGGCACCCAGCAGTTGTCCTTCGCGGGCAGCTCGTCCTATGCCGCGATCGCAACGGCGATCAATGCCATTAAGGACGTGACAGGCGTGAGCGCGGTCGCTTCCGGCGCCAGCCTTCAGTTCCATGCGGTGGATTACGGCGCCAGCCAGTACGTCAGCGTGCAGACCATCAGTGGCACGTTCACCGTCACGGGCGGCACCAGTGGCAAGGCCTACGGGACCGATGCGCAGGTGACGGTCAATGGTGCTGCGGCTACAGCCGACGGCAAGACGGTCACCTACCGATCCAGTTCGCTGGACGTGGAATTTGAATTGTCCGCGGGCTTGAATGGTGGGCAGACCAAGACTTTCGGCGTGACCGGCGGCGGGGCGACATTCGCGCTCGGTTCCAAAGTGACCGAAACCGATAAGGCCAGCCTGGGCATTCAGTCGGTGACAACCGGCAGCCTCGGCGACGGGGCCGTCGGATATCTCAGCTCACTATCCAGTGGCGGAAGCAACGCTTTGACCAGCAAGAACCTGGTGGCCGCACAGACCATCATCGACAAGGCCATCAAGCAGGTCAGCACGCTGCGTGGGCGTCTGGGCGCGTTCCAGAAGTTCACCATCGGTTCGACCATCAACGCACTCGGCGTCGCGTATGAAAATACGTCGGCGGCCGAAAGCGCGGTGCGCGATACCGAC
>JBBQSU010000130.1:0-9503 GCA_038234815.1 Tepidisphaerales bacterium | reverse complement strand
GGTGTATGTCCCCGGATCGATCAAGCACCTCGAACCCGGCGCGCTGCTCTGGCTTATAAGCTCCCCCGACAATGCCAAACGATTCGCGGCCGCAGTCTGGTTTGAGCGGTGATGTCAGCGTACGGGACTGTCGATCGCCTGCGTGAACCGCTCGTCGCCAACATGAATCGATTCGTCCCATGACCCGTCTGCTCTCCCAACTTGCGATCATCACCAACTGGCCGGTGCTGGTAGCGGTGGGCGTACTGACAACCATGGGCATCCTCAGCATCCGCGCGGACGACGCCGCCCACGCTTCGCAAGCGCCCGACTGGCCCAAGCAACTGGTCTTCGCCCTTCTCGGCACGGGCATTCTGCTGGCCATTCAGTTGCTGCCCTACCAAGTCCTGGGCCGGTGGGCCTGGGGATTTTATCTTTTTGCGCTGGGACTGCTGATCTATACGATCGCGCCCGGCGTGCCTGAACGCGGGTTCGGCGGAGTGCCCACCGTCAATGGTGCCCGCGCGTGGATCAACTTTGGCGTTCTCAGTCTTCAGCCCGCCGAGCTGATGAAGATCGCGTTCGTGGTGGTGATTTCGCGCTACCTGCGTTATCGATCCAACTATCGTCGATTGATCGGGCTGATGCCGCCATTTGCGCTGGCGGTCATCCCGCTGGTGGTGATTCTCAAGCAGCCGGACCTGGGCACGGCGCTGGTTTTTTTCCCGGCGCTTTTTGCCGTGCTTTATGTCGCCGGGGCTAAAACATGGCACCTGGTGTTTGTGATCAGCATGGGCGTTGCCCTGGCCCCCATCGCGTGGTTTGCAGGTCCGGCACCCGATGGGCCGGATGTCCCCTTTTTTCGTCATTTGCCCGTGCTGATCAAGCCCTACCAGCGCTCGCGGGTCTATGCCGTTTTTTCCGACGATCCGTCGGTGCTGCGGAAGACGGGATTTCAGCAGGATCAAACGCTGATCGCGATGGGTTCCGGATCGGTGGGCGGAAAGGGTTTGTTCAACATTCCCATCGGCCAGCACGTGCCCGAAGCCCACAACGATATGATCTTCGGGTTGATTGGCGAACAGTTTGGATTCATCGGGTCGGTCGTGGTGCTGGTGGCGTATGTGGTGCTGTTCGCAGCCGGGGTGGAGATCGCCGGATCAACCAGGGAGCCGTTCGGCAGGTTGATCGCGCTGGGGATGGTCTCGCTGCTGGCCGGGCAGGCTTTTCTTAATTTGATGGTGGCGATGCGCCTGATGCCGGTGACGGGCGTAACGCTTCCGTTTGTCAGCTATGGCGGGAGCAGCATGTTGGCCAGCTACATCGCCGCCGGCTTGCTGCTGAACATCGGCCAAAACCGCACGATGGTGCTAGGGCGAAAGACGTTCGATGACTGAACGCTGATCTTCGGCTGGACCTCGGCCGTATGGCCTGTCTCGTGGCGATGGCCCCGCTCTTGGGTCGTCGCGAGGAAACTTCCTCGCCAGGGATAAACAGTTCCCCGAAGTCGTGATACAACTTCGCGTATGCGATATCTCCCGTTGGGTCGGACCGGATTTAATGTTTCAGAAATATCTTTTGGCGCCTGGGCCATCGGCGGGGCGTGGGGAACCGTGGACGATGCGGTCTCGCTCGAGGCGCTTCACAGCTTTGTCGAATCGGGCGGGAATTTCATCGATACCGCCGACGTGTATGGCGACGGGAGAAGCGAGCGGCTGATCGCGCAACTGCGAAAAAGCCGGCCGGGTGAGCGGATCATCGTGGCGACCAAGGCCGGCCGGCGGTTGCCGCAGCAAACGCCCGAGGGCTATAGCCGGGCGAACCTCAGCGCGTTTATCGAACGATCGCTGACCAACCTGCAAACCGACGCGATCGATCTCCTGCAACTGCATTGCCCGCCCACTGCGGTTTATCAAACCGGCGAGGTGTTCGGCATCCTCGACGACCTGGTGAAAACCGGGAAGCTCCGCTTCTATGGCGTGAGCGTCGAAAAAATCGACGAGGCCCTGCTGGCGATCGACTATCCAAACGTGCAGAGCGTGCAGGTGATTTTTAACCTGTTCCGCCAGCGCCCTGCCGAGGTGCTGCTGCCCCGCTGCGCGCAAAAGAAAGTGGGCGTGCTGGCGCGCGTTCCGCTGGCCAGTGGACTGCTCACCGGGCGCCTGACCAAGGCGACTATTTTTGCCCCCGACGATCACCGCCAGTTCAATCGATCGGGCGAACAATTCGACGCCGGCGAAACCTTAAGCGGGCTGGGCACCCACATGGATGCGGCCCTCGCGGCTGTCCAGGAATTGCAGGCCTTGGTCCCGGCCGGTTCCAATCTGGCCCAGTTTGCACTCCGCTGGATCGGGATGCACCCGGGCATCACCTGCTCCATACCCGGAGCCAAGCGCGCCGACCAAGTCCGCGATAATCTCGCCGCCGCCAGTCTCGCCCCATTGTCCGAATCCCAGATGCAAGCGTGCCGAACAATTTACGACCGGCACATCAAGCCGCTGGTGCATGAGCGCTGGTAAGCAACCCGCAAACTTGCGAGCGCGCCAGAAACCCGCTTGCAACCTCGGAACAAACAAATCCAGCCCACTGCGACCATCGCGCCAGTAAAACGCCCGATCACGCCGCGGCGCGCAGGGGTTTTGTCGTCGTGGCGGTGGATTGGATTCTCCGCCGTGTGGCAATGGCTCGGGCGATCATGCAGGCGGCCACCGCCGACAAAGCGGGCACCGTCAGGTTGACGTGCGTAAGTTTCGCCGTGCCTGCGTTTACCATCGTTGCGATAAACAACATTCCCCAGCAACGCACCACCCAGCGGTCGGCCCAGAACTTGCGATCGCGCCCCTGCATCGTAATCCCCCGGGCCAGCAGCGTGGCCGGAATCGCCATCAGCAGCATGTCATAGTCGAAATAAAACGGCATGAGCAGCGGCATCGAGCAAACGGTCGCGGCGATCAGCCGGTCCGTCTGCGCCGGCGTGCGCTCTTTGCGCCACTCCATCACGGCATACAGCAACCCTGCCGTCACCGCCGTCATGCAGACCAGGCTGAGGATCGAAACCGTCCAGCTCGTCGGCCCGATCTCATGCCCCTGGATCAGCAGTCGCCAAAAGCCTTTGAACGTCACATGGCGTTCCCAGAAATAGGCGTTTTGCTCTTGCATAAAGCGAAGATTTTTCGGCATCTGAACCATAAAAGCGGCCAAAGTTCCCGGAAGCGTCAGCACGTTCACCAGCAACAGCGCCGTGCCCGTGATGACCAAACCCAGCACCGCCCGTCGGCCCTGGGTCAGCATCATGGCGACCGCAACCACCATGCCCAGCTGCGGTTTATAAAACAGCAGCCCGCCAAGCAGGCCGGCCAGCAGAGCGCGTTCGGATCGCCAGAACATCACCGTGATCGTCAGCAGGAGCAGCGACAAAAACGTGTTCTGCCCGTGACTGAGCGCCTGAACAAACGGCATGCTGCTAAGGACCAGCATCGGAAGCAGCACCGCCCGCAACGACCACCCTGCCCGCGGAGGAACCGGCGGAAGTGGCGAGCATGGCGGATAGATCATCCGCGAAACCGGCAGAAAAACGCTTTCGGCCGGTGACCGCCCCTGGTCGACCAGCTTCATCCGCCAGCGCCTCCGTAATCCCAAACTCAGGCCGTGCATCAGAATGAGCAGGCTGATGCCCAGACTCAGCAGGCTCACGCCGAACCACACCGACAAAGCCTGTGGATAAGGCAGGCGTGCCAGCGGGGAGAAAATCCACGAAAAGAATGGCGGATTCCAGATCGGCCCGAAGCCCGGCCCCACGTCCAACTTATACCGCCGGCCAAGTTCCGCTTCAAAATCCTTTATTTTATTCAGGTCGTACAACTCGCCCGACCGGCCGGTGTTCACGAAAGTTCCGGCCGTGTAGAAGACCTGGAAATCGTGCCCCAGCATCGCCCGGGTCACCGCGCGATCCGGTCCGATAAAGAAATTTGCCACCGCCAGCGTGCCGATAAACAAGGCCACGCCCGATCCGGTCAGCCAAAGTTTTTTGGCCAATGGATAAGTGCCGAATTGTCGAACCATGCGCAACATCGAACCTGTTCATCGGCCCGATGGCGTTCCGATTCCGATAAGGAAACCTGCTTTGGGCCTTATCGGACCCGGAAAGATACACACCACGCCCACCCCCGACTACAATCCCTCGGCCATGGCGACTCAATCGGCAATACCACCGGCAGCAACCCCCGCAGCACCGCCCGCGACTCCGGCGCCACTTACACCCGCGGCCGCTGCGGCGCTGGCCAAAGCCAAAATCGACGAGTACAACCGCACACGCATTAATTTCCGATCGCCCGTTCCGCGGCCAAAGGTCCACGGACTGGTCATCGACTTCCATACCCACCTCGTCGCCCATCGCCATGCCGCCGCGTGGTTTGAATCCGCCCGCCACTTCGGCATCGACTGCTTTGCCACCATGACCCCGCTCGAAGAAGCCCTGCGCCTTCAGCGCGATTATCCCGGCCGCCTCCACTTCATCACCATCCCCAAATGGGGCGACTCTTCCGCCCACTGGCTCGACGACTGGCTCCGAAGGATCGAGGCCTTCTACAACATCGGTTCGCGCATGGTCAAATTCCACATGGCCCCGGGCACCATGGCGGCACGCAACTGGCGGCTTGATCAGCCCGCGTTCGTGCGCCTCCGCAAAGAGATCGCCGACCGCAACATGATCTTCATGTCGCACGTCGGAGACCCCGACACCTGGTACAGCACCAAGTACGCCGACGCGACCAAATACGGCACCCGCGACGAGCATTACGCCTTGTGGGAAGGTGCCATGAGCGAGCACAAGGACCGCCCGTGGCTGGGCGCTCACCTGGGCGGAAATCCCGAAGACATCGGCCGGCTTGATCGACTGCTGGCCCATTACCCAAACCTCTCTCTGGATTGCAGCGCCACCCGATGGATCGTCCGCGAGGTCAGCAAGCAGCGCGACGCCATGCGCGATTTCTTCATCCGCCACCAGGACCGCATCATCTTCGGCTCCGATCAGGTGAGCGGCGACGACCGCGGGTTCGATTTCCTCTCCAGCCGGTTCTGGGCACACCGCAAGCTATGGGAGACCGCCTACATCGGCCCCAGCCCCATCCTCGATCCCGACCTGCCCAAAGATCACCAGCCACCAATTCGCGGCCTGGCATTGCCCGATGAAGTTTTGCAAAAGCTCTATCACGACAATGCTGTCGCATTGCTGGCCCGGGTAGGGGCGCGCTTCGGCGTTGTTTAGCCCAGCGTCGGGCGTTTCCCCGGTCGCCGGTCCCCGCAAGGGCAGACTTCGCCCGGCCGCTTTCCTGTTCCAACAAACCACCGCACCCTGCCTTGGACCTTCGGCAAACACGCCCACCCACACGATCAGGTGCTTTCGCCCGGTCATTTTTTCGTAAGTCATTGCAAGACAACGACTTGCATATTTTTGTCCCTACCAAAAGGGGGTCCAAAGGGGGTCCCAAAGAGGTCCCAATGGCGTTTCTTTGGGTCCTGAGGGCCTTCAAGAGCTCAAAATCCGGGTCCCGCTTGTTCGATCGACCCAAACCCAGTAATGCACCTCCGACTTGGCCGGAAGATTTTCGCGTTGCCAGAAAAATCGCCGTCGCCTTTAGCGCATTGGGTGTCGGGCGGAATGTGGGTTTGACTTGGCCGGACGATTGACCGGGTGCGCATCCACCACCGAGCCATAATCCCGCGGCGCGAATGCACGCGGCGTGGCAAGCGGGGAATAGAACAGGCGAGACACCCAATTGTCTATTGGTCATAACTACAGCCCTCTACCTAAGGGCCACAATTGCACGATGGTGCGCGAATTGGCGCCTTTTCGCGCAACTTGGAGTGCTCCAAAATACACTTAAGTGCGTACTGATTCAGCACTTGTAAAAAATAAAATATTATTTGAAAGGGGTCGAATCTTGGTGCGTTTTTTGGCGCCAAAAAGCGCACCACTTTCCCCGCCAGACCGATCTTGACCGCCCCCGGCGCAAAAAAAACCGGTGCGCGGGTCAATCCCCGCGCACCGGCTAAATAAGCCGTTAAGTTTCAGTACGCCTCCCGCGGGCTAGTTGGCCCGGCGACGCCGGCGGGCCAGCAGGCCAACCGCGCCCACGCCGATCAGGCTCAGGCTTGTCGGTTCGGGGATGACTGCCACGATGGCCACGTCGTTGCCCGTGCCCGGCGTCAGGTTGCTGGTTGCGTGGTCAACCCCATAGTAGACCTTATAGGTAATGTTTCCGGAGGACAGGGCCGTGTCGCCGCTGTTAGGCAGGCTGGAAAACGCCCCGGTGAAAGTCCCCGCGCCGGTGTTGTCGATCACCCAGTACGCCGTATTGTTGATGCTCGGCGTATAGCTGCTGCTCAGGGCCAGAGTGGCCACGCCACTGCCCAGGCTTACATTCCCGGCTGTGACCCGGGCTATGTCGTAGCTGCTGTCCGAGGCCAGTTCCATCGCCAGCGACCCGCCAGTGAAACTCAGCCCGCTGGTCAGCGTAATGGTGCCTGGGCTGTTGCCGGGAGCCAAGGTGCCGCCAGACTGAATTGTGACCGGCCCGGCGATTGAGCCTGACCCGGCGAGTGTGCCGGTTCCACTGACGGTCACGGCGGTACCGGCGAGTGAGCCGACCCCGCCCACGCCCACGACAAGAGTGCCGCCGGTGATACTGGTCGCGCCGGTATAGGTATTGATCCCCGTGAGCGTTTGTATGCCAGCGCCGGTCTTGGTGAGGGCGATGTTGCCGGTGGTCGGAGCGATTGCCCCACTGAAAGCATAGGTGCCACTGCCAGCCAGGGTCAGCGTCTTGGTGCCGGCAATGCTGTTGAGCACCGAGCCTCCAGTGGTGCTGTCGGCCAATCCTGCGATGGACTGCGTGGTCCCACTCAGGTTCAGCGAGGCACCGGCCTTGATTTTAACCTGCGCCGTGCCGAGGACATTGTCGGCCGTACCCACCAGCCCGCCCGTCCCCTGGACATCCCAGATGCCGCTGAACGTGCTGGCGGCGCCGATCTTCAGCAGGGCAGCACCATTCAGGGTCACCGTACGAGCGGTGCCACCGTCATTGACACCTGCAAGCGTCAAACTGCCTTTGGTGTTGTTGGTGTTGTTAAGCGTGAAGGTCGGGTCTCCGGTAAGCGTCGCGGCCCCCATAATCAGGCTGCCCGCTTGGAGGCTGTTGAATTGGGGGACGTCAGCAAGGAGCGTGAGGGTGCTGCTGCCGATGTTCAACGCACCAAGAGTATGGGTAACGCTGTTGCCCTTGTTTGACCGGCTGGGGGTAATGGAGACGCTGGAACCGATCGTCACCGCGCCACCACCGAAATTCGTGTCGCTGTCGTTCTTGAGCGTAAGATTGCCATTCAGCAGAATATCCGCCGAGGAGCCGCCCAGAGCACTGGCGACACTCGCCGTCATGGTTCCGCCGGAGTTGACAGTCCAGCCGGTGACGTTCGCGTTGGTGTTGGAGACCGACAGGCTGCCACTATTGACCGTCACCGAGCCGGCAAAGGTGTTGGCGACGGACAAACTGACGGGACCAGTCGTAGTGAGGTTACCAGTGCCAGTGACGGCGGTGGTGTTGATGACGAGACTTAAACCGCCGTCAATCGTGACATTATTATTGAGAGCGATGCCTCCCGTTATAGCTAATGTGCCGGCGCCAGTCCCCGGTCGGCCAATTTTCAATACGCCGGAGCTGCCCGCGTTCACGGTGATCGGGGCGACGAAATTCGAGTTCGTGGAATTAACCAACAGCGTTGCGGAATCGCTATTGGTGCCCGTGCGTCCGAGGCTTACCGAGCCGACGTTGGTGGCGGTGAAATTCGTGCTCGCGCCGTTTGCGATCAGGAGCGTTCCTTGATTGATGGTCGCGGTATCGAGCGCATACGCTGGAATAGCCGCGCCGTTATTGGTGTTCCGGATGGTCCATTGGCCCAAGCCCTCTTTGACGACTGCAATTGTGCCTGCCCCGCCGGAAATGGGATTGAGGGCGGCATTAAGATCACCGTTCCCAGCGCCTGTCAGGGTCAGGATTTTTTGTCCCGAGGTGGCCGAAGTCACGCCGCCGGTGATGTTGAACGTATTGATGGTCGATTCGAAGGTGGCGTTCCCCGAAAGGGTCACTGGCCCGCTGTAAGTCCCAGAGATTATGTTGGTCAGCTTTGAACTGGTGCCGAAGTCGAGAGTGTAGTTGGAAGCGACGGTTCCCGCATTGATTTCTACCGTGCCGAGGATCGTGCCAGGGCCATTGGCCGCGCCTGCGGTGGCCTGCGACTGCGAAAGACGCAGGAAGGTGCCCGCCGGCACTCCGCCGGTGACCAGTTTTGCCAGGCTCTGATTGGCGACGTTCACGTCGAGTCGACCGGTGCCTGAAAGGGCGATCTGACTGGTATTGGTAAATGTCGCGGCGTTGCTGATCGAGAGCGTACCGTCGCTGATGTTGGTAGCGCCGATGTAGGTGTTGGCCCCGCTCAACGTGACCGTGCCGGAAGTTTTCTTGTTCAGCGCAACGCCGCCAGCCAGAATCACGTTCGCGTTTGTGCTGCCGCTCCGCATGTCATAAGCGGTCGTACTGGTCAGGGTCAGCAGGTTGGTGGCGCTGTTCCCAGTGACCGCCCCGCCGGTGAGCGAGAAGCCGTTGACCTTTTCAGCGATGACGGCAGCGGCACCCGCCAAAGTGCCCCCTGCAACTTCCACGTTGGCAGCGTCATTGATCTGGTTGCTGCTCGAGAGCGTCACCGTGCCGGCATTGATTTTTAGCCCGCCCGATCCGATGGCATCCGCGCTGCTGGTCTTGCTCAACGTCAGAGTGCCCAGGTTCATCGTAGTCAGGCCGGTGTAGGTGTTCGCGGTCGTGCCGGAAAAAGTTTGCCCGTTCAGGCCGTTTTTGGTGATCGTCGCACCGGTGCCTGAGATCGCGCCGCTGGTGTTTCCGTTGGTGCCGTTGCCGCTGATGGTGAGTTGCATTGCGCTGGAGGCGCTGTTGAGGAGGGAAAAATCACCGGAGCCGTCAAGACCGCCCACGGTCCATGCCGTGCCGGATGCCGAATCAAAAACAATGCTGCCATTCCCGGTGTTGCGGCTGAGGGTGCTGTTCTGAACGGCTAACGCGTTTTTAAGAGTGAGGCCGCCGGTGGTGTTCACCGTGGTCTTGCCGCCGGAGAACGTGTTGGCGGCGTTCAACTCAAGCGTGTTCGTGCCGTTGTGGATGAAGCTGCCCGTGCCGGTGATGGCCGCGCCGGAGAAATCGGTGCCCTGGGCGACTGGATTATTCCGATTGAACTGCAACGTGCCGCCGCCGAGGACGATCGCGCTGTTAACATTGAGTGATCCCCCGGCAGTTACACCGCTGACCGAGCCTGTTCCTACACCACCGCCGAGGTGCAGCGTGCCCTGATTGATAGTCGTAGTGCCGCTGTATGTATTCGCACCTGTCAAAACCAACGCACCGCTGCCGGTTTTCGTGAGACCGTAGCCGTTACTGCCATCACCCACTGCGGTGTTG
>JBBQSU010000129.1:0-9602 GCA_038234815.1 Tepidisphaerales bacterium | reverse complement strand
ATCGGCCGAGTCCCGCCACCGTCACCCGTTTGCCACGCCACTCATCCATGAGATCGTCCTGATTGTGGAAGGGAATTATAGTTTCAATTTGTTGCCTGCGCTGCAGCCGATTGTTCCAGTTCATTTTTCACCTGCACCATGTTCAATCCGGCTAAGCCCAGCAGGATCAGTCCGAACGCGATCAACACGATCGAGAACCAGCCCGGGAACCCCGCGAACATGGAATCAGCAGGCGAAAGAAGCGCCAGACCGGCAGTTAGCAACATGATGAATCCGCAGGTGAGCATGATGGGAATGGCGGTCTGCCGGAAAAACAAGGTTTGAAAATAGGGCTGGCGAGGCTTACGGGCTTTGGCGGAGGCTCGGGCCTTGGGGGCGAAAACGGACGCGTCGGGCGCCGGGGCATCCATGTCATCGCCTTCGTATATTTCCTCCATTTCCAGGGCCTGTGCTGCCACGTCAGGCGAATCGTTTTCGCCTGTGGGCGTCGCTTGCGATTCGGGGGGAATAGAATCAATCGAAGGCGGCTGGACGAAGGTGGATTCGATCGATGGCGCGGTTGGCGTGGCCGGACGCTGGCGCACGGGTTCGACGGACACGGGCGCGGCTGCCGCCGGCGGTCCGGTCGGACGAGACGGTGTTGCTGGGCGTGTTGACGTAGCCGGATCACCCGACTGGGACGCCAGCGGAGCCGCGGGCCGCGCGCTGGCGGGAACCGGCTGAGCGGTGCGAGCTGGTGCCGACGACGGCGCAACGGGGGCGGTCGGACGAGTAACGGCTGGGCCGGGCGAGGCGCTTCGTTTGACCACTGGTGCTGTAGGAGGCGCGGGGATCGTCGGCGCTACATTGCCCGGAATCGCGGTCGGCCGTGCCGATGGCACGCGGACCGGCGGTGTCGCGGGTTTACTGGCAACTCGCGCGGCCGCAGGCGCAACGGGCGCTTTGGCCGGAGGAGGCGGTGCCTCAATCGAATCGTGGCCGTGTTGTGAAGCGTCGGGATCGGCTTCGTCGTGATGCTCCCCTGCGGCCAGGCGGGCCAGGGCGTCGGCTAGTTCGTCCTTGTCATGGTCGGCCATCAGAAAACCTCGTCAGAATCGGCGCATCTTCTCCGGGTTATCGCCCGTCGGCAAGATGATGATGTCGAAAGCGAAAAAGAATTTGCCGCGTAAATCGGGAGGTGATTATAGTGCCCCGCATCGATAGTCCAATAGGCCCAAGTATTCGGCTGCCGGCAGTCGCGGGACAATTTTACCCCGACGACCCGGACAATTGCCGGCGCGAAGCGAGCGAGCTTGTGCGGTCAGACCAGCCGACAGGCGGGCAATGGATCGCCGGCATCGTTCCGCACGCCGGATGGGTGTGCAGTGGGGCGATCGCCGGTGAAACAATTGCGGTATTGAAGCAAAGCATGAGCAGCCCGGATGTCGTGGTCGTACTCGGGGCGATCCATTCGCGTTATCGCACGGATCGCGGAGAGATGGATGCGCACCGGGTTTGGCGTGTGCCGACGGGCGACACCGAACTGGATGAACCGTTGAAACTGGTACTGGTCGAATCCCGGCTCTTTGGGATCGACGCGCGGTTTCACGAGCATGAACACGCGATCGAAGTAGAACTGCCGCTTATCCAACAGGCATGGCCGGAGGCGCGTCTGCTGCCCGTTGAAGTTCCGCCGGCCGGCTCCGCGGTGGAGATCGGACGGGAACTGGCCCGGCAACTGCATCGCGCCGGTGTGCGGGCGGTCGTGTTAGCCAGCAGCGATCTGACGCATTACGGACCGGCTTACGGTTTTACGCCCGCGGGCGTCGGGCCGGGCGCATTCGGCTGGGCGAAAGACAACGACCGGCGTCTGCTGGACAAGATTGAACAGTTCGATGTGGAGGGAATCGTCCCCGAGGCGATTGAACATCAAAACGCCTGCGGACCCGGCGCGATCGCGGCCATGCTGGCCGTCGCAAGAGAGTTTGGTGCCGACATGGCCCGCGTGCTTCAGCACCAGAATAGTTATGAGACGCTTGGCGCGGTTGTGGGATTTGGGCAACGTCCGCGTGACGCGGTGGGATATGCCGGCGTGGTAATCGGACCTGCCTGAAGGACTGGGAGCGGCCTCGGGCCTAAACTTGTGGTGTGGTGGCAACCGGCAATGTGGCCCGGCGGCATCATCCGGCACAGTCGGAAGAGGTTAAGAGAGGTAGCGAGGCGGGGAAGGAAGTGGAACGGCGTTTGTTAAGGGCTTCTCATCGAAAGAGGAGTTGTGAACCATGAACGAAAATGAATTTCAAACGAAGCTGGCCGAACTGATGGGTGAGATCAGCACGCTGCCGCTCACCGAGCGCGCCAAACTTGAAAAGCTGGCCGATGAAACCCGCGCGCGGCACGAGCGCCTGCGACAGACCGTCAGCAGCCTTCAGGAAAGCCTGGACTACCTGCGACTGAGCATCAAATACCTGGTGTTTGATCTGGAAGCCACGCGACGCGAGAACGGCTACCTCCGGCGAATGCTCGAAGAGACCGGGCAGAACGATTAGCGCCGAATCGCCGGTCAACCAACGCGGCGCCAGCCCGCGCGTAAGCATCCGGTCGTCCGTCGTCCCCACCCAGAAAACCAGCTTTCCTTCTCAAGCCCCGGGCCGAACGCCAGAACGGCTCGGGGGATTCTTACAAACGAACGGCCGCGTGCGACAATTGTTGCCGCACGCGGCCGTTTGCAATGCATCATCCGCTTCGACTTTTCGTCTTACAGCGTAATTTCGGCGCGCACTACAGATTCCTTCAAATCACGCACCAGTTTGAAGCCGAGTTTTTCACACACCCGCTGCATCTCCACGTTTTCCGGCAGCACGTCGGCACTGACCTTCAACAACTTTTCATCGCGTGCCACTTGCACGATGCGACTGAGCAGCTCTGATCCCAGGCCCTTGTTCTGCCAAAGATCGCTGATCAGCACGGCAAACTCCGCGTCGTTCTGCGTGCGGGATTTGCTTAAGCGGCCTACACCCAGGATTTCCTTCTTGCCGGTTTTGGCATTTTTCAGTTCGGCCACCAGGGCCAACTCGCGGTCGTAATCGTTGAAACACACGCGCGTCAGACGTTCGTGTGTCGTCCGCTGGCCCAGCTTCAGTGGGCTGAAATATCGCAGGCGCACCGATCGCTCGCTCAGACCCTGGTGGAAATCCACCATCGCCGGTTCGTCTTCCGGGCGGATCGGGCGAATGGTCACGCTCGTGCCGTCTTCCAGCTTCGCGGTGGAAATGTACTGAATCGGATAAGGCCGGACCGCCAGCTTCGGCAGCTTCGACAAATCCGTATCCTTCGGATGCATCACCACGCGGGCGTCCAGTGCCAGCAGGCGCTCGCTGGATGCCATGAGCGGGTTGATGTCGATCTCGGCGATCCAGGGGTGCTGAACCACCAACTGGCTGAACTGCACCATGATGTGTTCGAGCTGGGGCAGGTCCACGGCTTTGCGCCCGCGGACGCCTTGCAGGGCGTGATAGATTTTCGTCTGCTCCATCATGCGGCGGGCGAGCGTGGCGTTCAATGGCGGAAGGCCTAGCGCACGATCTTTGTACACTTCGACGAGTTGCCCGCCACTTCCGAACAGCAATACCGGCCCGAACTGGGCATCAAGGCTGGCCCCGATGATGATCTCATACGCATCGGACATGCGGATCATCGGCTGCACCGTCACTCCCTGGAAATGCTGCGCGCCCACTTTATCCGTCACGCTCGCTTCAATATCACAAAAGGCCTGCGCTACGGCATTGCCATCACCCAGGTTCAGCTTCACCCCGCCCACGTCGGTCTTGTGCGTGATCGTTTCAGAATAAAGCTTCAATACGATCGGATAGCCGATCCGGTCGGCCTGCATCATTGCCTCGGCGGCGTTGCGGGCGATGTGCGTAGGCACGGTCGGGATGTCATAAGCGGCCAGGACCTGTTTGGATTCTACCTCTGTAAGAATCGTTCGGTCCTCGCCTCGAGCCGTGGCCAAAATCTTCTCGACTTCTTCGTGGGCCAATTGCGCCTGGTGGCTGGATTGCGCCAACTGCGGGGTTTCGTAGATTCCCTTCAGGTTGTAGCTGTACTTCCACATATAGCTGAAGGCCCGCGCTGCGGTGTCGGGGTAGGGGAAGGTGGGGATGCCCGCGCGGTTCAAAATATCCTCGCCGGCCTGTACCTGAGGTCCGCCCATCCAACTGGCGATGACCGGCTTGTCCTCGATCTTGGCATAAACCTTTAGTGCGTCGGCGGTCTGCGTGGCGTCGGTCATGTCCTGCGGGGTGAGAATCACCAGCAGGCCATCGGCGTTGGGGTCCTTGGCGGCGATTTGCAGTGTTTTTGCATAGCGGTCGGCACCGGCATCACCGAGCACGTCGATCGGATTGTTGCGGCTCCAGTGGGGGGGCAGAAAAGCGTTGAGTTCCTCGTGGGTTTCCTTGGAAAGGTCAGTTAATACCCCGCCGGCTTTAATCAGCGCGTCGGTGGCCAGAACGCCAGGCCCGCCGGCGTTGGTAACGATGGAAAGCCTTGGGCCTTTGGGCCGCGGCTGCTTGGCCAGCACCTCGGCCATATAGAACAGGTCAGCGATGTTATCGACGCGAAGGACGCCGGCACGCCGAAAGGCCGCGTCAAGAACTTCATCGGAGCCAGTGAGCGAGCCGGTGTGCGAAGCCGCCGCCTTGGCCGCCTGCTCCGTCCGCCCGGCCTTAATCACGATGATTGGCTTATTCAGCGAAACCTCGCGCGCCGCCGACAGGAACGATCGGGCATCGCCGATTGATTCCATATAGATCAGAATGCTTGACGTGCGCGGATCGTTGCCCAGATAGTCAATCAAATCGCCCCAGCCGATGTCGAGCATCGAGCCGAGTGACACGAAGGCGCTAAAGCCGACCTGCTCCTTAAAGCTCCAGTCCAGAACCGCAGTCATGAGCGCACCGCTCTGGCTGATGAACGCGACGTTGCCCGGCCGGGCCATTCCCCCCGCGAAGGTGGCGTTCAACCCGGTGATCGGGTTCATCACGCCAAGGCAGTTCGGCCCGATGAGCCGCATTTTTCCCCTGCGGGCTTCAACCATGATCTGTTCTTCAAGCTTGATGCCCGGCTCGCCCAGTTCTTTAAAACCTGCAGATATAACAATGGCGCCTTTCACGCCGGCATCTACGCATTCCTTGATGATCTGCGGGACGAACCCCGCCTGCGTGACGATGACGGCCAGGTCCACCGGCTCGGGCACGCTAGCGATGTTGGGATAGGCCTTGATGCCCAGGACGCTCGGCCGCTTGGGATTGACCGGGTAGACCGTTCCGCCGAACGGATTGGTCACCAGATTCCACAGCACGGTTCGTCCGACGCTGTTGGCGGCTTCAGTGGCGCCAATGACGGCGACATTCTTGGGTGAAAATATTACATCCAGAGGTTGGCGGTTCTGGCGAAGTACGTCATGCGCGAGATCGGTTGCATTGGGTGTCATAGTGTTCAAATCCTTTGATCGGTGGAGGGTACGCCCTGAGAAGCGTTGTCACAATCCTTCACCGGTTAATCGCATGTTTAATATGCCCAAAGCGAGGAAATGAGAAAGGGTGCGCTTGCATGGGATATAGAGCGAGCGGCCCGGTAGGGAAGCTCAACTACATGCGTGGATCCGGGGCGTTCTCGTCGCCGCATCCATCGCGCAGGTCATTGAGCAAATCGACATAGTCATGATCGTCCAGCTCGAACCAGTCGGGAATCGACGCCGCGCTGCACCCCCGACGCTCGGCCAGGGCGTTTCGTACGCGCTCGCGCAGTTCGGGGTCGAGGATTTCACGTAAGCGGACCATGAGGATGATTATACCAGAGTTCACAATTCTTAAGGGCTTGAAAAAATATAGCTGAGCTGCCGGGTGTTGAACGGCCTAGGCCCACACTTTACACTCGCTCGCGGGCTTGGTCGGGCGTCGGCCAAGGCCGTGCGAAACTTTGGAACCAGCGGAGCCAACATTTATGTCGACCGAAACACCCCAGGGTTTTGGAACCCGTGCACTTCATGCCGGCCAAACCCCGGACCCGACGACCGGCTCGCGGGCAGTGCCGATTTACGCCACCACGTCGTTCGTCTTTGAGGATTCAGCCCATGCTGCGGATTTGTTTTCCCTGAAGAAATTCGGAAATATCTACACCCGGTTGATGAACCCGACGACCGACGTTCTGGAAAAACGTCTGGCCGCGTTGGAAGGCGGGGTGGGCGCGCTGTGCTTTGCCTCGGGCCAGGCTGCGACCATGGCCGCTCTCCTCACGATCGTTCATGCTGGGCAAAATTTCATTTCCGCGACCAGTCTTTACGGCGGAACGTGGACGCTATTTTCCCAAACGCTCAAGCAACTCGGCATCGAGGTACGATTCTTCGATGCGGCTCATCCCGAACAAATTGCCAAGCTGGTGGATGCCAACACCCGGGCGGTCTATTTTGAATCGGTCGGAAACCCAAAAGGCGACGTGCCGGATTACCGGGCGATTTCTGAGGTCGCTCACCAGCACGGCATTCCCGTGATCTGCGACAACACCCTGCTGACGGCCGCGCTGTTCCGGCCCATCGAACACGGCGTGGACATCGTTGTCTATTCGACGACCAAGTTCATCGGCGGGCATGGCACACACATCGGTGGGGCGGTGATTGATAGCGGGAAGTTCATGTGGGCGAACGATCCGAAAAAATGGCCGGAGTTCTGTGCGCCTGATGCGTCGTATCACGGGATGATCCTGGAAGAAGGCCTGCGCCCGATGGGTAACATTGCGTTCATCATCCATGCCCGTCTCCACTGGCTGCGGGATACCGGTGCCGCCATGAGTCCGTTCGCGGCTTTTTTGTTCTTGATGGGTTTGGAAACGCTGCACCTGCGGATGCCGCGACATTGCCAAAACGCCCTTGCCGTGGCGAAATTCCTGTCCTCTCATCCGACAGTGCAATGGGTGACCTATCCGGGCCTGCCCAATCATCCCGATGCAAAAATGGCGCAGAAATATCTGCCCGATGGCCAGGGCGCGATCGTGGGCTTTGGCATCAAGGGTGGGAAGGAAGCCGGCGTGCGGTTTATTAACAACGTGAAGCTGCTCAGCCACCTGGCCAACATCGGCGATGCCAAGTCGTTGGTCATTCATCCGGCGTCCACCACGCATTCGCAGTTGACCGAAGACGAACAGCGACAGGCCGGTGTTTCGCCGGAGTACGTGCGCCTGTCGATCGGCATCGAGGACGTCGCGGACATCCTGGCGGACATCGATCAGGCCCTGAAAGCATCACAGGCGAAGTAGGTCAGTCGAGATTGCTTGCCCGCGGATGATGTTGATTCATGCAGCAGGTCACATTCAATCGTCCGTTTCGGCTTGAAAGTGGAATCGAGCTTCCTCACGTTTCGGTGGCTTACGAGACGTTTGGGGAACTGAATCCAGATCGGTCCAACGCGGTGCTGGTGTGCCATGCGCTGACGGGTGATTCGCATGTGGCGCAACATCACGCTGCGGATCGGGCCGGCTGGTGGGATTTGGTGGTTGGCCCGGGAAAGGCGATCGATACCGGCCGGTTTTTCGTCATCTGCTCGAACATTCTTGGCGGGTGCCGTGGAACCACCGGTCCGAATTCCGTCGACGCCCGCACCGGCGTGCCCTTCGGGGCGGATTTTCCTGTCATTACCGTCACCGACATGGTCGAACTGCAGCGGTGGCTAATCGACCACCTGGCGATCCAATCGCTGGCTGCGGTGGTGGGTGGATCGCTCGGCGGGCATCAGGCGATGGTGTGGGCGACGCGGTATCCCGATCGTGTCGAGCACGCCATTCTGCTGGCGACCAGTCCGCGCTTAACCAGCCAGGCGATGGCTTTCGACGTAATAGGCCGGAATGCCATTCTCCGCGATCCGAACTTTCATTCCGGGCAATACTACGACAAATCCTCCCGGCCCGAAGTGGGGTTGGCGCTTGCGCGCATGCTCGGGCATATTACCTATTTGTCGCGCGAGTCGATGACGAGCAAGTTCGACGCCACGCGTCTCTCTCCCCGCGACGTTACGACAGAATTCGAAAAGATTTTCTCGGTCGGTTCATACCTGGCCCACCAAGGGCACAAGTTCGTCGAGCGGTTTGATGCCAATTCGTATGTCACGATCACGCGGGCCATGGATTTGTTCGACATCGGCGACACTCCAGAGAAGCTGCTTGCCTGCTTCGCGGCGACGTCTTGCCGGTGGCTGGTCGTCAGTTTCAGCAGCGATTGGTTGTTTCCACCGGAACAAAGCCGGCAGATTGTGCATGGCCTGATCGCTGCGGCGAAAAGCGTTAGCTATTCCGAGATTAGCAGTTCTTACGGCCACGACGCCTTCCTGCTGGCCGATGATCTGAGCGGCTATGGCGGACTGATCGAAGGATTCTTGCGTGCCGACGATTCTGTTGAAGCGCCGCCAGCGCGATCGGCCACGACAGGCGCGACCACCAGCATCTTCGCCGGGGATCGGCTCGACCATGATCTGATTCTTGAGTTGATTCCGAGCCAGGCCAGCGTGCTGGACCTGGGCTGCGGGGAAGGCGAACTGCTCTCGCGACTGCGCGCGCAAGGCGGTTCGCGGCGACTGGTGGGCGTGGAAGTGAGCGAGGCCGCGATCCGGCAGGCCGTGCGCCGCGGACTGGACGTGGTGCAATTCGACCTGGCCCGCCCGCTCGAAGCCTTCGGGGATCGCCAGTTTGACGTGGTGGTCCTGTCGCAAACCCTTCAGTCGGTTTCGCAAACCGAGCAAGTGATCGACGAAATGCTTCGCGTGGGACGGTGGGGCTTGGTGAGTTTTCCCAACTTCGCCTACCACAAACTCCGGCGAATGCTCTTCGAGCAGGGCCGCAGTCCCAAGGGCACCGGAATCTACAGCTACGACTGGCACAACACACCCAATTGCCGCTTCCCGTCGATACTGGATTTTCAGGATTTCTGTCGCGGACGAAACATCCGTGTCGAGCGGCAGGTGTATCTGGACACGGAAACCGACCGCAGAATCACTGACGATCCGAATCTCAATGCTGACGTTGCTATTTTCCTCATCACGCGAGAGAAATAGTCTGGCGATTAGTTTTTATCCGTTTGCGGACCGGTGATCGCGATATCGAGAGAGGCCGCTCATGCCCCCATCCACAGATAAATCATCCGCCAGCAACTTGCCGGATCGGTCTCGCTTGCAATGGGCGTGGCCGGCGCTGATTTGCTCAAGCCTGACCGCGATGCTTTCAATGGCCGTCAGTACAGCCGTGTATCGGCACAGGGTCGAGCGGATAGATAGGGAACTTCATATCACTCGCCAGGCGCTCAACGAAACCACGTTGCAACTGGCGGAATACAGGCTGCGCCTCAATGCCGAGCAACGCCGGCAGCCCGCGACCGCGCCGACTCCTGAAAATTGATCGCCGGACACGCGCGGGCGTTGATTGGAGCAATCCGTGCGTGCCTGTTAAGATCGCCGGCCCAACATGCTGACGAAGTTTGAGATTTTTCGGGACGGCAAGCGATTGACGCAGTTCGAGCCGGTCGGCGCCATGGCCATGGGGCCGGAGAGCGTGCCGATGTCGGCGGAGATTCTCGT
>JBBQSU010000128.1:0-9676 GCA_038234815.1 Tepidisphaerales bacterium | reverse complement strand
CGCTGGTAAGGCGTGTTCCGTGGTGTTTGCGAATCTTTGCCCGCCGGCCAGAGGTGCGGGTTGTAAACCATATGAAGCCGTCCGGCCGGATCGACCGACAGGGCCTGATAATGCGCGTCCCAGTGGTCCACACGGCCATCGGCCCAGTCCCCCACACCTTTGACCACCTCGCAATCGTTAAGAATTTCCCCTGAGGTGTCCAACGTCAGAACATGCAGATTCGTCTGCCAATCGCGCCGGGACCAATACAGAACATCGCGCGCGGGGTCATATGCCATGGACCATTTGGAATTGCAGGGTCCCATGTCGGCCTTGATGAGGTCGGGAGTGGAGTTGAGCGGATCGCCGTTGAATCGCGCGTAGCGGCCGGTGCCACCGTCCTCCCAGAGCATGTGAAGCCTGCCGGCTCGATCGGCCGCAATGACCGGCGGCAGCTCGGTGGCGTCCACTTTCCCATGATCGCCGGCATAAAACATCTCCCACGTCTTTCCGTCATTACGGCTTCGTTTGACGCGCACGTGGGCGGGATTTTTCATGCTATCCCGCAGCATGAAGGCGGCGTAATAGGTGCCTTTGACTTGCGCCAAATGGACATTAAAGGAACCGAAGGTGGGATAGTTTCCGACGCCGCCATTTTCCTCGAGGCGTGCGTACATGAACTCTGCACGAAGACCTGGCGCGGGCGCCGAGGCAGGTTGCGTTGCAGGCACGTCCGCACCTGCGAACAACACCGCGCCCGGGATCCCCAACACACTTACCGCGATCGCGAGAAGATTCTTCATTGTGTTCTTCTTAGATGTCGACATTGGATTTGAGCAGAACACGATCAATTTATTACGGACGTCAGCGAAACAGAATTTCGTATGGCTTCATGCCTTCGCTCTGGGCGATGTCGATCGAGGAGACGATGGAGCCGTTCTCCACGACGTGGGGGATCGGTTTGCTCCAGATAAAGTGTACGAAGAACATCGCGAGCAGCGTATGGGCGCGTCGTGCAGCTTCTCGATATGCTGCTTCTGAAGCCATCGATCACCGCCCTTCGAATCCGTTACTCAGCACACTATTGCACTGTCTCCACTCCAGGTAACAGAGCGATCATAAGTCGCTCAATGGCCGGATGAGGAGGCTGAAATTCAACTTCGATATGAAAAACCCTCGGAACACCGAGGGTTTCGAATGGAGCCACGGGGAATCGAACCCCGATCTACTGAATGCGATTCAGTCGTCATGCCGTTAGACCATGGCCCCGGCTTATTTGCGACGGCATTTTAGTGCTTGGGGAGCGGGCGTCAACTTCTGGCGATTTGGGTCGAGCGTCCAGTATCCGTTACCCCTTACGTGATCAACTTATCGCTTCAGCCTTTCATCCCCGTCGTGGCGATGCCTTCGATGAACGTTCGCTGGGCCAGGAAGAAAAGGACCAGCACCGGCAGGATAACCAGCACGCTGGAGGCCATCAGCAAATGCCAGGGCGTGCCGCCATGCTGGGATTGGAAGTTTTGCAGGCCCAATGCCAGCGTGAATTGCTCGGGGCGTTGCAGATAAACCAGCGGGCCGAGAAAGTCATTCCAGATACCCATAAATGCGAACAAGGCCACGACGCTGAGCGCCGGCCGTGACAACGGCAGAATCACCCGCCAGAAGATGCCCAGTTCGCTACACCCGTCGATACGGGCGGCTTCGGAGATATCGGTAGGGATGGTGAGAAAAAACTGTCGCAACAGAAAGATATTAAACGCGCTTCCGAAAAATGCCGGCACCCAAAGCGGTTTGAACGTGCCCAGCCAGGGCATTCCGGTGCTGTCTCCGAGCCAGCGGAACAGCGCGAACAACGAGACCATCGTCACTGGAAACGGGATCATCATGGTGGACAACATCACCCCGAAGAGCACTCCGCGGCCTTTGAATCGCACCTTGGCAAACCCATACGCCACCAGCGCGCTGGAGAGGGTGGTGCCGATCACACCCAACACGGCGATGACGAGCGTATTGCGCGTCCACAATAAAAAGTTGGCCTTCTCACTCCGGAAAACGTCGAGGTAATTTCGCCATTGGAATACTTCCGGGAACATCCGCGGGGGATAAGCCAGGGCGTCGTCGAGCGTCTTGAGGCTGGTGGAGAGCATCCAGAGGAAAGGCACGATCGCTGCGGCACAGATCAGCAGCAATGCCAGATGCACTGTTAGACGCGAGGCCAGCGGCTTGCGTGTGGGGCCGGCACTGGCCGACAGGGCCACCGCCGCCAGTTCGGTGTGCGGCAGCGGGCTGGGGGACGAGGTTTCCGGGTGGGATGGCGTCGGCATATCAGTGCATCAATGATCGCGGCCGTCAGTTACCGTAGGCGTGCCAGTATATCCGAGGCCGACACCCGTTCCACACTACTGATGGCGGTTCTGACGCCAAGAGGTGATCACCACTCGCCCGCGAGATTTGCCGACGAAATTTCGAACCGGCATTGACATCTGAGAGTCATTATTCTGGGGAAATTTGCCGGGTTGTTTTAACGTTATCCTCTACGAAACAAGCCGTCGTGTTAATGAGGAAGACCATTCTGCTGATGCGCCAATCATCGGCCCGCAGGACAGTTACTGCGTCGCATCCTGTATCACTGCGCTGGAGAGGGGGTATGACGTTCTGCTTGAAAAGCCGATCGCCACGATAGCGCAAAACGTGCAGAAGCTTCAAAGGGCCATCCCTGAACCTGCGATCGATCGCTGATGCCTGCTCTGCCGCATTTAGCTCCGCGGGGCGATGCCGTCGGCCGTCACCAGCAACAATCGCTCTGTCACCTGGTGCGGCATCGAACGATAGTCCGACTTAATCTGCTCGCGCATTCTCTCGACGGTCGCTTCGTCGTTCCGAAAGCAGAGTAGGATGTCACGGTTGGGGATGCCGGCGGCGAACGGACTTCCCAGATGCTCTCGGAGCCGAGCGTGTAACGACGGCAGAAGCAGCCTGCTCGCATCGTATCCGTCCATGATCTGGAACAAGATCAGGCTGACGCGCCCCTTCTCGTCCTCGGCGGCATGGGCATTGATCGCCTCGCTCCGCGCCACCAGGTTCTCGATCGCCGTTTCGTGCAATTGGTCGATCGAAATGCGCCAGGCCTCGAACTGCGCCCTGGTGATGTACGCGATCGTCCGATCGCTGTCGATGGCGTATCCGATGACCAGCCCGTCAATCAGCGGTTGGGTGACGGTGGACTCGGCCGGCCCGGCCTTTTCCGCCGGCAACACCAAGGGAAGAATCCGATCCTTCAAGTCCTTAAACGAAGCCTTCCGGTCCGGTCCTCCTTCGCTCGCCCTCAACAACTCCACTACCCATCGCTCGATGTGCCGCAACACGTCGTCGGGGTGCAAACAACACGCGCGATACAGGTTCTCCAGCGTCGCTAAGTGCCCGTTAATTTTAACGGAAAACGACTGCTGCGCCCGGCCCACTTTTACGAGCGGGAATTTATACCGCACGTGCAGGAAAACCTGTTCAACGAACTTCTCTCGGCTCAGCGCGTCCATATCCTTAACTATATCCATCTCGGATGGGAAACGCATAAACACCCCTGCCGGCCCCATCAGAAGGGCGTGCCCATTTTTTAGGGAGGTGGTAAACTTGTCGCCGTCACCGGCTTGGGGGCCGGGTTTATTAAAGGAGTCAGCCATGGATCGGCTTTTGATGTTGGATAAGCAGGAATTCGTGACCAGGATGCAACTGGAGTGCCGCCGGATCATGGAGCAGGTGGCCGATGCGGTGAACGCCGCGCCTACCGGCAATGTGATCAGCGGTTCGGAGATGCAGGTTCGGGATTTGATGGCCGAGTTCAGATGCAAGGCATTTGAGACGGCGGTGCAGATGAGGATCGACTCAAGCGAGTCGAGTTTTTCCCCCTCCGAAGGACGCGTCGGGCAAAGCCAAGGCCAACAAGGGGTTGTGCCTGCGAAGCACGCAAAGCGCCAACGGACGGATTGAACTGCATCGCCATCGGTTTGGCGACAAGCAGCAAGGCAGCGAGTGCCCGGCGGATCGGCTGGTGGATGAAACCGAGGCGACGGTGAGCGTGGGAGCGAGGCAGTTGTGCTGCCGTGAAGGGGGCAACGCCCGCAGCTTTTCGCGGGGGCGTGAGAATCTCAAGCACGCGGCCCACATCGACTGCGGCGAGGAGTTGTTCCGCCAGATCGTCGAAGGCGAAGGCCTGGATGTGCTCAAGGCGTCGGGTGACGAGCAACTGGAGTTGGACTGGTCGGCATCGGACTGCAAGACGCAAACCCCCGATGGGCGGGAGGTCAGCCGATTATACGTCAGCGCCGACGGCGTATTGGTGCCGGCAACCACGCAGAGCGAGAAGGACAAGCGGCGCGCCACCGTGCAGCGGAAACGGCGGGACATGCCGGCACAGCGGCGGCGGCGATTAGGCAAGCTCCGGCCCGTCAAGACCGGCTCGGACCAGCGTTACAAGCAGGTTTACGTGACATGCCTGTACGACCAGTCCCATGAGCATCGGCTGGTGGGTGTGACCTGCGGCAAGGTGAAGGGACTGGGGCGTCTGCTCAAACGCGAGGCGACGCGGGTGCGTCTGCGGGGAGCGGATGAACGGATCGGGATCGTCGATGGCGCCGTTTGCCTCAAGTCCAATCTCGACATGCTCCCGCTGGAATGGGTGTTGCTCGATTTTTATCACACCAGCGAACACGTCGGGCAGGCGGCCACGAATACCGCCGCCGCAAAAGCGTGGCTGGCTCAAACACTGCATGTGCTGCGTCACGAAGGATATGAGCCTTTTTTCGAGCGGCTGCTGGACTGGCGCGCGTCGTTGCGCGGGAACAAACGAAAGGCGGCCGACGGATTGATCCAGTATGTCGCCGCCCGGCGCGACATGATCCGCTACGAGCAATGCGACGCTCGCGGGCTGGACGTGGGCAGTGGCCCGATGGAATCGATGTGCGGTGTGACGATGGATCGGATCAAAGGCCGGGGCCGCCGCTGGGACATGGACAACGCCGAAGCGATGATGGCGTTGGAGGCGTTATACCAAAGCACCGGCCTATGGGACCGTTACTGGGCCAACGCATTTGCGCACAAGAATTAACGGCTGCCCCGAAAAAACGGGCACGCCCCTGTGACGAGTCGGGGACTTCAGGCTTCAACTCCTGAGAGAATAAGACTATAATGTCCTATTATTCATTTGGAGAATCTCTATGGCATCAATGGACATGGATCGACGTGAATTTCTGCAGCAAATGGCGGCTTGGTCGGCGGGGGTGGCGGTGCCGGTGTTGTTGATGCCCAATGCCTTTGCCAATGTGCCGCTGGAAACTCCGGTGCTGATCGTGGCCCGCGGGAAGGACTATGCGCAGCTCGTCGCCAGCGCAATCACCAAGCTTGGGGGCATCGGTAAGTTCGTTCAGCCCAATGCCAAGGTGGTGGTGAAGCCGAATATTGGCTGGGACCGCAAGCCGGAACACGCTGCCAACACCCACCCGGACGTGGTTAAGGCCATTGTCAAGCTATGCCTCGATGCCCGCGCCGGCTCGGTGCAGGTATTCGATCGCAGTTGTAACGATGCCCGGCGGTGCTATACCAACAGCGGAATTCTCGACGCCGTGCATTCGCTAAACGACCCCCGGGCGACTTGTCCTTATGTAGAGGATCGGCACTTCGTTCCCGTGAAGATCGACCGCGGAAAGGTCGTCACCGAGTGGGATTTTCATAAGGATGCCGTGGCCGCCGATTGCTACATTAACGTACCGGTGGCCAAGCATCACGGGCTATCAAAACTGACATTGGGGATGAAGAACGTGATGGGCGTGATCGGCGGGTCGCGCGGGAAAATTCACCAGCAGATCGGGCAGAAGCTGGCTGAGTTGAACACGGTGATTCGGCCGAAGCTGACGGTGATCGACGCCACGCGGATTCTGCTTCGGCACGGTCCGCAGGGCGGGAAGATCGAGGACGTGAAGGTGTTGGACACGGTGATTGTGAGCACCGATCCGGTGGCCGCCGACGCCTACGCCACCACGTTGTTCGGCATGAAACCCGAGGAAATCGAATCGACAGTGGCAGCGCACCAATTGGGGCTGGGCGAGATGGATCTGAACAAAGTGAAGATCATCGAGGTTTGATAATGGAGCAATCGTCGGCAACTTCTGCCATGCCCAAGCCGCCGATCCGCCGCCGGCGCGCCTTCCCCTGGCGCAGCCTGCGCCGCGCGGCCCAGCTATTGTTGCTCGGGCTTTTCCTCTGGCTCTTTCGGCGGACCGAATACGCAGGCGCCGATGAACTGGCCCAGCCAGTGAACTTCTTCTTTCGCATCGATCCGCTGATCAGCGCCGCAGCCGTGCTGGCCGGACGGACGATCATCTCAACCCTTTGGCCGGCCCTGGTCATCGTTGGTCTAACCATCCTCCTGGGTCGATTTTTCTGCGGCTGGGTCTGCCCGCTGGGCACGCTGCTCGATCTGTTTCATCGACTGCTTCGCCCGATTCAGCGGCTGGCACGCCGGATCACCGGACGGCCGGTTCGGCCGGGCACCCCCTGGGCGAACGCCATCCGGCCCACTCGCCATGTCCTGCTCATCCTGATGCTTATTTTCGCCGCGATCGGGCTTCCGCTGGTGGGTTATCTCGATCCCATCGGCTTGCTCACTCGCGGGCTGACCTTTGGCGTTGATCCGGCGTGGCACCAATCGGCCAGTCGTCTAATCGAGACCGGCGAGGCGCACGCGGGCTGGTGGACGGGCACTCTCAACAAGATCGCGCCGTTCGTCAGAGATCGCCTTTTGCCGTTTCAGCACAAGGCGTTCGGACTGGCCAGCGTGGCGATGTGGATGCTGGCTGCGGTCTTTGCACTGGAACTTCTCGGGCGAAGGTTCTGGTGCCGGTATCTCTGCCCGCTCGGATCAATGGTGGGCGTGCTGGCCTGGTTTTCGCCTCTGCGCAGGGTGCCAGAACGGACTTGTACTAAGTGCGCCAACGCTTCGGACTGTGGAACCGAGTGCCGCATGGGGGCGTTCGATGCCAGCGGGTCGTTCTCGCCAGAGGCGTGCAACCTTTGCATGGATTGCCAAGCCGATTGCAACACCGGGATCGCCCGGTTTACGTTTCGTCGCCGACCCAAGCGCCGCGGGATTGCATTGCCGGTGACGGATAGTTCGCAGGCGCTCGGGCCGGGCACAGCGGGGGCTATGTCGCGGCCGATTGGCCCGGTCAAATCGAATGCATCGGGCATGTCACGCCGGGCAGTGCTGACCAGCGTTGCCGCGGGGCTGGCGGTGCCTGCGGTGGTGAAGGCTGCGCGACTGGGCGGAACGAAAAGCGTGCAGGCGACGCTCTTACGCCCTCCCGGGGCCGGCGATGAAAAGCATTTCCTCAATCTCTGCATCCGCTGCGGCGAGTGCTTGAAAGTCTGCCCCACCAACGGTCTGCAACCGGCGGCTTTTGAAGCCGGTGTGGAAGGGCTGTTTTCCCCGCGCTTGGTGCCCCGCACCGGTTATTGCGAACTTAATTGCACGCTCTGCGGTCAGGTCTGCCCCACACACGCGATTCCGGCATTGCCGGTGGAAGAAAAAGTCACTACCGCGATCGGCCTTGCGATCATCGACCGCGAAAAATGTCTGCCTTGGGCCAAGAATGAGGAGTGCATCTGTTGCGAGGAACATTGCCCGGTGTCGGATAAGGCAATTGTGTATAAGGAAGTGCGCGTGACCGATGCCACCGGAAACAGCATTACTCTGCAGCGGCCGTCGGTGGTGGCCGACCGTTGCATCGGTTGCGGGATTTGCGAAAACAAATGCCCGCTCGACGGGGAATCGGCAATACGCATCGTGCGATTGGATTCGGCCCAAGCGAAGGAACCGGAGGGCGAGCACAGGCGCGGTGGTGGCGGTGGGGGACGAGGGATGGGAATGGGCAGGGGACGAGGCCGACAGTAAGCCACTGGTGTAGCTTGCCTATGGCTGCGGCGAACGCACCCGGCCGGCGGGCAAGCCCGGGCGTGTCGCCCGAAATAGCCGATCGCGGATGGCCGCCCATTCGGGCGTGTCGGAGGGCAATTCAATATAGATAGCCGGGAGATTCCGCTCGTCCAGCGACCGCAGGGCCGCGTAAAGGCCATTGGCATATCGTTCGGGATTGTCCGGGAGCGTGATGGCATAGCCCCATGGCCCCGAAGCGGTAATAAGCAGAGCACCCGCAGACGGGTCGGGCGAGAACGCGCAGGCCGGATCGAACCGAAACGCCGGCGTCCGCGGGGCGTAATGCATCGGTTGCTGGCCGGGCGAGCGAGCAGGCTGATCGGGCGCCAGCAGGCCCGATCGCAAATGCACTTTGCCGATCACATTGGCGATCTGCGCCAGGCTGATCTGGCCCGGCCGGAGTATAGAGGGGACGGCGCCAGTCAGGTCCAGCACGGTGGATTCGATGCCGACGCGGCATGGCCCGCCATCAAGAATCAGATCAACACTATCGCCAAGCTCGTGTCGAACATGCTCGGCGGTGGTGGGGCTGATACGGTTGGAGCGATTGGCACTGGGCGCAGCCACCGGGCCGTCGAATGCGCTCAGCAGGCGCAGGGCAAGCGGGTGATCGGGCACGCGCAGGCCGACGGTGGGCTGGCCTGCGGTCGCGCCGGGAACGATCGTGTCAGCTTTGGGCAATACGAGCGTAAGCGGGCCGGGCCAGAATGCCCTGGCCAACAGGCTGGCGGTCTCGGGCCAGATTCGGGCGAATCGGCGCGCGATGGATTGATCGGCGACGTGAACAATGAGCGGGTTGGTGATCGGGCGGCCCTTGACCGCAAACACGCGCGCGATCGCTGTGGCCTGCCGCGCGTCGGCACCGAGGCCGTAGACCGTCTCGGTGGGAAACGCCACCAGCGAGCCTGCGCGAAGAAGGTCCACCGCCCGATCGATCTCGCCCATAAAACCAAAAATACGCGATAGGGGCGAAAAACGCGAAATGGACCGAATCCCAAGGCGTCTTTCTTTCAAATTTCCTGTGGCTACACTTGCCTGCTCCGAAACTTGGGGCAAAGATCGATCAATGGAAGGCGCCCAACCCATGAAGCCGCTGCAACCTAGTTCCAGTCAACCGATCGCCCTGCCGGTCGCGGAAGTCCAGGCGCGCCAGCGGCCCTATCAGCAGCCGTCGAAACTGGCCGACAAGATGCAGAACTGGTACGACCGCATCGAGGCGTTCGTCAGCCGGCTCAGTACGCGCGACAATTTCTGGGCCAGCATTTGTTCGTTCATCTGGCTCCCCCTGGCATTTTTCAGCGGGATACGCATGAAGCAGTTGAGCGCCGAGGCATTCGCGGCCCGGCTGCCGTTCCGCAGGTTCAACCGGAACTGGTATAGCGCCATGGCCGGTGGCGCGCTACTGGCCAATTCCGAAATCGCCGGGGGGATGTACGTCTTCGGCCGCTGCGGCGGGGATTACACGGTGGTCTGCAAAAATCTCAATTACACATTTCTCCGGCCGTGCTTCGGCCCTGCGGTCTATCACATCCGGCCTAAGGAAAGTCTGGCGGCGCTGGTGGCGACGAAGAAAGAATTCAATCTTCTGGTGGAGATGGACATCTCGCAGGAGGCCGCGCGGCTTGGCGAGAGAGACAAGCGCGTTGGTCGTTGCGAGGCCACGTTTCACGTCACGCCGAAGGTGCAACACAAGGCCCGCGCGGCCCGGCG
>JBBQSU010000127.1:0-9862 GCA_038234815.1 Tepidisphaerales bacterium | reverse complement strand
AACACCATCGTCGGCCGGTCCCGGTGCTCGACCACCCGATGCACCGGGCGCTTTCGCTGCGGAATTTCAGGGGATGAATCCATCATCAATCCCACACAACACAACAACCCGCGTTTGGAGGGCGGCAGTCCCTGCCGCCGGAATAGGCACGGCGTCACAGAGTGACGCCCTCCAGCGCGTCCCATGCGACGCCACACACCGCCCTGGAGGGCGGCAGTCACTGCCGCCGCGAACCGGAACGGCGTCACGGAGTGACGCCCTCCAGCGCGTCCCATGCAACGCCACACACCACCCTGGAGGGCGGCAGTCCCTGCCGTCGCGGGCGTTTTGGTTACGGGTTGTGGTGAATACACTGGCTTGTGGCGGCGTGGCGGGCAACGGAAATCGTCGGGAGGACCGGGGTATCGCATGAGGAAAGTGGGACTTTGGCGAATCAGGCGCTAGGTTGGATCGTCGCCGCCAAGATGTGTCATGCATGCCTCGCAAGTAAGCGGGTGGGTGGGATACTTCCCCAGCGTGATCCTCATTGATCTTTACTCCATCTGCGTTCATCGGTGGACAATTCTTTTCTGCTAGCCCCTCGACCGGTTGGTGCGCGGTTTGGCGGCAAAAAGCGCACCAAGATTTGAGCCTTTCCAAAAAAAATAAAATTTTTTATAAGCTCTGAAAAGCAAAAGGTTTAACTGCATTTTGGAGCACTCCAAGTTGCGCGAATTAGCGCCAATTCGCGCACCTTCGGGCGTTTTCCTGCCCCTAGGGTAGAGGGCATTACTTATGGCTAATAATGACCTGATGACGTTGATTGCCTCGGACTCCATGACGTTAATTGGCTCGTTACGCGCCGGTGCTTGCGCGGCGTGGTGGTTGCCCGGCGTTGTACTCGGGCGGGGGAAATTGTTCGGCGACGCCAGACCGACAAATGTCCTTTTAGCCGCGTGCGTCTCCCCCGCGGGATTTTCCCAGCTTGAAGGCATCGGACGATCGCAACAAATCGGACCCTCCCCGCACCCCGCCGGACCCGGAAAGGACTTCGCCAAGACAGCAGTGGGACCCCAAAGGGACCTCTTTGGGACCCCCTTTGGACCCCCTTTTTCTCAAAAATCTCTCCAAAATATGCAAATTTGGCCGAGTTTCGACAAGAACTGCCTCAAGTCGCTTCCTTCCTCAGCAAGAGAGAATCCCGGAGCGAGTTGGAGGGCCTGTTGCTACCCGCGCGACAGTGGCGGCGCGGGGGCGGATTATCTGGCAGCGACCGGTCGGTCGGGGATCATGCCGGTCGGGCCGGGATTTTGGATGAAATGGCGCTTGGCCCGGGTGGGGTTGGGGGATATGATGGGCGGCGTCCTGGATCGGACAAGATCACCGCGCCCAACGGCGCGGTGATTCGCGTTTTAGAAATCGTGGCTTGCAGGAGATACGTTCATGCAATTTGTCAGTGCCGAGGAAAAAGTGGCGTTGGAAAAGAAGCGGGAAGACCTGTTCCGTGCGCAGATCGACGTGCAGGACCGGATTCGCAAGGCGGCGGCGTTGGGGGACTTGTCGGAGAACGCCGAGTATCACTTTGCCAAGGAGGAGAACCGGAACATTCAGCGGGAACTGGCCGGACTGGAAGCCAAGCTAAGGACCTTGCAGGTGGTGGCGACCGACGACGTGCCGGAGGACATGGTGTTCCTGGGTCATACGGTGAAACTGCTGGACCTGGACGACGATTCGGAGCAACTGGTGAAGCTGGTCGGCGAGGCCCAGCCGGCCGATGCCAACAGCGAGGTGATGAACGTTTCAGTGAACAGCCCGATGGGCGAGTCGCTTTTAAAGGCGCGCGTGGGCGATAAGATCAAGGTGAAAGCCCCGCGGGGGACGATGGAATTCAAGATTCTGGAGATCGTGTAAAGGGAAGCGGGTCGGGCAAGAACCACCCTGCCCGCCTAGCCGGCGGCCTTGGTTGCGGCGCGTTTACCGGTTTCAAGCACGACGCCGAGATTGCGGAATTTTTCGTAGCGTCGTTCCAGCAGGTTGTCGGTCTTGGTGCGTTTAAGATCGCGCAGCGTCTTGGCGATGTACTGTTCGAGGTTGTGGGCAGCGGTGTGGGGATCGCGGTGAGCACCGCCGAGGGGTTCGGCGACGACGTGGTCGATGACGTTGTACTGCTTAAGGTGCTTGCTGGTGAGCTTGAGGGATTCGGCCAGTTGAGCCGCGGCCTCGTTGCCCTTGAAGAGAATGGCCGAGCAGGCCTCGGGGCTGATGACCGAATACCAGGCATACTCGAGCATGGCCACGCGGTCGGCCACGCCGATGCCCAAGGCCCCGCCCGATCCACCTTCGCCGGTGACGATGCTGACGATGGGTGTTTTGAGGCGCGACATCTCCATGAGATTGCGGGCGATGGATTCGGCTTGCCCGCGTTCTTCGGCGCCAATGCCCGGATAAGCCCCCGGGGTGTCAATCAAGGCCACGACCGGCAGGCCGAATTTTTCGGCCAGTTTCATACACCGGAGGGCCTTGCGATAGCCTTCGGGATGGGCCAGGCCGAAGTAACACTGAACCTTCTCCTTGGTGTCCTTGCCCTTGTGGTGCCCGATCAGCATGACCTTGTGTCCACCGAGTCGGGCCAGCCCGCAGCGGATGGCCGGGTCGTCGCCATAGAGCCGATCGCCGTGCAATTCACGAAAATCCCGGCAGATCATTTCGACATAATCTTTGAACAACGGCCGCTGGGGATGCCGGGCCACCTGCACGGTTTCCCAAGCCGTGAGGTTGTCATAGGTCTTGCGGAGGAGCGACATGTAATTGGCCCGAAGCTGGCGGATTTCCTGTCCATAGTCCACCTGCTTCTGTTCCTGAAGGGCCTCAAGCTCGTGAATCTGCTGTTCGAGCCGGGCCAGTGGCTTTTCAAACTCCAGGGTATGGCGCACGGTTTTGGCCGGCGGGCCAGAGTTGAGTGTCGTATCGATCGGCATTTGCGACATTGTGTTGGACCAGCCGGTAAAACCACCGGCCGCCTTCCAGTAAACCGCTCGCCGATCCTCACTCTGGCGCATCCATGCGCCCCCGGCGAAACGGGCGTATACGTTAGACGGGGAGGGGGCCGGCATCAAGTGGCGCCTCCGGGGTTCTGTTGGCGGATTTGGTCAGGCGGTCGGCCTAGGATGCCTAAATCGCTTGGAAACGCCGCCAGGCCGCAGCGATCTGAGTGCGCAAGTTGCCGGGCGGGTTTTGATAAAGGGTATGACCATGATCAACGTAATTCCATCCAACGAGCGGCATTTTGCAGATCACGGTTGGCTGAAAACCCACTGGCACTTCTCATTTGGCGATTATCACGACCCGAAAAACCTGCACTGGAGCGCGCTGCGGGTGTTTAATGACGACATTGTTGCGGCGCAGACGGGATTTGACACGCACCCGCACCGGGACATGGAGATCGTCACTTATGTGATCGACGGCACCCTGACCCATAGTGACAGCCTCGGCCATACCCAGGAGTTGCGCACTGGTGAGGTGCAGGTGATGAGCGCGGGAAAAGGCATTTTGCATTCCGAGCGCAATGCCGACCCGGCCAAAAGCGTGCATCTAATACAGCTTTGGATTTTCCCGCGAACCAAGGGAAGTACGCCGCGCTGGGAGCAGCGGGGGTTTTCGATTGTTCCCGGCCTGCAGCAGTGGATGCCGGTGGTGAGCAGCGGAGACGTGCCCGGCACGCTGGCGATCGATCAGGATGCCTCGATCCGTATCGCCAAGCTTGCCGCCGGCCAAGCGCTCGACTATCAGCCCGCGGGTACCCACGCCTACCTGTTCGTCATTGAAGGGTCGATCAAGCTGAATGGGAATGCGCTGGGGTCAGGGGATCAGGCGCGCATCGCCGATGAAGCAAATTTGCGAGTTGTAGCGGATTCGGAGGCGCATTTGATGCTGCTGGATTTGCCCTGAAACAGCCGGCGCAAGCCAATGCGCGAAGGAGGAACCACCAAAGCGGATGTTCAACTAAAAATCATCCATCCGCCAAGCAGTATCGCACCTTGGAGGGCAAGGGCGACCGAGATCGCCCCGAGCAAGCGATACCGGCCCGGTAAGACTGCGGCCGCCTGCCCGTTACCCGGAAGGGTTACTTCATGTGCAACCCGGGCAATGACGAGATTGGCATGGAATCGCGAGATGCCCAGCCGCGCGGCCTGATTCAGCAAATTCCGCCGGGCGGAGTAGGTGAGCACCGGGCCGGTTGTAACGGCGCGAACCATCCGGGCGAAATAGTCCTCGGGCTGTTGGGATGGGAATTCTTCGAGCGAAGCGAACGCTGCGTGCCCGTCTTGCCGATCGGCCAGCAACTGGAGGCTTTGATGCAGCGCGGGCAAATCATCCGCCAGGCGGGCGCGCAGTCGGCGAGCCAGTCTCAGGTAGTCGGTGGATGGTAGACGTGCCGCCATACGCTTGCTCAACTCAATCTTAGGAGGGCAGTGTATCGCCAATGGGGAAAATCCCGATACAATTTCCGCCCTCGGGACAGGGGGGTGAGTTTTCACCCCCGTGAAGGGTGTACGAATTTTGACGATTTTTCGGTTCATGAAATGATGAAATGGCTCAAACGATTGTTGCTGCTGATCGCGCTAGCTCTGCTGGTGGTGATCGGGTTTTTGCTGGTCGGGGTATACCGGGTGCAGTCCCGGCCGGCATGGTATCGCGTTGGGCATCTCACCACCCAGCAGGCGGCCGATCAGGCGAGATCAATGGAAGATAAGCTCGTCGAATTGCGCAATTGGGCGCAGGAAGGTACCGCAGGGTCGATGACGATCACCCTGACCAACGATGAGTTGGAATCTTTTTCAGAAAAATGGGCCAGCCAGTGGAAGGACCGCTACGCCGAAGTGCTGTCGGATTTGAAAGTTTATACTGACGATTCGGCGTTCATCGTCGCGGGGCACCTGAAGGGCCGCAACATCCTGGCCAGCCTGCAATTTGCCCCGCGAATCACCCCCGACGGCCAGCTCGATCCCAACCTGCTCCGCGTCAACGGCGGAACTCTTCCCCTACCGGAGGTGGTTCAAGAAAAGCCTAAAGCTCGCGCGGTCAAACAGTTACGCAAGTCTCTTCCCGCCGTCATCGAAGAGTCCGCGTTGTCCGTTTCTGCACTCGCCAACGACGCCATGCGCAAGGCCGCCGTCACCCAGCTGATCCTGGCCATGCTGCAGCATACGCCGTCCGAACCTTACCTGTATATCCAAACCAACGCCAAGGCGAGTGTGCCCGTGCGCATCGAGCAGATCAGTGTTGCAAACGGCCTGCTCTCGATGAAGCTGGCACGAACGTCTCCCGAAGAACGCATCAAACTGCTCGAGCGAATGAAATCCTCGCCCTTGCCCGATTGAGCCATGTCATGCTTATTCGACCGGCCCATCCCGTTCCACTGGCTTATCTTGCCACGTACCTGTTATCGCGCGACCACACCCCGCAGCGTGCCGATCATCTCCCGCCACTGCGCGGTTGTCTGCGTCGATTCATACGTCAGCACATCCGACAACAACACAAAATCCCGATTTTCCAGCGCGTGCTTGATCTGTTTGAGCATCTGGCTGAACAAATTCAACAGTTCGGTCATGGTCTGGTTGCCGATTTTGATCGCCGACAAATCGAGCCGCAAAAGTTGGGTGATCTTCTGCACCGATTCCTGCGCATGATGCCACACCCGAAACGCGCCGCTCAGTTTTTCCAGCGCACGGGCCGTCTGATTGCTCGCCAGCAAGTCCGCCGATTCAGCCTTCAAACGCTCGGCGTCATCAAGATGCGCCTCCAGGTCCGCCAGCACCTCTGCGGCCATTTCCTTCGGATTGGTCGTCTCAATAAACAGAGTGGTCTGTGGGTCGATGCGCGTCTGCCGAAGCGCGGGCATCCGCTCCAGGTCCGGCTCCTGCCCGTCAATCAAAATATGCACCACCAGCCGCTCGCGACGCTGCAAATGCGACAGCACCTGACCAACGGTCTCCAAACCCATTTCCGACGCTTCGAGCGTTTCAGAATCAACGGTTACCGGCATATCCAGACTCCTTCGTGTTGCCCCGCAGACCCGCTCTGCTGCTATCGGTCCGATAACCACGGGAACTTGAAAGCCGCCCGCTCTCCGCGACCCTCGTGTCGCGCGTTCCCTCCCTTCAATGCCGAACTCCCCCAAGATCCACCTTCCAGATGTGATACCCAAATTCTCTCGGCAATATTCACTGCGCTGCGTCGAGGCAAGACAGCGTGTTCACCAAGATGATCTGAACCGAATCGCTCGCAGCGGCGCGGGTTATTGCTATAAAGACATAACAATCATTGACCCCGTCGTGTCCTATCCAAAAAAAACGGATTGCCCACCATGAACAAACACTACGACATTGCGGCCTATATTTGGCCTTCGTATACCGGCGACGAGCCGCGATCGCTTATCTTTTGGCCTGATGGCATCGGCGAATGGCAAACCGTTAAGAGCGCGTTGAAAAAGGTTCCCGGGCACAACTGGCCGCGGCGGCCGTTGTGGGGCTATGTCAACGAGGCCGACCCGTATGTAATGCAAATGCAGATCGATGCCGCCGCCGATCATGGCGTCAATGTCTTTATCTATGACTGGTACTGGTACGACCGCAGGCCGTTTCTCGAAAATTGCCTGAACGACGGCTACCTAAAAGCGAGTAACAATTCGCGCGTCAAGTTCTATCTGATGTGGGCTAACCACGACGCCAACTGCGTGTGGGACATGCGACTCTCTCACCTGCCCCAAAGCCCGGTCGTCTGGGGCGGTGCCGTCGATCGCAAGGAATTTGAAATCATCGCCAACCGATTGATCGAAAAGTATTTCAAACATCCGTCGTATTACACGATCGATGGCAAACCGGTTTTCTCCATTTATGACCTGACCAATCTCACCAAAGGACTGGGTGGAATCGCCGCCACGCGCGATGCGTTCGATTGGTTTCGATCGCAGGCGCTCAAGGCCGGACTTCCCGGCCTCCACCTTCAACTGATCTATTGGAATCAGCACGTCAATTTAAGTGGTGTGGACACGGGGAGGACCGCCACCAGCAGTCAGATCGTTGCCGACCTTGGATTCGACAGCATGACGCATTACCAGTTTTGCCATTTCACGCCGGTGGCCAGGGATTACGTTGACATTATGGCTGACGTCACCAAGGAATGGACTCGGATCGAATCCGAATTCACCATCCCCTATTTTCCGCACATTTCAGTAGGCTGGGATAACAATCCGCGTTACCGGGAGTATCGAACCGACGTAGTGAAGAACAACACGCCGGAGAACTTCCGCAAAGCGCTGGAACAGGCCAAAGCGTTCGCCATCGCCCACCCCAATCAACCGCCGCTGATAACGATCAATAGCTGGAACGAATGGACAGAAACGAGCTATCTCCAGCCGGATGACCTCTACGCCTACGGCTATTTGGAAGCGGTGAAGACGGTGTTTGGCGACAGTAGTGGCATCACAGGGTGAGGTCCCCTTAATCCATTCAGCTATGAAGGGGCCATTGTTCATTTTGGTCGGGGCATCCCTTTTTGCTCGCCGGCCCGGCTCTGCCGGACGACGAGGCATTCTGCAGGAAATCCCGGTTTGCCATGTTCGTCGTGCCGCTGGGTGCTTGTGGTTCAGCCTCCCTCGTTGTTTCGACACGGCGGCGTAAAGCCACGACCGATTTTGGAGCAAGTCCTCGGCTTTAGCTCGGCCAAGGAAATGGTGCGCAAATTGGCGCCAAAAAGCGCACCAAGATTTGGCCATTTTCAAAAAAAATAAATTTTTCTGTAAGCACTGTATCCGAAAAGCCTTAAATGAATTCTGGAGCACTCCAAGTTGCGCGAATTTGCGCCAATTTGCGCAACTTCTGTCCGTAGGGTAGAGGAGTATATTTATGAGTACCACCCAGTTGATCGACTTGGTTGCCCTGTTGGCCACCGGCGCTAGCGCGCCGGGTTCATCGGTCCGTTTTAGGTTCGGACCCGGGCAATCGTCCGGCCAAGCCGGACCTGCAGATGTCCTCTTAGCCGCTCGTGCTTGCGCGGTACGGGCATTGGTCGGAATTGGATTCGGGTCGAGGCAGGCATCCGGTGAAGCCGGATCTGCAAAACCGTTGTTTTGGCGCGTCGAGAACGTTGGAATCGCCTCGGGACACCGAAGGGACCCCTTTGGGACCCCCTTTGGACCCCCTTTTTTCGAGACAAAATTCCGTAACCTACTTATTTGCAATTACTTAGGAGAAAGGGATGACTTTTAGATTGCATCGTTGTCGAAGCACCACCTGTTTCGGGTCAGAAGGACGGGCGGCTCCTGGCAATCACGGCCCGCGAGCTTTGCAAGCCGGTGCCGGTGGGCATAGACTTTCCTCCGGTCTGAAAATCGAGAATTAAGCCAATGGCCGAGCCAGCCCACATCCTGTCGAATCTTCCGCGACGTTCGGGGAATGTCGATCGGGAGGCGTTGCCTTTTGAGCCGGTCTGTGCGGTGTTTCGGCGATATCTGCACGGGGAGAAACTGAAGTTCACTCCCGAGCGCGCGATTATTCTCGATGCGGTTTTGCGGAACAAGGGACTGTTCGAGCCGGAGGGTTTGGCGGCCGAACTGCGCGGGCGCGAGCAACGCGTGAGCCGGGCGACGGTTTATCGGACGCTGGCCCATTTGCAGGATGCCGGGATTCTCAAGCAGGTCTTTTTCGACAACAAGCAGTCTTACTATGAGGTGATCGCCGGGCGACAGCAAAACGACTACTTGATCTGTGTGGCGACAGGAAAGGTGATTGAATTTTCGAGTGAGAAGCTACGGCTGCTGCGCGACGAAATTTGCCGGCAGCATGATTTTGAGCCGCTATCGCACCAGTTTCATATTTTCGCGGTCAGCCCGGAAGGCAAGGGAAAGCGCGCTTAGCAAAGGGCTGCGAACGTCGCCAGGGTCAGCAGCGCGATCTTCATTTTGCGTTCGGTGAAAAATGTCTGAGCCAACGCGATCATAAGCAGCTCCTTGTTGCCCCAGAAGCTAACAACCGGCGTGCCGGGCGGGCTGGGCATGAAAAGTTGGCAGAGGAAATGGCGATGCGGAGCAGAAAATCGGTGTTGACCGACCGGCCGATCGAACCGACTGTTCTGGTTGATGCCGAAAAGCCTCAAATTGGCCGTTAAAGTGGTGTGGATGTGGTCTTGAAGCCACATGGTTTATCGGACAAAACTGAATCGAATACTTTTGGATTGGGTATGATGACGACACCTGTGGCCGATACAAATTCGCTGGAAGAGGATGAACGTTTCTATCACGACGATGTGGTGGACTACGCGCGGTTTTTTGAGATTCTCGCCCGGCGGCTGAACCTTCAAGCCGCGTGGATCATCACCACCGGACCGGGCGCAATGCTGCAACTGGTGCAGTCTGCCCGGGTGGATGATCGGATTATCACGGCATATTCCAAGGCGCTGGCGAGGGAGGACGCCATGACCTGGCAGGCCATCATACGCCGCCAGCCCGTGTGCATGGCCGAGGTGGCCAGCACCGGGCTGTATGAAGAAAAGATTCGGCAAATTTATCGGGCGGATCGGGCAGCGGCCGTAGCCTTGCGCAGCCCGATCCTGAGCGGATACGCCGGGGCGTTGCACGTTATCAGGAACACCAAGGCGCAGGAGTTTTCGGCGGAGGACTTGAGACTGCTGGGGCAGATGGCGCGCGACCTGGACCGGGCGATTGAAACCCAGCGACAAGTCCGCCGGGCGGGCTTTGCCATGCCCAAAGGTGATTCCTCTCGCCGGCTGACCCAGCGATTGTTTGCCTTTCGCGACGGCGCGCGATCCGTCCTGCCTGATGCCACGATCTCCGTGCTGGATTCCACCTTGCAACAACAGATCG
>JBBQSU010000126.1:0-9862 GCA_038234815.1 Tepidisphaerales bacterium | reverse complement strand
TTCGGGTCACGTGTCGCCTGGGACTTCCAGTTGCCGATTCGAATCGCATTGCCAAGATCGATGATGTCATTGGCCGTGGCGAGCTTCCAAGCCCGGTCCTCCAGCTTCTTCTCCCATTCTGCCGCTGACGTCGACGGCTGGCCCGTCGTGGAGCCTGCCGCAGTGACGGCCGCGTGATTCTCAGTCAAAAGCTGCTTCTTCATGGATTCCAGATATGCATCACATGTCTTCATGTACTTTTCGGCGGATGCATTCATCCCCTCTTTGTCCTTGGCCATCGCTTCCGTCCTGACGACGGTCTCCGCGAGCAGCTTTTCATATTCCAGCGCTTTGGTCTCGGCCTTCTCCGCATTTTGCTTCAGACCGTCGAGCTGGAACTTGGCGGCATGCTCCTTGGCATCCTTCAAATCCTTCTTGACCTGCGCCAAATGGGCGTGTGCCTTGTCGAGGAATCCCTTGTCCTCTGTGAAGGCATATCCGCGCGCTTCGTACATCGTGGAGAGCGAGTCGCGCTCCACCTCATTGCCGATGGCGACGGACGGCACGTTGGCCGTGGCCAGGGTCGTCGCGACCGTCTTGACGCCCAGCATGTTCCACACCGCCAGGCCCCCAAGGACCAACGCGATGACAATCAGACTTGCAAAACCCAATGTGATCTTCGTTCCCAGTTTCATGCTATTCCTTTTGTTAGTGAGTTGCTCAGATATCCCCAGATGACTCCGCCCCCGGGCGCCGGCGACGGCATCGGCCGGCGCTGTTTCGACAGTCCCTTCAAAGGCAGTGGTGTAATGACGCTTCTCCGCTGATTTCCAGTAAACAAACCCTGCGACCCCGCCAGACAGCAGCACGCCGGCCAGGACGCAGACAATCCATAAGGTCGACGACCCGCCGCCCTGCACGGGATCGGCGGCAGCCGTTTCGTGCGCGATACCTGCTTCATCTCCGGCTGCCGCCGCCGGCGTGGCCTCGGACGCCGGGCCGGTGTGCGCCCCGGCCCCGTGTGCGACGGCCGGCGGGGCCGACAGCAGCGCCGACTGTTTTGGATGCGCGCCCATCCATGTCACGCTGCCGCTCTTCAGGTCGTAGACGCCGCCCACGACCTCCAGCGAGCCGGAGCGCACGCGATCGCGGATCTCCTCGCTTCCTTGAAACACGTCCGCGATCGCCTGCCAGACGTTGAGACGCACCGTTTCAGCGATCAATTCGGGGCCGGTGGAACGCGGGTGTTCCTTCCGGGCCTGCTCGGCCGCCGGCTTGATGGGTGCCACCAGCGCTGCGATGTTGCCATGAACGGCCGCCTTCTCGACGACTGCGGTGACCGCGCCGCAATTGCTATGGCCCAGCACCAGCAGCACCGGTGTGCCCAGGTGCCCCACGCCATATTCGATGGTGCCGATCTCGTCGACGGCCGCGACGTTGCCCGCCACCCGGATCACGAAGAGGTCGCCAATCCCCTGGTCGAAAATCTGTTCGACGGGAACCCGGGAGTCGGCGCAGGAGAGCACCGACACGATCGGATGCTGCCCCTTGGAGACGGTCAGGTTGCGCTGGTCGCTATCCTGGCGAGGATGAGCGGACGTGCCGGCGACGAACCGCTCGTTGCCTTCCCGCATCTGCTGGAGGACTTGGCGCGGGGCCGGGCCTCCCGCGGATTCGTGCGACGACCCTATGGCCGTGGCCAGGAACGGGTAGTTCAATAGGCCGATCAGAACACAGATTTGAAGTGCGTGTTTCACCGGGGTGGCTCCGTTGGGGTACTTCAGTTCGCGGCGCTGGCTTCGACGATGTCGTCGGCACCCAGGACCTTGTCGATGTCGAGCAGGATCTTGACGGTGTTGCCGATCTTGCCCATCCCCAGGATGAAGTCGCTATCGACTCCGGCGTCAAAGCTCGGGGCGTCCTCGATGTGGTCATCGAGCACGTTGAGCACTTCTGAGACGCGGTCCACGATGATCCCGGTGTTGACCTTGCGGTCGCCGTGGCGGATGTCCACCACGATGATGCACGTCTGCACCGTGCGTTCGACCTCGGGCATCCCGAACTTGGCCCGGAGGTCCACGACACTGATGACCTGCCCGCGCAGGTTGATCACACCCTTAACGTGGTGCGGGGTGCGTGGCACGGCAGTGATGGCCATGATCTTGATGATCTCCCGCACTTTCAGGATGGCCAGACCGTACTCCTCTTCGCCCAGAGCGAACGTGAGGTACTTGCCTCCCCGGCGCGTGTCATTGGCTGGTGTTGCCGTGGCGATTGCGCTCATTGCTTGTTCCTTCCAGAAAAAAAAGAAGGCGCAATCGAGATCCTTCGCGAACGAAGAAACCCAATTACGCCTTCGACTTGCGAGCCCGTTCGGCCCGCTCGACAAGGTGGATGAGCCACACGGGCTCGATCCTATTCACGAGTTGTATCGACGTGACCACCCCTAAACTTGAAGTGCTTCCTTTTTCTTTTCGCTGCCCCCCCTATCGCGGCGGAACGTCCCCTAATTCATGCCCGAAGCGCACTGCAAATAGTTTCCAGATAGTGACGCAGGTCGGCTAATTCCCGGCTCTTAAAAGACTGCTTGGTGCGCTCCAGCGTGGCCACTCCCTCTGTGAGCGCATTTGTCGCCATCGTCAGGCGCGGGCAGTCGAGCAAATGGCACACAGGCTTGCTCGTTTTTTCGGCGTGTTCTGCCAGCGCCAGGTGTTGCAGGTCGCTCAGCGAATCCATGATTTGCCCCATCGTCATGGCCACGAACGACCCCACGCTGGATGGACCGACCACGGCCCGTGCCGGGATGTTGCGGTGGCCGTTCAGTTCTTTCTGCAAATCTCCCAGTCGATTCTGCGCCAATGCCATGCGCCGGTTCGATTGGCCAATGCGCACTCCGCGCTCGACGTGCCCGAGCAAGTCCGCGAATGCAATCGGCTTTAGCAGGTAAGCAATCACCGGCAAGCTGATCGCTTTGACTGCAGTGGGAACATCGGGATCGCCGGTCGCCAAAATCACAGGAACCTCATGCTTGGTCCCGGCAATCGCCTCAATCAGCTCCAGGTTCCAGTTGCCCCGCATTTTGATGTCCGCGATCAACAGCTCCGAAGGACTGTTCTCGAGGATGTCGCGCGCGGTGGCAGCGTCGGGTGCCCGTCGAACCTCGTATCCTTCTCGGATCAGCAGATCGGCGGTCAAAACACTGAACGTCTCGTCATCGTCAGCGATGAGAACTTGTCCTCTTAATTCCATGTTCGCAATTCCTTTGTTATCCCTTACGTCACTCGGGAGATGAAGCTTGCGGGTGCTTCCAGAAACATCACCGCACGGAAGTTAATCATCGGGCCTATCGCGCGCATCCGGCTAATAAAAAAAAATGGCTTGAAAAGTGCGGTCCGGGCGGACGTACTCTTTCTCGAAGTAGGGCCGGACTCCCCCGACCTCCGCCTCGGCCACGGCCTTGTCGTCATTTGACACGGTTTTAGGGGTTGTGATGTCGCGCCAGTTGATGCGGCCGGCGACGATTTCTCGTGCGCTGACCCGACAATCTTCGAATGGGCGTCATTCGCGTTCAAAATCCGGCGGAATCGGTGGTCAGGTTGCCACTCCCCCCTTGAAACGCCCGCGAACAACTCCCTAACGGTTTCACGGATTTTAGCGGATTTTTCGGGCGTTTTATGATATTATGCTCGCGGAACAGTGGCAGACGCATGGCGGGCATTAGTCATCAACCACGGCCGGAAAAAGGACAGGGAAAAACCTGCGCAAACGGGGCTTTCTTGTGCATGGGCGGACAAATACGGGAGATTCTCAGGTCACTTTTATGTCACTTTAGGTCCACTTATTCGTTCGATCAAAGTGACTTTTGTTCATATAACTTTCTTACATATATACGGCTATGCCAATCATTACAGATGGAGGGTGCAGGCAGAAAAAATTTCCGCGCCCCACTGATGCCAAGCACGCCCGGACGAATCCCGCCAAGCCGGACAACTAATTGTCCGAAGGGGTTTTGTGTTAGGATGATTACACCAGCGAGCGGCTCAGTGCCGGACGTCCCCGTGACCGTGCGGTCGTTTGCCAAGAGGATTTGGCGACGGGCCGGATGATGTATCGAGACGGGCTGATTGGCGGGAAGATTGCCGAGAACGACACCGGGCTGGATATCGACGACATTGAAAGCGCGTACATGCGAACCGACGCGCATTTTTAGGTCGCGTAGATGTCGGATTGAAAAGCGCCGCCCGGTCCACTAACACCCACTTTCGAGGCCATGCCGTGCAACAGATTTTAAGGCAGAGTATTGAGGAGTGGAGCCAGTTGCTGCCGAAGATGGCGCAGCTCGAGCCTGGTCTGCTGAAGCTGGGCCAGGCGATGCTGGCGACATGGGACCGACGCGGCAAGGTGCTGGTATGCGGCAATGGCGGGAGCTGTGCCGATGCGGCCCATCTGGCCGAAGAACTGAGCGTGCGATTTAGGAAAGACCGCCGGGCCTTGGCGGCGATTGCGCTGACCGAGGCCGCGGCCATCACCTGCTGCGCGAATGACTACGGCTATGAACGGGTATTTTCGCGTCAGGTGGAAGCGTTGGGAAATCCCGGTGACATGCTCGTGGTCTTCAGCACCAGCGGAAATTCGCCGAGCTTGATCGAGGCGGTGAAAACCGCGCAAAAGCAGTCGGTGATGACGGCGGGTTTTCTGGGCCGCGACGGGGGAAAACTAAAGGACACCTGCGATATCGAGCTGATCGTTCCCAGTGATTCGACAGCGCGGATTCAGGAAGGGCACAAGCTGCTGTTTCATTCGCTGTGTGAGTGGATCGACCGGCAAGTGGACGCATGAAAGCTGCCGGCGGACGCGGGTCAGGCCAGCCGGTTATGAATCCAACTGAATTTCACGAGCGGCTCGGCGGCGATGCGCTCGGCCACGCTGTCGGCCATGGATTCGAGCTTTTCGGCCTGCCGGCACATGAAATCCTGCATCTTGGCGGCAGTGCCGGTAAGTGAGAGCTTGGCGATGGCCCAGGTATCATTGAGATGGCGGACGATGGTGGCGTAGTCGTGAACGGTGTAGACGCTCAGGCGCTGGGCGACCACGGCAAAGTGGTCGAAGAGGTCTGGGTCTTTCCCGTCATACATCAGCCGGCCGGGCATGGAGATGATGCGTTTGAGCATATTGCCGCAGGTAATCATGCCCCCCTGGGGATCGACATTGAATACCGCGCCCATCATGCGGGTATAGAACGCCTCGTGCCGGGCCTCGTCGCCGGCGATGCGCCGGCAGATATCACCAAGCGCCTTGTTGCCCTCGGCATCGGCCAGCCGGGCGACATTGTTATGTGAAATTTTCGTGGCCCGTTCCTGGAAGGAGGTATAGACGAGCCCGGCGTAGAGATCGGGGAACGCCCGCGGATTGAAACCATTGGCCAGGAGGTGATGGACGGTGACTTCGACGGCGCGCATGTCCACGCGGCCGGTGAGGCGCAGGAAGGCGTTGAGCAAATCGCCGTGACGATTTTCCTCTGCGGTCCAACCGCGAAGCCACTTGGCCCAGGGTTCCGGGCTGGTGCCATTTTCGTCCTTGGCAATCAGATTGAGCGACACCGAATAGCTGGGCAGTGCTTCTTCGGTCACCATGTCACCGACGAGCACCACCAGCACCTGATCGCTGAGCTGCTGGGCCGGGGCGCGAAAGTCCGCGACCTGAGCTTGCCAGTCGGCGCGGCTGAGATCGGGAAGATAGTCGGTAGGTTGCCAGGCGCGATCGATGGGAGTGAGCAGGCTGAGGTTCTCACGAACCACTTCCTGCAGACCTTGCAGAACTTCTCGCTGCGAGGGCAAATGAGCTGGCGAATCAAGCATGAAATAAAAATACCCGATGGGTTGGGAAAACGTCCACTGAAAAATTCGTCTGGAGCTTACATGGCCTTTTCGGCCATTTTTTCGACCGACGGCGTGCGGATGTCCCAGGCCAGGCCGATGCATTGCATGAACAGGATGAGGTAATAGCTCAGGTCGATCTGCCACCAATACAGCCCGTGCCGGGCCGAGGTGGGGAATGCGTGATGGTTGTTATGCCACCCTTCGCCGAGAGCGAGAACGCCGACGACCACGTTGTTGCGGCTTTGATCGTGACTGCGAAAGGGTTGCCGGCCCCAGATGTGGCAGATGGAGTTGACGCTCCAGGTCACATGGTGGACGAGGAACAATCGCGCCAGTCCTCCCCAGATAAAGCCGATGAGCGCGCCGCTCCAACTGAGCGTGAGCAGCCCGCCGAGCAGCGTGGGGATGAGCAAACCGAGCAGCGCCCAGAGCATCCAGAGGTTGCTAATGACGCCGAGGACGGGATCGGACGTGAGGTCGGCGACATATCGGCGGAGGTTCGGCGAGTCTTTGCCGAAGACCCAACCGACGTGCGCGTGCCACAGCCCGCGCACCATTCCGCCAAAGCCCGCGCCATGCAGGTGCGGGGAATGGGGATCGTCTTCATGGTCGCTGTGCTGATGATGTCGGCGATGCTGGGCGACCCACTTCAGCACAGGGCCTTCGACCGCCATCGATCCGAGGATGGCCAGCAGCCAGGTGACCGCAGGATAGGTTTGAAAGGACTTGTGGGTGAATAAGCGGTGATAACCGACGGTCACGCCGACTGCGGTCAGCAGGTACATTCCGGCCATCACGCCGGCATGTATCCCGCTGAAACCCCAGCCCCAGAGTATCACGATGGCGGCAATGAGGCCTAGGAAGGGTACGATCACGACGGCAAGAGTGGCGATGCGAATGGTCAGCGGGGCAAGCTGCGGGAAGTTCAGATTCGGTGCCGATGTCGGTGCGTCTAGTTCGGGCGGCTGATCCATTGAACGGGAGAGGTCGGGGGTCATAGGCGATCCTTTAACAAAACGGGGTGTCCAGCGATTCTATGCTCCGATGTCCGGGCAACACGCGGGCAAGGTTGAATAAAATTCGCTTGGTGTGGTCAGGCGACTGGCGGGGCAAGGGCGGCCAGCACGGGCGGCTTGGTGAATCGGTGGTTGCGGAACCACATCGGCTCGGCGATGACGGCGAAATGCTGGTCGCAGGGCGTTTGGATGATCGCTCCCAGATCGACGGGACGTCCGCTTCTGACGTCAAACCCGCGAATGCGCACTTCGGCGTCGTCGTGATTCGGTGCCCGGCCGGGCAAGCGGCCCGACTCCAGCCCGCCAATGCTATCGACGCGGGCGCAGGCGTTGGGCCACGACCGGTGCTGCACCCAGAACCCGGCCCGGTTTCCCTGATCGACATACATTCGATAGATCGTCATGGCCGGAGCCTTGGTTCGAGAGAGCCGGACGCTTTCTTATCGCTTGACCGCAGGGGTGGCCTCGGCGACTCGTTTCTGCGCGCCCAGCACGCAGAGGATTTCGGCCGTGTGCATTGCCACGGCCGACGCCGTGGCCGGCAGCGACACACGGATCGCCTTGCGGTTCCAGCCCAGCATGTGCTTGAAAAACTCCGGGGCGTTGATCGTCCCGGCAGCAGTCAAGGATTCGACGTTGAGCGTCTCACCCTTGGTCCCGATGATCGGGTACACCAAAACATCTTCGACCTGCTTGGGCGCCCCGAGCAGGTCCTGCTTCATCGCCGCGTCGGTGCAATCGGGGATGTATAAGTTGAGTGTGCCCTGCCGGGCATCTTCAAGGGCAAACACCTGCAACCGGTGCTTGCCGTCGGCCACATAAAACTGCACGGCCAGTTGGCCGGTGGATTGAATCGCATGAGGGGAAAGCGCTGCCATCACACAGAAAAATCGCTTCCAAAGCGAGACCTGGCCTTCGGAGGCTGCGGTCAGTGGATTCTCGAGGTATCGTGTGATATTTCCGCGGTCCTTGGGGGACATTTTTCCTACGACCTGCTCGTAGTCGGCCATGGGAACCGGATCGATGGAGCGGAGGGATTTCTTTTTGGCGACAGTCGGCATCTGCTACCTCGGGTCATGCGTTGGACGGCTTTGCGTGTCCGGCCCGCGCCGGCATAAAAGCGACGGAGCCACCTTTCGGCGGCTCCGACGCGGGTAAAGGTTCAATAACGTCCGCGGCCACCGCCGCCGCCGCCGCCGCCACCACTGCCGCCGCCGTAGCCGCCACGGCTTCCGCCGCCGACACCACTGCCGCCGCCGTAGCCACCACGGCCACCGCCACCACCACCGCCGCCGCCGCTTCGGCTTTCTTTCGGCTTGGCTTCGTTGACAGTCAACGCCCGACCGTTGTTCTGCTGACCGTTCAGCGCCGCAATTGCGGCCTGTGCTTCGGCATCAGAACCCATTTCCACAAAGCCAAAGCCCTTGCTCTGACCGGTGTCGCGATCGGAAATGATCTGCGCGCTTTCCACGGTGCCATGCGCCGAAAAAAGGTCTTGCAGCGTGCTGGCGCTGACGTCGTAACTCAAATTGCCCACATACAGCTTCTTGCCCATAAGTCTCTCCAGGCTCGAACAGGATAACCCACGTTTTACTTTCCGGGTCGTTGAAAGGGGCTGATGCTTTTGCCCAAAAGGAAGGAATGTTCTGGAATAGAGACTGCGAGGCAGAGGTGCCAAAACTGTCGCGTAATCTGATTCGTCACATAGAGCCAACGGCCACATTATACCCGGGTGGTGCGAATAAATACACCTGTTTTACAGGAAGATTCCAAAATCGCCTCGGGGAGCCGATTTTTCGACTGTCTGGCCTATGCTGGCAAACCCCGGGTTTGGACTCACTTGCCCAAGGCTTTGCCTCGCCCATTCATCGCCAATCCCCGTGCTTTTCCCACAGGACATCCTCGACGCCTGCGCGGTGGTTTGCCTGCCGGGCTTGGACGAAGAGCCAGTCGCTCAGTCGGTTGAGATATGTAATGAGCAGTGGTGCCACCGGGCGATCCTGGGCGAAGTGGACGAGGAGGCGTTCGGCGCGGCGGCAAAGGGTTCGGGCCAGATGCAGCCGGGCGGCCGGTTCACTTCCGCCGGGGAGAATGAACTGGTGCAGCGGGGAAAGTTGGGCTTCGGATGCGTCGATCTGAAGTTCAAGGCGAGTGACCGCCGATTCATCCAAAATGGGAATCGAACCGGCGGCGATTGGATCGGGCGCGGCCAGTTGCGAGCCGATCACGAACAGTTCATTCTGAATCGGTCGGAGCAGCGAGCGTAACCAGCCGTCACCGGCGGCGGCAGCCAGACCCAGCGACGCGTTTAGTTCATCGACCGTGCCGTAGCATTCGATCCGCAGGTCGCTCTTGGGCACGCGCGTGCCTCCGATCAGGCCAGTCGATCCGTCGTCACCGGTGCGGGTATAAATTTTCATCGTCCCCGATCTTGGCGAGCGAACCGGATAATCTCAAATCGGCCCGATGTTTTTTTCCGAAGGGATTCGGCTTATTTACGTGCCCGTTCTGATCAGTGGGGAAAAACTCACCGGCAGGGTGGTTGGCGCGGTGGAGGGTGCGGGCTGAACCTTGTAAAAGGGCTTAAGTTCCGGTGGCCAACTCTCGCTAAGCGTCTTGATCGGCTGCAGGTCGAAAGTCTCCGTAAGCTTATACAACACCGCGTCGAATCTCACCCGACCGTCGGCATCGACGCGCTGGGGTTTATTGATGTCCACCGGGGGGCAGAAGACGATCTCGGAATTGCCCCGCCAACTGGGCCAAAGGGGCAGATCGGGAGTGGGGGTGATGTCGCGCAACACCCGGCCGTCACTGCCGTTGGGCTTGATGAGCGTCAGTTCGCGCTTGCTGATCTGGTTGTCGGCCAATGAAACTTTTTCCACCAGGATCTGCTTGCCATCGGGACTGAGCGAAAAGAAGGGGCCGATGTCGTCGGCGATGGCGCAGATGCCGTTATTGGCCCGCGACCAGGTGAAGAGCTTACCGACA
>JBBQSU010000125.1:0-9871 GCA_038234815.1 Tepidisphaerales bacterium | reverse complement strand
CGCTTTCGCTTCCAATCGCCGTCGTCGTGTCGGCGGGGTGAGGAGCGTAGCGACGAACCACGCCGACACGACGATCGGCCCAAAGCCGAGCCGCCCTCGACTTTTCAAGGTCGCTCTGGAGCCAGGCTCAAGCCGGTCACGTGTCGCTCCAACGCGAGGTATGACCTGGAGGGCGTCACTCTGTGACGCCGGTAACGTTTCCCGGTGGCAGAGACTGCCGCTCCTCAGAGGATGCTGTGGCGAGGCGATTGGTTCCGCGGCGGCGAGTGGTCCCCTGGCCTTGGGACATGCACACGCCATCGCGACACGCACGGCAGAATAAACAGTGACCCCTTTATGCCTGGTATTAATTCGAACGCAACACCTGGTGGCCGCTTTTCTCGGCGCGTCCAGTGGCGGCGTCGTTCACTGCGTCGTTATTTCATGTGACAGCCAGGTCATTTGAAATACTGGTGTTGGGCCCGCCGGTATCGGTCTGAATCTGATACACAACCCCGAAATTGGGATTGGCCGGCGCGTTCACTTGCACCTGCCATGTATAAATCGCCGAGGCACCTGCACCTAGCGGAGCAATATTCAGTTGGGCCGGGGATGCCAATACCAGCGATCCGTTGCTGTTGCTAAACCGGATCGTCCCGGGGCCGGACGGTTGATTGCCGATATTTGTCACGGTGACGCTGACTGTGATCGTCGAACCTGAAGCGGCGCTCAGCGGGGTTTCGCTGGCGTCAAGCGCGAGGGTCGCGGGGATTTCGAAGCCGGCGACGATTTTTCTTACGGCGGTTGCCTTGCTCGCTGCGGATTTTATTGCGGAAATCGTCGTGCTGATTTGAGTGAGAACCGCTTTGCGGTCGCCCTCGGCGGGGTTGAATCCCCATGTGTCCAATTGTTCGGATGCGAACACAACTGAACCCACAGCAAAGTTCAGCGCCTGATCGAAAGTCCCGGCGATTCCAATCTGTGCCTTGGAAAGTTGGGGAACCAGCGCCTTGGCCTGATCGTCAAGGATCATCAGGTCGCTGTTGAAAAGAGCTTTATTGTCACTGAGAAGCTGCGGATAGAACGCGGCGATTCCGTCCTTGTCGCCGGACTTAACGAGCTTGGAAAGCTGTGTGAGGTCGGCCAGGCACACGGAGAGAGCGGTCGGGGCTGATGCGGCCGCCGCGGCCGAAGTCGTTGCGGCATTGACCGCCACCGCTGCGCTGGTCGTCGCCGGCGCGCTTGTTGACGCAGGAGACGAAAGGGATGCGATTGAAGTTGAGACGGCAGATGCGGATGCTGTCGCCGTAGAGGCCGAGCCGGTGCGGGCAACGCTCGCGACATACTGGCACGACAGGAGCTGATAGAGCAACCCACCCGCGCCGCTGGCCATCGCCGGAACCAGAACCGCTGCCGACAGTGCTTTGGAACCGAGACCCACCACCGCTTTAAGGGCTACTTCGCCTTTGGACAGCGCGGCCTGAAGCTGCTTCTGCACAAAATTACCATTGATGGCGGTGTTGGCTTTGCCGTATTGGAACAACACGCCGTCCCCACCACGAAGCACACTGCTGACGGTGTTGAGTACCGACAGCGGTTGACGGAATTGAGCAAAGCTCTGATGCCCGTTGTCGGCGTAATCGCTCAGGAGTGAAAGGTCCAATTCGGTATCGATGCCCGTGTCATAGCTTGCCCGATTGTCAACCAGATCGTCGATCACCTTCTGCATATTGGGCGGCAAATCGCCAAGCAACTCACCCGCGACCGCAGGCACGCCAAGGATGACCTTGTATGGTGTAGCAATGTCCGTGCGAACCTTCACGCCGGTGAGGCTTCCCAGCATAGTTACATCAAAGGCGAGACGAATGAGGTTGAACACCGCCTCAAACCCCAGGTCGTCAAGGAGTTTTTGACCGGTCAACAGGTCGTAGCCGAAGCGAAGGGTGCTGAAGATGCCTGCAATGACGGGTGCCTTATAGGATGATTTAATGCCGAAAGTGGAAAACACTTTATCCAGTGCGGGGGAAATAACCGCTCCGAGCGTGGTAAACGCCGCGATGCGCGATCCCTGTGAGAGGGCCTGATCCGTCAAGTCTTGCTGGAACGGCGCTTTGGACCCCCACGTCTTCTGGCCGGGGAACTTCATGTTTCCAGCCCGGGTCAAGCCGGAGAGCTTTTTCACAAACGCGACTGACAGTGTAACCGACAGCGCCTTGCCACTCAGGTCCACCAGCTTAAGCGCGTCGTTGAAGCGCTGATCGACAACGTAAAGTCCGGCCATCATCCGGATGGCAGCTACCCACGGATCCTTTTCTCCGCCCAATTTGAGCGCATCGACGTTCAGAAACTTCCCTGGCGCCGCGGCGGTTCCCATCAGTCCACTCAGGACGCCTTCGGCACCGCTGGTATCGAATTGGAACAGGTCAATATCGAAGCTGGGTAGATTCTGGAAGCCCGAGGTCTTGTAGTGATTCAGTCTATACAGAATCGGTGCCGAATTATCGAGAAACGTCTTGGGCATGATAAGATTGCCAAGATCGATCGGCGTGGTATTGGAAGGTTCAAACGTAACACTCTGTGTCACATAGAACTGCTGCTTGGAAAACACGTTCGCGGTAGCATCCGCTGTGTAGATAAAAGCCGAATCGACGAATTGAAGAGTGTAGTCACCGGCCGACTTAGCCGTTACGGCAAATTTGCCGTTACTCTTGGTCACCACTGTATCAACGATCGCGCCCGAGCTGTCGATCATGTTGACCGTCACCCCGGCCAGCGCCGCGCTGGTCACAACCTTGGCGAGATGGGGAAACTTGAAAATGGCATCACGCACGGTTCCGTCGATTTCATATGATGTGGCAAGTTTCACGGAGTTCGATGTCGTTGCCTGGTCATCAGTGCCGTCGGCATAAGTAACGTTGTCCTCGACGCTCACAACGACGGTTTTGATCCCATTCAGTGTCTTGGCGTCGGGGACTTTAAGGTAAAAATTAAACGCGTGTGAGTTGTTGGTCCACGTGATGGTATTCCCGCTGACCGTCCCGCCAACCAGTTTTCCACTAACGGTAAAGCCCGTGGGGAACGTAACCACCATCGCCTGGCCCTGCAGCGCTTTCTTCGGCGAGACGACGATGCTGTAGCGAATCACGTCGCCGGACTTAACACCCTTAGCCCCGCCGGGAGCTTTACTATTGAGCACCAGCGGAAGGGCGGTGCTGCCGATGCGAAATTTGTTCGATTGGGCCGCCGGGTCGCCGTTGCTATCGGTGGCGTTGAATTGATAATTCCCGTCTTTCGAAACCGAAAGGCCGGTGAAGGTGGCAACGCCGGCCACCAAGGGTTGCGTCACTGTGCCTGAAAGCGATCCCGTGCCGGAGTTAACGAAATCGTTCAGCGACAATGTCACCGTATCGGTGGCCGTGAGATCGGGGTTGTCGGTCGAATCATAAGCCGTCACTTCGATTGCGGGTGTGAGCGGCTTGCCGGCATCCGTCTTTGGCGGTGGCTGGACCGTAAATTTAAGGTGGTCATTGGTGCTGCTGAATGCGATCAACTCGTACGTCACGGCGGAGGAAGTCAATTTCACGAGGCCCACACCGTCGGCAAAATAGCTATCGCTCGGGGTGGTCGTTGTGGGCTCACCCATGCTGCCATCCGGGTTGATCTGCGTGTCGGTGCCGGTCTCGTGGAGGTCTATCACGTCATAAGTGCCGAGCGGAACCATTATCGACGTCGTCGTTTCCGACGGAATTGTGTCATGCCGGGTAGTGGAAAACTTCGAGGTGGCGGTCACCTTCCCCGTGCTGTCCGTCGTGGTGCCATCAGTGATCGTCGTCTGCGAGTACACCACCCCGGCCGTCCCGTGGGCGGGCGTCTGCTGGGCTGGCGTGTAGATCTCGGTATTCGTATCACCGCTACCGGTGACCAACGAACTTCCATACTGGTTCCAGTTTCCGGCACTGTCGAACCCGTAAAAGAATTTCTCCTGCAGATTAAACCCTTGGTCCATTTCGGTGCAGGCAATACCATTAAACGTGGCCGGACCGACGACCCTGCGGATAAACGTCCCGCTCTGCCCGTCCGCCAACGTAACCTTATACGTCCATTGGGTGCCAGGGGCGTCGATAGGCCCAAGATACGTGGCGGCAGTGAGGCTAAGCATCACGCGCTGCTCGAGCGCTTCAACCAGCCCGCGGATCGCGCTTTGCAGGACCACCTGGGTCCTTCCAGATTTTACGATGCTCACTGGGAACCATTTTTCGAAACGCCGGGGAGTGGGTGATGTGTTAGCCATGCAAAACAGTATATCGAACGGAGCAAAAGAAAAAACAAAAATCTGTCGCGGCGGGAAGCTGGGGCGCGGATGGAGGTGATGCCGGCTTCGCTCAATGACGGTGGCGTCTGACCATCGCCTACAACAATGAAGGAACCTGCCGGCGAGGAAACGTCCCAATGGCCATTGTGCTAATTCTTCATACAATAATGGTTTCAGAATGAAATTCGCCACACGAATTCTTACGGAGGTGATCATTTGAGCACGCAACATCCAACCGGCGAAAGTTTAGAATCGCAGATAAAATTGCTGGCGAGCAAGGATGGCGGGATTCGCCAGAGCACCCGAAGAGCGTTGGTAGCGCTGGGTGAACCCGCCGTCCTCCTGCTTATCGCGGCGTTGCAGAGTTCGAAGTCGCAACAGGTTCGCTGGGAAGCCGCCAAGGCGCTCGGTGCGATCGGGGACAGCCGGTCCATCCCCGCGCTGGTGGAAGCCTTGGAAGATGCCGATGGCGACGTGCGATGGCTGGCTGCTGAAGCCCTGCGCAAGTTTGAGGAAGCGGCGTGGCCCGTGCTGTTACGCCGGTTGAGCGAGATCGAGATTGGGACGGATTCCTCGGCATTGCGTCAAGGAGCGCATCATGTCTTGCGGCATCAGGACGGGCATGGGTTGGATGATTTGCTTGTGGCGCTGGTCGCCGCTTTAGAGCCTAATGCGGACCCAAGCATGACCGTTACTGCGGCGACGACTCTTTTCCGAAGGCTCCCGTGAAAACTCGAAGCCGGCCGCAGAAACGCGTTCCCGTTTGTGGCTAAGACCAGTCTCGTATTGTCATTCGCGAGGCAAAAAAAACGCCACCGAATATAATTCGGTGGCGGAGGGAGGGGGACGATCAACGTCGAGCTACTTATTCCGGTCTGCGGCATTTTCGATGCCGTGGCCAGCGTTCTTCATGTCTTTGCCCATACCTTCGGTGGTATTGCAACCCATAAGTAGCATGGGACCTGCCGACACTATCGCGGTCAGCAACGTCATTAGAACAACCTTCTTCAACATAGAGGCCTCCAGTAGGATTCCGAGAAAACCGCTCGCTTCATCCCATTGATGGAGCTTGGTAGATGATAGCCTTCGTGAGGGTTGGAGCACCCCCGCTAACCTTCCTAAGGGATATCTGCATACGGGGGTCGGATTTTCCCGATCTCGGTATCGGGAATTTGTTGTAAACGACATTCGGGAGGGATGAACGTGTGGCAGGATCCGGAATCCCCAGTTTCACCTTGCCGGACATTTCCTAAACGAATAAGATATAGTCAATGTATGACGAGCCGAAAGGTTCGTCAGCGGAGCTGGTGGCCGACAAGCGGATGACCACTCGCGCCGCAAGGCCTTGAAACGTAAAATCTTGCGGTCCCCCGGTGTCTGAGATCGTTCAAATGCTGCGGATCGCCAGAGGTTTGGGTTATGACCGTGGTTCTACTCGGAGCAATTCCTACCGGAGTGGCTTTCCTGATTGTTGCCAGCGTCGTGCTGGCGCTGGGGATGCTGCTTTGGAAAATTCATCGCGCCACCGGCCTGGGCCGGACGATCGATCTGATCGTGTTGATTTGCCGGCCGATGATGTTGATAAGTGTGCCTGTCCGGCATTGTTCTGGACGGGCCGAGTCTGTCTCAAGTCGCGCTCCACCCACGTTCCCGTCAGCGGTCGATGCGTCTTGCCCGGATCGTTTCCGGGCGGATGAGTTTCGTCGCTGATCCCAAAGCCGTTTCAATAGGCCGTCTCCCAATCGGTCCGCCAAAAGTTGTCACCCGGTGCTTGCGCCGCGTGACCCGTTGGGGAATTGGCTATGGAATATGTCGTTGGAATTTTAATCGGTTTGATCGTCGGTGCGTCCGGCATTTTTGGAATCCTTCAGGTGATGGGGCGGGGCATCCTGCAACGCGCCCGCGACGAGGCAAAGACGCTTAAAGAAGCCAGCCTGCGCGACGCCGAGAGCAAGGCCAAGGAAATTGAACTTTCCGCGCGACAGCAGCAACTAAAGCTGAAAGAGGGCTTTGAGAAGGACACGGCCTCTCAGCGGGAAGAACTCAAGCAGTGGGATCAGCGCCTCGGCAAGCGCGAAGACGTGATCGCCCGCAAGGAGGACACGCTGACGATCAAGGAGCGCAACCTCGACGACTGGGATAAGAAAGTTGCCGCCCGGGACAAGATCGTGCTGGCCAAGGACGCGCAGCTCGATCAGGTTCTGGCTCAACAGCGCGAGCGGCTGCTGCAAATCGCTAACATCTCTCCCGAGCAGGCCCGCGAGCTGCTGCTTAAGCGCGTCGAGGACGAATGCCAAAGCGAAGCCGGCGCGATCATCCAGCGCATCACCGAGCAAACGCAGGAGGAGGCCAAGGAGAAGAGCCGCAATATCATTCTCCAGGCGATCCAGCGCTACGCCGCCGACCAGACCGCCGAGCACACCGTCACGGCAGTAACCATCCCGACCGATGAAATGAAGGGCCGTGTGATCGGTCGCGAAGGGCGGAACATCCGCGCGTTCGAAAAAGCCACAGGGGTTGAGGTCGTCATCGACGACACGCCCGGCGTGGTGATCGTGAGCTGCTTCGATCCGGTCCGCCGGGAAGTGGCGCGCATCAGCATGGAACGACTGGTGCAGGACGGGCGCATTCACCCGGCCCGCATCGAGGAAATCGTTGTGCAGACCGGCAAGGAGATGGAGGAAGAACTGCTGCGCATCGGAAAGGAAGCGGTCCAGGAGGCCAACCTGCCCAACCTGGCCAAGCCGATCCTGCCCATGCTCGGCCGGTTGCGCTATCGCACGAGCTACGGCCAAAACGTCCTGAAGCATTCCCTGGAGGTGGCGTATTTATCGCAGACGATTGCCGACGAACTCGGACTTGATGGCGCGACCGCCCGGCGGGCGGGATTCTTGCACGACATCGGCAAGGCCATGGACCACGACCAGGAAGGCGGGCACCCGCTCATTGGTATGGAATTCCTCCGTCGATTTAATGAACCTGAGGCCGTGCTCAACGCGGCCCTGGCACACCACGGCGACGTGCCGGCCACCACGCCCTACACCGCGATCGTGATGGCCGCCGATGCCATGAGCGCGTCGCGCCCGGGCGCTCGCCGCGAATCGCTGGAACGCTACGTGAAGCGCTTGCAGGAGCTTGAAGAACTAGCGATGAAGTTTGAAGGCGTGCGACAGGCGTATGCCATTCAAGCCGGCCGCGAGATCCGGGTGATCGTCGATGCCAAGCTGGTGGACGATCGGGTCAGTTCAAAAATTGCCCGAGACATCGCCAAGAAGATCGAAACCGATATGACCTATCCGGGAGAGATCAAAATCACCCTGATCCGTGAAGTTCGCAGCGTCGAATACGCGAGATAAGAACGGTGCCGATAACAACGCCGCGCGCGGGTGTAATGCTTGCGCGCGGTCGTCATATCCGGCATAGCTTTCCATCGCAACAAGTGTTCGGCAAAACATTCACCGGCGGAGGCGGATTCTCCAGTTTATCCGGCGTTTGTGATGTCCGATACGCAGGACATGCGTGTCGGGTTATTCGGGCAGGATCGGAACGTGGGTGCGGCCTTTAAGGGTCTGGCCGGCCTGATGCGTCCCAAGCGCCGCTGCCGGGTTAGCTCCGATTTTGGCGCGATTCTGGATTTCCAACCCCAGGTGCTGCTGATTGCCGAGCCGATCGCGCACAAGATTCGGCCGCATCTGCCCAAAACATTAATCGTGCAGGTGCAGACCGACCTTGAGTATGCCGGCAGAGGATTCGTCCATGCCTGCGAGGCCGACGCGCTGTGCGTGTCAAGCGCGCACGTGATGAACTGGCACCGGGCCACCAACGTGCTGCCCCGCGGGCATATCGTGGCCACGGGATTTCTACCGCTCGATCCGTTCTTTCGCGGGGATCGGCTGCCACTGCCCTTTGAGTTGCCGCACATCGGCCTGACCGTGCTGTATGCCCCGACGCACGACGAGCGCGTTTCGTCAGCACCGATGCTGGCCGGCCGCACGATCGAATCGCTCATCGGGCACCGCAGAGAACGCGCGCTGGTGATCTGGATCGATCAAAAAGTCTCACGGGATCATCCCGAGTGGGTCGCCGGATGGCGGCAGGAGGCGCGCGGTCAGCGGCATGTGCACTTAGTGCAAGCAGACGCCGCGAGTCTGCCGGGCTTGATCCGTTCGGCCGGAGTACTGGTGACCGACGCCAGCCCGACAGCACTGAATTTTCTCGCCGGCGAAATGCCCATCGTGCTGATCGATAACCCCGCAAGAGAAACTTCGCCGAACTACGATGATGGTGCGTTGGTCTGGGCTTGGCGCGACATGGGTGCGCGCGTGGAACGCGGCGCCGATTTGTCCGAGGCTGTCGAACGCGCCTTGAATAATCCGCTCGCCCAGGGGGATCGGCGAACGGCCTATCGCCAAATGCTCTTTGGCAATCTCACGGACGGCCGTGCGGGCGTGCGCATCGCTGAGCAGATCGATCTTCTGGCCGACGACGCCGCGCCGGACGATGCCGGGATAATCACGAGTTGGCCGTTGCTCGCCGGCCGCGCGGTGATGCGCCGCATGAAGCGCGTCAGTCAGCGCAAGGCCGCGGCGCTGTAATCCACTACCTGGGCCGCGGATCCGGCAGGGGATTCATCTCCGCCTGCAAAGGCACCTTTCTTCTGCGTCTTCCGCGCGCGGCGCGATTGAGCGAGTGAACCCCCATCACCACCCGCTAATCCGATATTGCCTCGGCAGGCCCGATCAATCGCGCGTCCCCGGTCGCTTTAATAAAGGTGAAAACGGACGGGCCATAAAACGAGCGGCTCTGCGCATCCCGATCAACAAAAACGCTCATAATGGAAATTTGTATGGGAAATCAGAACATTTGCGCCCGAGTGGGTATACCATTGTCTTTAGTCACTGTTTTTGAAGGAATTAACTATGTCATTGCAATCGCTGATCGCCACGGGCACGAAGTTATGGCTAGATTCGATCGACCCTGACCTGGTCGCCAAGAACTTCTCGCTCGGTGCCACCGGTGCCACGTCCAATCCCATCATCATTGCCGAACTGATCGAAACGGGCCGCTTCGACGGCGAAATTGCCGAACTGTTTGGCGAAGGCAAGAACGATCTGGATACTGCCTGGGAGCTCACAGATCACCTCGTCCACGACGCGCAGGAAATGTTCTATCCAATCTGGCAGAAGACGCGTGGCAATGATGGCTACGTCAGTTTTGAACTCGATCCGCTCTTGGAAGATGTGAAAAATCCTGTACCGCATGGCCAGCGCGTGAAAAAATACGTCAGTGAAGCCCGCAAGTGGGCGATGGGTCATCAGAATCGGATGATTAAGGTGCCCGCGACCGCGGCAGGGCTGGAGGCGCTGGAGGAAATCGCCGCTGCGGGTGTCACGATCAATGTCACGCTGATTTTTTCCGAGCGGCAATACACACAAGCCCGCGACGCCATCTGGCGCGGGGCGCAGCGACGCGCCAAGGGGTTGGACGGCTTCAAAAGCGTCTACAGCATTTTCGTCTCGCGGGTGGATATTTATGCGCAGAAGAACGTCCCGGAGCTTTCGGCAAATGCGCAGGGTCAGG
>JBBQSU010000124.1:0-10013 GCA_038234815.1 Tepidisphaerales bacterium | reverse complement strand
AACTCATTGAGCCGATCAAGGAATACCCGCACAAGAATGGCGACAATTCCATCACGGGTGGATACGTCTATCGTGGCAAAGGCATTCCCAATCTGGTCGGATGGTACGTCTACGGCGATTTTTCGAGCGGGCGAATCTGGGCGCTGAAGTATGAAGACGGCAAGGTCACTGGCGACGGACTGCTGATGAAAATCCGCGCGCAGATCGCCAGCTTTGGTGAAGACCAGGACGGGGAACTCTACATCTGCGACCACGGCGGGCGAATCCTGAAGCTGGTCGCAAAATAAAAGAAGCTCGACGCGGATTATTCGTCGAGCTTCGGAAGAATATCGTTACTAAACCCGTACGGTGCAGGCGGCGCGCCTCGCCCGATTAGCTTTCGCTGATCGTCACGCTCTTAAGCGTATCGCCTTGCCGCGTGGCATTGACGATATCTTGCCCGCTTGTCACCTGACCGAAGACGGTATGCTTACCGTCAAGCCAATCCGTGGCGATGTGGGTGATGAAGAACTGGCTGCCGTTGGTGTTCGGGCCGGCATTGGCCATGCTCAGGCTTCCAATTTTGTGCTTCGGCTTGTCCTTGCCGACTTCATCGGCAAAGCGATAGCCCGGCCCGCCGCGGCCGGTGCCTTCCGGGTCACCGCCCTGGACCATGAACTGGTCGATGACGCGATGGAATTTCGTGCCGTCATAAAACTTGTCCCGGACCAAGAAGACAAAATTGCTGACAGTATTGGGCGCGTCCTTCGGGAAAAGGTCGCAGACGATCACCCCGCGACTGGTTTCAAAAGTCGCGGTGTACTTCTTGTTTGTGTCGATCGATATCGCCGGTGCGGCGCTATATTGCTTGGCCATCGTTTCTCCTTGTTGGGTGGTGCCTTCTAGTGGAGTGTTGTGTTTGCGAGAAACTTGTCAAGCGGGGATTCTCCGTGCCTTATGAGAAGCAGTAACAGCCGATTTCGCCTAGATAGAAATGTGCGCGCTATTCGGAGTTTCTTATCTGCAAGAACTAGCACGTGACTTACCTGTGCCAGGTGCGATGAATGGGTCTACAACTGGGCCGACCTTGGCGATATGATGGCGGGGATGGCAGACGCATCATTTGACATTGTGTCGGAAATCAATCTTCAAGAAGTTGACAATGCCGTGAATCAGTCGCAAAAAGAGATTGGCACGCGCTACGACTTTAAAGGGACCGCAGCCAGTGTGGATTTCAATCGCAAAGAAAAGACACTGACGCTTCTGGCCGATGCCGAGCAGCAGCTTGAGGCGGTTCGGAAAGTCATTATCGAGAAGTTTATCAAGCGAGGGGTTGATCCCAAGTGCATGGACGCGCAAAAAGTGGAAGAGGCAACGCACAAGACCGTGCGGCAGTTGGTGAAACTCAAGGACGGGATTGATAAGGATACCGCCAAGTCGATTCAGAAGCAGATCAAGGAATTGAAGCTGAAGGTGCAGGCCAGCATCCAAGGCGAAGCGCTGCGGGTGAGCGGGGCCAAGCGCGACGATCTTCAGGCGGTCATGGCCCACCTGCGGGCCAACCCGGTGGGGATTCCGCTTCAGTTCAACAACTATCGATAGGACCAGCGATGCCGCTCGTCGTGGATTACTCGCTGGTGCTAGCGACATTGGAAGCCGATGGCCATCGCTGCCTGTATCACAACAGCGGGGCGTTCGGATTTGGGCCGGAAGACCGCGTGGCGTATGTCGGCTGGATCGGCCGGCCCGACTCGACCATCCGACCGGCGGGCCGGCCATTCGTGCGGCAATTTCCTCAGCCTTTTGCGGAGCATCTCGCCATCGCGACGACGACCGCCTGGCACAAGTTTCTGTCGGGCAACGTCTGGGTGATGCCCAAAAGTCACTGGAGCTATGAACTGGAGTTCGGAAACTCCGCGTGGTTGCCACAGACGCTGGTTGACGCGGGCATCGAGCCTGATCTGCTCACCCCGCGCAACAACGGCAGCGCGCTTGAATTCCCCATCGATGAATCCGAGCCATTTCGACTCTTCATCCAAAGCCTCTTGGAAAATCTTCAAGGCAGTGATTTCACGCTTGCCTTTCCAGGCCGCGGGGTGATCGGCACGCTGCATCACCACCAGCAGGTGTGGTGGCAAAGCCGAAATCCAGGTTTGATCGACGACTTGCGGACGAGCGTAAAATAATCGCCCCAGGCGGCGAGTGCATGATCCGTCGCTAGCAATGCCGCCGACAAGGCCACGCCCAAACCCGCCGGGTAAAATTCACACCGCTTTCATCGTTTTTCCCGCTCGTTTTCGCGGCACACGGGCTCGACCGAACGCGTCAGTTTCGGTCAGCACGCGGCTGCTGCGGTTGCCGTTGTTGGCAGCCGCCACCGCATGACCGATCAGATCGGCTGATTGCGCCGGTAGCGCAGGGGCGGCCCTCTTTCCATTTAGCGCTGCCGCCGACGAACTTTTCGGATGAGCCAGCGTTTGCTCCAGTCGCTTGCGGGCGTATTCGACGTATTCGCTCGACTGATCGATGCCGACAAACTTGCGGCCCAGAAGAGCGGCGCTGACGACCGTCGTTCCGCTGCCGTTAAATGGATCCAGAACGACGTCGCCTGGGTTGCTGCTGGCCAGAATGACCCGATTCAACACGCCAATGGGCATCTGGCAGCCGTGCCAGCCCTCGCGCTCCTTAAACGTGCCACAAACGCGGTTGACGTTCCATGTGTCACCGGCGGGGTCAAAAAATGGCTCGGGGGTTTCCTGCGGGCGGAGATACCAGGTGTCATCAGGCAGCTTGCCCTTTGGGTTGGCCCGGACATCGGCATAAGTGGTTTGACGTGCGCTGGCCACGCGCACGGCGTCGGCGTTGAACGTCAGGTTCGTAAGGCCGTTGTCCGGCTTCTGCTTCGTAAAATACAGGATATGCGTATGGCTCTTGGCGAACATCTTCTTGGTTTGCTGCCCGAAGGTGTAATGCCAGATGATCCAGTTCCGCAGGTGAAAGCCGATCTTTCGTCTGGCGATGACGGCCAGATCGGCCGCGAATTCGTCACCGATGGCCAGATAAAAACTGCCCGTCGGTTTCAGCGAGCGGTGGACGGCGCGCATCCACTGCTCCGAAAAGTCCAAGTACTCGTTGACATCCTTGGCGTCGTCGTAGTTGTGATACAGATACCCGATATTAAAAGGCGGATCGGCAAAGCAGAGGTCTGCCCAGCCTCCCGGCGCCTGATTGAGAATCTCGATCGAATTTCCAAGGATGACCTGATTGGTTTCTAACATCTGCCCGCGATTATATTGCACCGCCGCCAAAGCGCAAATTTTCTGCCGATTCTTCGACAATGCCTTTAGACCCTTTTCAAATCGAGACTTACGATCAGTCATGGATGTGCGCCCTGTTTTAATTTTGTCACGCGGCTTCTTATAATCGATTTCTCAAGCCACATGAACATGAATGCAAATGCCTTTCGCATCCTCGATGCCAACGCTAATCGCGCCCGGGAAGCATTGCGCTTGCTCGAAGACTACGCGCGCTTCGCCTTAAATGACCAGGTGCTTTGCGGGGCAATCAAAGCCTTGCGGCACGATTTTGCCACAATCACCAAGCCCCTCCTGTCTGCGGCCATCCTGCACCGCGATACCCCCGGGGATGTCGGAACACAAATCACGCTTCCCACCGAGCAGCACCGGACTGATCTGCCCGCGGTGGTGACGGCAGGCGGGAAGCGCCTCGGCGAGGCCCTCCGCGCGGTTGAAGAAATCCTTAAACTCACTGATTCCCTTAAAGCTGCCCAGATCGAGGGCGTTCGGTACCGGTTTTATGCCATAGAGCAAACTCTGGCCCGGACATTTCCTTCGCTAGCGGCCACGTTCGCACGCGTGCGGCTTTATGTGCTTATCACCGAGTCGCTGTGTGCTCGCCCATGGTTGGAAACCGCCGAACTGGCCATCGCCGGTGGGGCCGATTGCCTCCAACTCCGTGAAAAGGACCTGGATGGCAAAGAGCTGCTTCACCGGGCAAAGACTCTTGTACAACTGTGTCGCCGGGCCGGCGTGTTGAGCATCATCAACGACCGCGTGGACATCTGCCAGTTGGCCGACGCCGATGGCGTGCATCTAGGCCAGGACGATCTGCCCTGCACCGAGGCCCGCAAGCTTCTAGGGAATGACAAGCTCATCGGCGTCAGCACGCACGGCATCGAACAAGCCCGCCAGGCGCTGCGCGATGGTGCCGATTACATCGGCGTCGGCCCGATGTTCCCCAGCACCACAAAGCCGCGCGATATTCTTCCTGGGTTAGCCTACGCCCGACAGGTCGCTGCCGAAGTGCCGCTGCCCGCCGTCGCCATCGGTGGAATCACCTTGCCTCACCTACCGCAAGTGCTGGAAACAGGCATCGGCGCAATCGCCATCACCGCCGCCATCGCCAGCGCCCCCGACCCGCACCAAGCCGCCGCCGCGTTCAAGTCCATCTTAAATACCCGTGGGCTAACCGCGTGACGGCCAACCCGCACCGCACCTCAGTGTGATCCGTTGGTCGAGCGGCTGCTTGCCGGATTTTCTAAGGATGGATTCAGGGACGACCGGGCGGGGGGCCTCTCTGAATCAAATAGAGCGTAACGCGCAGCCGTCACTGGTCATTAGCGATTATCGGCAAATGCCGTATTGCCCAGCCGCCCATAAAAAAAGCGACCCTAACGGGATACATCGCTCAGCTGTAAAAATTGGCATCCGATGGCAAATACTGTAGCGAAAACCTAATACCCCCAAGGGGAGTCGAACCCCTGTTCGCCGGCTGAGAACCGGCTGTCCTGGGCCACTAGACGATGGGGGCGTCGGGGGCTGTTTTGAGGAGCGGGATTATGGGGGGCTGGGGTAGCGGCGTCAAGTTTTTTGGCCCGGGGGGCACTGTCACTTTTTGGGGCAACCTTCTTTATCGTGATGAAGTTTTCGTTGTCGCATTGTTCCTGAGGCCAGTTCCGCACACAATGCGTGGGATTATGAAGCGAATGCTTTACATGGAAACGTTTGGCTGCCAGATGAACGTGCTGGATTCGGAACTGGTGCTCGGACAGTTGCACGCGCGCGGATTTGAATCTACCGAGGATCGCTCGCTGGCCGACGTGATTCTCTACAACACCTGTTCGGTGCGGGAACACGCCGAGCAGAAGGTGTGGTCGAGACTTGGCGAGCTGCGCGGCGCCAAGCAGCAGCGGCCGGGACTGGTCATTGGCGTGATCGGCTGCATGGCCGAGCGTGACGGCGGGAATTTGTTCAGCAAGTTTCCTCATGTTGATTTGCTCTGCGGGCCGGGCGAATTGGATAAGCTGGCAGCGATGGTGCATAACGCGGTTATCACGACGGACGCGTCGCTCGATGCCGGATCGGATGCCTTGCGGCTAAACGCCGGAAGCACTGCCGGCATGACGGTGGGTAGCCCGCCGGCGCGCCAGGTGGCGCTGATGGGGTCCAGTGTTCGGCGGTCCAGCACCCTGGCCGCGGCCGAAGATCACCTCGAATTGCTCGATCTATCGCGTAGCATCGCTGCCGAAAACGACGTCGCGCAAGCATACGTCCGAATCACCCGCGGATGCGACAAATTCTGCACCTACTGCGTGGTTCCCTTCACCCGCGGCCCTGAAGTTCATCGCCCGCCTCAAAACATTATCGACGAGGTGAAGCGGCTGGCCGATGCCGGCGTGAAGGAAGTGACACTGCTGGGACAGACGATCAATCACTACGCCTATAAGCAACCGGACGGACGCACGATCACCTTTGGACAGTTGCTTTATCAGATTCACGAAGCGGTTCCCCATCTGCCGCGGCTGCGGTTTGTCACGAGTTTTCCGCGGGATTTTTCGGACGAAGCCTTGCAGGCCATGCGCGACTGCGCGCGGGTTTGCCGGTATCTGCACGCACCGGCGCAGCACGGCAGCAACCGGATACTGAAGCTGATGAATCGCGGGTATACGACTGAAACCTACTATGATTTTGTAGAACGGGCGAGGGGGTTTATGCCCGATGTCAGCCTCGCCAGCGATTTTATCGTGGGATTTCCGACTGAAACGCAAGCCGAGTTTGACCAGTGCGCCGAAATGATCCGCAGGTGTCGCTTCAAGAACAGCTTCATTTTCAAGTATTCGCCGCGACCGGGCACCCCGGCGATCGACCGCTTGGCTGACGACATTGCCGAGGACGTCAAGCGCCTTCGCAATAACGCGCTGCTGGCGGTGCAACAGGAAGTGTGCATCGCCAACAATCAGGAGATGGTGGGGAGGACAGTTGAAGTGATGGTGGAAGGCCAGAGCAAGCTGGTGAGTCGGCAGGCCGCGTATCCATCAAGCCGGATCGAGCTGGGTTGGACAAGCGCGCAAGGACAGCGGCGGACGCAGATGATCGGTCGGACCCGCGGCGATCAGGTGGTGGTGTTTGATGCCGATCCATTGATCAAAGGACAACTGCTGAACGTGCGAATCATCGACGCGAAGAACATGACGCTTTTTGCCGAACTTGTCGCGTGAACTGCCGGCTATCCCTTGACCGCTCCGCTTGCCAGGCCGGCCACAAAATCCTTTTGAAGACCAAAGAACAGGATGATGACGGGCAGGATGCTTAGCAGCGTTCCGCTCATCAGCACGCCGTATTCGGTCTGGTATTCCGGCAGACTCATCATATTGGCCAGGCCGATGGGCAGGGTGTATTGGGCCTCATCTTGAAGCACGATTTGCGGCCATAGGAAGCTGTTCCAGCAGCCGATGAAGCTCATCAGCGTGAACGCGCCGATCATCGGGCGGACAATGGGCAGGCTGATATCCCACCACAAGCGAAGCTCGCTGCAGCCGTCAATTCGGCCGGCGTTCAGCAGTTCGTCACTTACGCCGTGCATGGCCTGGCGGAACAGGAACATGCCAAACACGCTGACCGATCCCGGCACGATGATGGCCGCGAAGGTGTTCAGCCAGCCAAGTTGACGCATCAGTTCATAACTGCTGGGCAGAAGCACATGGGACGGCAGCATAAGAGTGAGAAGCATGAGCAACATGAGCGGTCGTTTGCCCTTGAAGGAATACTTGCAGAGGGCAAATCCGCCGAGACTGCTGAGGAGGAGGACGAGCACGGTTTGGAGGGAAGCGACGAACAGCGAATTCACGAGCCACCGTGCGAAGGCTTCGCGGCGGAATAACACCACGAAATTCTCGAAACTGAGTCGATTTAGATGACCCCAAGGGAGAAAGTCATAAGCAAAGAGGTCTGAAGAGCGCTTGAGCGAAGCGCAGGCAAGCCAGAGAAATGGGAGCAGGCTGACGGTCGCGGTGCCAATCAGGATCAGGTGCAGAACGAGAGTGAATGGGGTCTGGCGTTTCATGCGTCCTTCCGCAATCCACTGACGCGCAATTGAATCGCGGCCACGCTGGCAATAATCAGGACCAGTATCCACCCGACGGCCGCGGCATAGCCGAGATCGCCATTGGCCAGGCCGAAGAGGAAGAGATACATGACCATGGTGAGCGCCGCGCTGACCGGGCCTGAAGATTGCTGGAACAGCACATAAGGCAGTTCAAAGAGCTGGAGCGAGCCGATCAGGCCGACGAGGATTAAAAACAGCAGGACCGGGCGAATTCCCGGGAGGGTGACGTGCCAGAATTTTGCCCAGGGACTTGCTCCGTCCACATCGGCGGCTTCATACAGTTCCAGGTCCACCGCCTGAAGTGCCGCTAGGAAATAGATCATGGCATAGCCGACGGAAAGCCAAAGCCCCGCGAGCAAAACCGACGGCATGGCAAGCTCGGGACGAGTCAGCCAGTTGATCTCGACCCTATGACCGACCAGTAGACCCAGAACATGATTCAGCAAGCCACTTCGCGGGGAGAGAAACTGCGCGAACAGCACCGCCACGAACACCGATCCAACCAGATGGGTGGAAAAGAAGGCCAGCCTGAAAAATGCCTTCGCACGAACGCGCTTGGCGTTAAGCATGATCGCCAAAGCCATCGCCGCAGGAATCTGAATGGCGAGAAACGCGATCGCATAAGCGACAGTGTTGACGACCGACAGCCAGAACACGCGGTCTTGGAGCAGGAACCTGTAATTGGCAAGGCCAACGTATCGCGCGTCGCGGGCACCGAGCGTTTGATGAAAGCTGAGGACAAGCGACCGCAGGAGCGGATACAGCGTAAAAATGCTAAACAAAATCACGAAGGGCGCGACAAACAGGTAGCTGGAGACCGCCCGCTGGATGCCCCAGGCTTTGATACGAGGTTGAGCCGAGAGGGTCTTGAGCATCACACATCAATTCTCAAACGTCGCAAACTCGATCCGCCGGCGAAGTTCACGATCTCCCTTTTCGCACCATGCGCGAATCTTTTCGGAGAGATCGCGTTCGTCGCCAGTTTCCACCTGGTCTACGGCCATGCTCAACACCTGATTCAGTATCTGCCCGGCCAACCCCGCAAATGGCGAGACAAATCTCACAGGCAGTTGCTTTGCCAGTTCGATATGCAGTTCGGACGTTTTCTGCCCGCCGAAATACGGGTCAGGTTGATGCCAGACTGGATCGGACCAGGTCTGCTTCAAGGGCGGCAGAATTTTCGTGTGCGCAAGTCGCGCTTCCAAACCCTCGGGAGAGAAATAGAGAAACTTGAGCAGGTCCCACGCTGCTGCCACCTCGCGGGCCTGGCGGGGAATACCGATCATGGTGCCGCCCAGCGTGGCGGTGGGGGCGTCGGCGGGATCGAATCGGGGCAGCGGCATCAGTCGCACTTTTCCTGCCAATTCCGGGGCGAAGACCGGCAAATAGCCTGAGCGCCAGTCTGGGCATATCAGCGCGCATAAATCGCCTTGTGCAAAATCGCGCACCCACAGGTTCGCGCCGGGCGTGGCCTCGCCGCCGATCTTACCTACACCGGCCACGCACCTTGCATAGAACTCGATCGCGCTGGCCACTCGCGGATCGGTCAGCGAACTGTGATTTTCCGAATCCAGCAGGTTCAAGTGCTGTTGCAGCAACATACATGCGACGTATTCGGAGGATCGGCTCGGAAGCTCAATCGCTCGCCGGGCAGGATATCCACGCCTTCGCCAATACGCCTGAAATTGCAGGCATCTCTGCTGAAAATCGGGCCAGGCCATTGCAGCGGCCAGATCGACTCCCGCTTCATCAAACAGGTCCTTGCGATAGGCGATCGCTACCGGATGCACGTCATGCGGCACGCCGAAGATCACGCCCTGTTTGCTCCAGGCCGCCAGGCGCGCTTTTAGCAATCGGTCGTCCCATCCCTCGGAATGGAGCAGGTCATTCAACGGCAGCAGGCCCATGCGATCGACGGGCGGGCGAAAGAAACGCCCTGCGGTGCTGATCTCCAGCTCCACCAGGTCGGGCACGTCTTGGCTGGGCTGATCTCGATCGAAGATCGCATTTAGCCGGACGAGCATCGCCTGGCCACCAATCAATCTCACGCTGACCCTGCGTCCGGTTTTGTTGCGGTATTGGTCGATCAGCGACGGCCGTGTTGCCGGTCCGCCATCCCCCCGATAGCTGCGTGCGTGAGAGTCGGCGAAAACCCATACCACCAGATCGCCGCGCGATTCAGCCGGCCTCAACCAGGCGATGCTTCCTGCGATCAGCGCCAGCACAAGGAGCGCAAACACAGGCTTTCCTGGTGTGAAGGTCATATCAGTCCATGGATTTAACGTAGATCAAATCGTCTGCGCCAGGTCGCAAGCCCGTAATGGTGGCGACATGATGAAAGCCCTGCCCAGTCAGAAATGATCGGCCGATCACCTCGGCCCGCTGGTCGGTGCGCATCCACAGGCGCCGCAAGGCGCATCGCTTCAGGCGGTTATACGTCGCGGCCTGGCGAACCACCTCTTGCAGCAGTTCCCGGCCAAGGCCGTTGCGACGATGTCCTCGCCGCACCTGCAAATCCAGCAATTGCACAACGCCTTCGCCGCAATCGGCCCAGCGGGCGCTGCCTATTTCCTCGGCGCCAAGTCCAATGGCCAAACGCTGTACGAACGGTTCGTGCTTGCTGGCTAGCG
>JBBQSU010000123.1:0-10071 GCA_038234815.1 Tepidisphaerales bacterium | reverse complement strand
ATCGAATTTTTGTGGATGGATCGCCTTGTCTGATTGGCCTGGGGTTGGATATCAGCGACCGCAAGGCGATGGAGGAGGAACTGCGCGCCTCCGCCCGCACCGACAAACTCACCGGTTTGCCCAACCGGGCCTTGCTGCTGGACCGCTTACAGAACACCATCGAACGCCACAAGCGGTCCAAGGAATCCAAGTACGCCGTGCTCTTCCTGGACTTTGACCATTTCAAGACGGTCAACGACAGTATGGGCCACGAGACCGGCGATCAGTTGCTTCGTGAGATCGCCCGGCGGCTGCAAACCGTGGTACGTTCGGTGGACAGTGTGAGCCGCCAGGCCGAGGGGAACACTACGTCACGGCTGGGCGGCGATGAGTTCGTGGTCCTGCTGGACGGCCTGCGGGACGAGGCGGATGCCCAACGGGTCGTCGAACGACTGCTGGACGTTCTGGGCACCCCGTACAAACTCGGCAGCCACGAGGTCGTCAGCACCGCCAGCATCGGCATCGTGACCAGCGAGTACGGACACGAACGAGCCTTGGACGTGCTGCGGGATGCCGACACCGCGATGTATGAGGCCAAGCTTGCCGGGCGTGGCCGGGCGGTGGTGTTCGACGGCTCGATGCACGAGCGGGTGCAGCGGAAGATGGAACTGGAGAGTGGACTGCGCAAAGCTCTGGAACTGGGACAGTTTGTGCTGCACTACCAGCCGATCATCTCGCTGGAAACCCGCCGGCTGGAGGGGTTTGAGGCGCTGGTCCGCTGGCAACACCCTGAGCATGGAATGATCTCGCCTGGCGAGTTCATTCCGGTGGCGGAGGAGACCGGGCTGATCGTCCCCTTGGGCGAGTGGATCTTCCGCGAGGGCGTGCGCCAACTGGCGGTGTGGTGGCGAACGCATGGCCGGGACGCGGTGCCTTCGCTCAGCATCAACCTGTCGCGCAAGCAACTGGTGCTGGCGGACCTGCCCCAAAGCCTGCTGGCAATCGCCCAGGAGGCGGGGGTTGACCCGGCCGCCGTGCATCTGGAAGTCACCGAGAGCGCCATCATGACCGACCCCAAATTGGCCCACCAAGTGCTCGGCCAGATCAAGCAGCAGGGCTTCAAGATCGACATGGACGACTTCGGCACGGGGTATTCTTCGCTGGCGAGTCTGCACCAGTTCCCGCTGGACGTGCTCAAGATCGACCGCTCCTTTATCGCCAACCTGAGCCGCGGCCGCGATTTCGCTGCGCTGGTGAACGCCATCACCATGTTGGCGCGGAACCTGAATATTGCGGTGGTGGCTGAAGGCGTGGAAACTGAGGATCAGATGACCATGCTCCAATCGCTGGAATGCCAGATGGCCCAGGGGTACTACTTTGCCAAGCCGATGCCGGCCGACAAACTGGCCGAGTATCTGGCCAAGACGGCGCACTGAGCGTCGAGGGCCGACCTGCCAGCGGTCGAGTTCCTCCCGCCTCGGCCGAGCCTTGGCCGGTCGTCGTGCGGCTTTGGGTTCGTCCTTGCCGACGGTCTTACCCCGACGGCATAGCGAGACGACGGAGGGCTGCCACGGATTTTCGGGACACGGCGAGCCATTCTGCGGCCTATGTTCTTTCCATTTTACCCAGACTGCCAAGTGGTGCGCGAATTGGCGCCCGTTTGCGCACCACCTTTTTGGGCAATTTTGGAATTTTAAAAATTTTTAAGTCGTGTATTTACAATGATTTAGAATTTTGACCTCCACGAAAAGTACACAAATTGGCGCCCATTTGCGCACCACTTCGCCTTAGGTTGAGAGCATAGTTTATGGCCTGCAATCGTTTGACCCTATCGACCGTTCGATTACCCGCCCGCATTTGGGCTGCGGCGTTTTCGCTGGACTTTGGAACGGGCCGATTTAGAAGCCGCGACAGCCTTGGGACCCGAAAGGACCCCGTTGGGACCCCCTTTGGACCTCATTTGGACCCGCTTTTTGTCTACATTAAATTCTATAACCATTGTAATTACAAATACTTAAGGAAAATTACGGGTCGAAACTGCTATCTCGTGTCGCGGAGGGGTGATTGGCCCAGCACCCGGCGCTTGGCGGAAACGTGCCAGCGGGCGGGGAATCGTATGCCGGTGCCCCTGGAACGACGGCGGGGGATTACACCAACCCTGCGCGACCGTGCCGGTCGGCGAGGTAGCGTCCGGGGCTGTAAGCACCTTCCATGGGGCACCTCCATCCGGTTCTGCTTCCGTAGCTTGCGCCTCTGGCCCGGGGCGCGTGCGACTGAATTCACCACGACCCACCACGTGTTGTCCCTGCGGTCCCGGCACGGCTGGGCCTGCACGAGGCGACATCACGGACCGGCTCAAGTAGACTTGCCGCCGTTGCCGTCACGTGATCGGGGAAATGGTTTTGCACCCGATTGGTTCGTGCCAGACGAGCAACGTATTGGAGGCATTATGCGTTTTAGACTTTTGGCCGTGGTCTTGTTCGGTTTAATCAGTCATGCCGCCTGCGCGCGGGCGCAGGAAGTGCCGGCGAGTCAACCCGTCGCCCGGCTGCCGGGAATCGTGGTGGACGTGAAGTCGCGTCAGGTTCGGGTGGATGCCGAGATGCTGGGCGTGGAAGCCCCGCTCGAATTTTTCTGCGTGTTGAACGGCACGAACGAGCACGAATCGGTATTGCGCGCTGCGGCCAAGCCGAGTGACATCCATCTGGCGTTGCTGATGATTGGGCTGAAGCCCGGCGAGCCGGTGAAGTATTCCGAAGCGGCGAAAAAATGGTTCCCGCCTCAAGGCCCGCCTTTGCAGATTCATATTGAGTGGGAAAAGGCCGGGAAAACGGTGAGTTATCCTGCGTATCGGCTGTTGCGCGACATCCGCACGAAGAAGGAGATGACGCCGATGACCTGGATTTTTGCCGGCTCGCGGCTGATGGAGAACGGCACCTACGCTGCCGACGTTACGGGCTATACGGTCAGCGTGGTGAATTTTGATCTGACGCTGATCGACATTCCCGATCTGGCCAGCAACTCTAATGAAACGCTGGAATGGGAACGGAACGCCGATCTGGCCCCTGCGCAGGGGACGAAAGTGACGATGGTGATCGAGCCTGCGGGGAAGATCGATCATGCCGGCGCAGGCGCTGCCGCGGGTGCCGATCGGGCCGGTGCGGATATGGCTTCCGCGCCAGCAATGGGCACCCTTGGCACGCAGCCGGTGCCGCTTTCGGACGTGACGACGGATCAACCACGAATGGATCGGCTGCGCGAGCGTTGGACCAAGGCGGTCAGCCCGCACGCCAAGGAATTGCGTCAAGCGGCCCAGGCCCATTACGAGGTCATCAACGCCATGCGCCGCGAGCAACAGCGATTGATAGACGAGGCCGACCGTATCCAGCGCACGATCGACGAACTGGAGAAGGACTATCAAAACATGACGACCCCGCGGCCGGAACCGCTGCCTTGAGAAACGGGTTTGCAGGAAACAAATAATGTCCCCGAATACGGGTGCAATTTCGTCGGACGCGCAGCCGCTGAGCGGCATGGGCCAAGGCGCGATCGCGTTGGGGCTGGGGATTATCGTCGTCACCGCCTGTTGGCTGAGCACGGGCGCGTCGCTGGGGCTGTTCTTCGGGCCGATGCTGCTGCTTCCGCTGGCCGTTGCGCCCCTTTGCGTGGGAGTAAAGCCGGTGCAGGCGGTGGTCATCAGCGCGCTGCTGACTTTGCCGGTCGCTCTGGCCTGGCTGGTCGGGTTGCAGGAGACGGGAATCTCACTGCAGGCTTGGCCGGCGTGCGTGCTGCTGCTGATCTCGCTGGTGGTGGCGACAGGCTTGATCGCCCGGGCGACGCGGAGTGTGTTTCTGGCGACAACTTTGACATTGGCCTGGCTGACCTGGCCGGTGTGGCTGTCGCCGGCGCTATCGAACGGGCGGGGCGAACGGGCAGTGGGGTGGCTGACGAGCGCGCACCCGTTGCTGGCGATCAACGGCCTGCTCCAACCGCTGGGCATCTGGAGTCAGCAGTCGATCGCCTATCGCCTGACCAGCCTGGGGCAGGACGTGGAATATGCACTGCCCGGCGCGAAATGGGCGATCGTCGTCCACCTGCTGCTGGCTGCCGGAATCGGTTTGATCGGATCGGTCTTTGCAGTGAATGGGGCGCGACCGTACAATCCTTCACCCCCTAACGTGGCGAAAAAGTCCGCATGAGTGATAAAGCTGAACACCCCCCGACCCCCGACGCCTTCGCGGCGCTGGGCATCCGACCTTCGATTCTCAAAGCGCTTGCCGAACTTAAGTTCGTCACGCCTTCGGAAATTCAGGCCCTCCTGATTCCGCGCGCCCTGGCTGGGGTGGATATTCTGGGTCAGGCCAGAACCGGCACGGGCAAGACCGCGGCATTTGGCATTCCGATCCTGCAGCAGGCCCACAAGGGTTTGGCCACGCAGGCGCTGATCCTCGTCCCGACGCGCGAACTGGCCGTGCAGGTGGATGAAGAAATCAAGCGGTTCGCGCGGTATACGCCGATCCGTTCGCTGGCGGTGTATGGCGGGCAGAAAATCAGCGCGCAGATGAAATTCATCCGCCATCATCCCGAGGTGCTGGTGGGTACGCCGGGCCGGGTCATCGACCTGCTGGACCGCAGGATTATCTCGTTCGAGAATGTGCGATTCGTCGTGCTCGACGAGGTGGACCGGATGCTGGACATCGGTTTCCGCGATGACATTCGCAATATCCTGTCGCGCGTCAAAGGGATGCGCCGGGATCATGGCCAGTCGGCGAACGACCCGGAGGCTTCGGCCGAGCAGCAGGCTGCCGACGCCGCAGAGACCAAGGGCCATCAGACGATGTTCGTCAGCGCGACGATATCCGACGAGATCGACCGACTGGCGCGACGATATATGCGCGAGCCGGTGGAGAAGCTGATCGCGCCCGGAGCCAATGATCGGCCGACAGTGGCCGAGGTGGAGCAGTGGTATTTTTCGGTGCAGCCGTGGGACAAGACCCGCCTGCTGAAACATCTGCTGATCCGCGAAAATCCTGAACTGGCCATTGTCTTCTGTCGCACCAAGCACGGTGCCGAAAAGGTGGCGGCCCGGCTGACTACCGATGGCATTGAATGCCGGGAGATTCATGGCAACTTGGCGCAGGCCAAGCGCGATCGGGTGATGAAAAGTTTTCGATCGGGCAAGTTTGACGTGCTGGTGGCGACCGATCTGGCCAGTCGCGGGATCGACGTGGCCGACATTTCCCACATCATCAACTTCGATATCCCCGATGATCCCGAGGCTTATATTCATCGTGTGGGCCGTACGGCCCGAATGGGCGCCAAGGGCAAGGCATTTACGTTCGTGACCCGCGAGCAGGGATCGGAACTGACGAAGGTGGAAAGCCTGATCAACATGATGATCCCGCAGGCGACGATTGAGGGATTTGTCGCGCGGCCGACGCCTAGCGATTGGACGGAAGCGCGGCCGTCGTTCGGTGGCCCGAGCGGATCGACCGAGCCGGCCGGAACACCGCCGGTGGTGGATTTTGATCGCCCGGCCGGCGCGGCCACAGCACCGATCCCGCTTCCGACGCGCCCGCTGACCATCGGCAGCAAAATTCCGATCACGCGCAGGCACAAACGCCGGCGCTAGTATTGGAGATGTGGTTAGTCGCTGTCGGACTATGAAATTGCAGTAGATTGCAGGGTTGTTTTTGTCAGGTTTGAACTTGCAGAGGAGCGAATGATCATGCCCGTGAATGTTGCAGTCGTCGGTGTCACCGGGGCGGTGGGTCAGGAGTTTTTGAACGTCCTGGCCCAGCGGAAATTCCCCATCAAGAATCTGAAGCTGCTGGCAAGCGCCCGCAGCGCCGGCAAGCAGATTGAATTCTGCGGGCAGAACTACATTGTCGAGGAACTGACGAAAGACAGTTTCAAGGACGTGAAGATCGCGCTCTTCAGCGCCGGTGGAAGTATCAGTAAGGAATTTGCCCCGGTCGCCGTCGCTGCCGGCGCGATCGTGGTGGATAACTCCTCGGCCTTCCGCATGAAGGACGGCATCCCGCTGGTCGTGCCCGAAGTCAATCCCGAGGCCATCAAGAAGCACGTCGGCATCATCGCCAATCCCAATTGCAGCACGATTATCATGAACGTGCCCGTCTGGCCGCTGCACCAGGCCAATCGTATCCGGCGGATTATCGTAAGCACCTATCAGGCCGTCAGTGGGGCCGGGGCCTGGGGCTTGTACGAACTGGAAAAGCAGCAAAGGGACTTCGCCGCCGGCCGGGAAATCGTGAAGGAGAAGTTCCCTCACCAGATTTTTAACAACCTCTTCAGCCACAACACCAGGATCGCCGAGAACGGCTACAACGAGGAAGAAAACAAGATGGTGTTGGAGACGCGGAAAATTTTCGGGGAGCCGAAGATGAAAGTGACCGCGACGTGCGTGCGCGTTCCCATCCCACGGGCGCATTGCGAATCGATCAACCTGGAGTTCGAGCGGCCGATCACGCCCGCCGACGTTCGCCGGATTCTGTCCAAGGCGCAGGGCGTGAAGATCATCGACGACATCGAGCAAAACCATTTCCCCATGCCGCTCGAGGCCAGCCATCAGGACGACGTGCTGGTCGGGCGGATTCGTCAGGACATCAGCCGCGACGACGGCCGGGGGATTGACCTGTTCGTCAGTGGCGACCAAATTCGTAAAGGCGCCGCCACCAACGCCATCCAGATTGCCGAACGATTGCTTTGACAGCCGGAAATGCCGCGACTCAAACTGATTATCTCCTATCGCGGCACGCGCTTTCATGGATGGCAAACGCAAAGCGTGCCGTCGACGTGGAAAGGTCCGATGCCTCCGCCGGGCCGCGGGCTGCCCACCGTGCAGGAGACGATCGAGCGGACCATGGAAGGCGTCATCGGGCACCCGGTGACGCTTTCGGGATCGAGCCGCACCGACGCCGGCGTTCATGCCAAAGCCCAGCTGGCGCACTTCGATACCAGCAAGCCGCAAATTCCGCTCGATGGCCTGCGCAGAGCGGTGAATTATCGGCTGCCCGGCGACATTCTCATCCGCTCGATCGAGCACGCTCCCGATAATTTCGACGCGATAAGATGCACTCTCTCCAAGCGCTATCAATACGTCATCTGGCACGCCGAGGACCGCGAGCCGATGCTCGGCGGGTTGGTCTGGCATCGCTGGCAGCCCATGAATATCGACAACATGCGCCTGGCCGCCGACAAACTGCTCGGCACGCACGATTTCGCCAGCTTTGCCAAGCCCGGCCACGGCCGGCTGCATACCGTGCGTTCCCTGCATGAATGCAGCATCACCCACCGCGCGCCGCGCGTCGTCTTCGGCATCGAAGGCTCCGGCTTTTTATGGCAAATGGTGCGGATTATTGTTGGCACGCTGGTGCAAGTCGGCGTGGGTCGATTCACTCCCGACGATATCGACCGTATGCTCGAATCCCGGGACCGCAAATCCGGCGGGCCGACCGCACCGGCGCACGGACTTTACCTCCAGTGGATCAAGTCTCGCACCGAAGCGCCCGCCGACACGGCCGAAATCGAAACCGACGACATGGGCTAAGAAATCCCTCCGTCGCCCGTGATGTTTTTCTTCTCGCCCGCCTCTGCCTCATCGATCGTCCCGCGACACGCCGCATAGAACAGAATTCATTCGCATTGATCTATTCCGTCGCCCGCCCGGCGATCGCCTGGTCAATCAAGCGGCGCAGGCCCGATGGATCCGTCCAGGTTTGCCGCGCCACGATCCGGCCATCGCGGCCGAGGACAACGGTGCCGTTCGGCAGGCCGCCATAAGCCTTCGCTACGGCATCATCCATCGAATCCACCGCCCACACCGTGTTCAGACCCAGCTTCTCTTTGGCCATTTTCGCCGCCGCCAGTCGGCTCTTTTCATCAGCAGGATCAGGCAGCACGATTTTCTCGTCCTTATTCCGGTCGATCTCCCAGCCGCCTTGCGGGTGGGCTTCACGCGTGTAGACGATGAGAAAATCCACCGCCGACCCCGCCTCCTTCCGCAAGGCCTCCATCCCGGAAGCGCGATCTCGAAACGCCGGACTTGTAAACGACCCGAAAGTCACCACCAGCACTCTCCCCTTAAACGCAGAAAGCTGGACGTTTGATCCGTCCAGCTTGTGAAGCTTGAAATCTGGTGCCGGTTGTCCCGGTGATGGCCCGGCCTGAGATCCCAAGGCCGCCGTCACGCCTGGCACCGCCTGGCCACCTGCCGGCTGGCCCGCGGCCGAAGCATGTTTCTCAGCGGGCCGATTGGCCGATCCTTGCGGTGAATCGGCCGGCTTGGCCCGCGGCGTTTCCGGCTTGATCTCCTTTGCTGGTGCTGTGCCGGGCTTATTACCCGTGGCCGGCGCGTCCGCTTTCGGTTGCAACGTGTCGCCGTTCCGCGACTCCATCTTTTCCTGCATCAGGGTTCTTAATTTGTCCTTTTGATCCGGCGTCAGAATCTCGGCGATGTCCGTTCGCGCAGTCTGCATGATTTCCTGCAGCTTGTCGCGCATCCCTTCGCTTTTGCCGGCCTGAAATTCACTCCGCATCGCCTGCAACTTCTCTCCCGCCTGCTTCAGCACCGCTTCCACCTTGGTCTTTTGATCGCCATTCAGATCCAGCTCCTTCACCGCCTGACGAAAGCTTTCGAGCATCATGCCCGGACGCGCCCCCGCTGGCTGCGACGTCGGCCCGTTGTCGTTCCGTTCCTTCCGCAGGGCGGTTAACTTTTCCTCCAGCTTGACCTTCTGATCCGGTGTCAGCACCGCTTCGACTTTGTCTCGGATTTCAGCCATCCGTGTGCGAAACTGCGCGGCCCGGTCTTGGGGAGAACCACTCTGATTCTTCTCTCGATTCCCCCGGGCATCGGTCATGGCATCGCGAAAAATCTGCTCCACCTTCTGCTTTTGATCGGCCGACAGATTCAGGTCATCCATTGCCGCACGCAGCTTCTCCAGCACCTGTCCCGGTGCCCGCGCTTCGCCCGTCGCCTGCCGGGTTTGCCCCTGATCCGCAGCGGCGGATATCGCCGCCATACCCCATAACAGGCAAGCACTCATCGTCACCAGCAGCATCGAAAGCTTCATTCGCATAACCATCCTTTTATGAATCGCTCGCCTGTTACAACGACGTTGAAGTGAAATTATTCCCGCACGCTCCAGGCCCCGCCTATTTTGATGCCTCTCGCCCACCGGCATCGGTCAATCCCTTCGGCTTTTGATGCACCAGCACCACCGGACAGCCCGCTTGCCGCAACACCGTTTCCGATGTGCTGCCCATTATCAGCTGCGACAACGGTCCCCGGCCATGCGTCCCCATCACGATCAAATCCGCGCCCCACTCTTGCGCCACCGCCAGGATCACATCCACCGGCTTGCCTTCGCGTAGAAAATCGACGCAGGCCAGCTTCCCGGCAGCCCGCCCGATCATCTGTTGGAGAAATCTTTCGCCATCGACGCGAAGCTCCGCCGTCGGGGCTGGAAATGCCCCGTCCATCGCTCCCGGCACCACAGCACCCGGGTTCATCGCCATCGAATACCCCGACGCCGCCTCGGCCATGAGCGGGGTCACTGCGCTCGCCAAATCCACCACGTGTACCATCGCCGCATCGGCCCCGGTCTGCTCGGCCAGCCCCAGCCCCACGTCCGCAGCCCAGGTGCCCTGTTCAGTGTTGGCCACTGCGATCAAAATTCGACGAATCATGGTTTGCTCCGGTTTGAGACGCTTCAAATCCATTTTAGTCCCAATGGACCGTGCAAGGGAGATGTCATCCCGTTTTATCGCTCAGTCCTCAACTCACAGCGATTGAGAGAAACCTTCGTCATCCACAAAACCCCGCCACCTGTGCAAGATTGCGCCAATTCGCGCACCACGTTCGGATGCAACCATCCGGCACCGCTATCCCTCGCTGCGCCCCCAGCCACCGCGCATACAAAATCCGCCCCTGAATCATCCCCACTTTTGCGCCCGCTATGTCTTTGGTGCATAAAATAGCCCGAGCCCGGTTGTTACGGGCTCGGGTGTGGCCACCCCGGCACAATCGACTGAAAGGAGTCGGTCATGCGTCGCGACCTTGCGATCGCC
>JBBQSU010000122.1:0-10280 GCA_038234815.1 Tepidisphaerales bacterium | reverse complement strand
CTGAATCATCCCCAGTTTGGCGCGACAAGTTCTGACAAGTTCATAATAGCCTCTAGCAGTCGTTGGGGGCTGGCGTTGATTTTCTCCAGCATGATCATTCCGATCGTGTAGATACTGCATTCGATCTCGCGGTTGGTCGAGCACCAGGCCGAAGGGGTGAACCGGGTCTTGGCGATCAAACCGATGCCACACAGCAACAGATAGGCGATGGCCAGGATCAGCAGCATTCGGTCGATGCGGTCGGGTTGGGTGATTTGAGTGTCACGCAAACTCCAGCCGTTGCGTTTGCTCTTGTCGTCGCGAAATAGCTGCTCGATGGCCATCCGCCGGCCATAGAGTCGGCACAGTTGCTGAGCCGTTCCCGGCTGGTCGGTCATCAGGAACCAGCATTCATCGCGTTTTTCGGGCAAATGCCGTCGCCAGTGTACGACCACGTTCTGAGTAACGGCCTCATCGGAGCGATAGGCCACGCGTTTGAGCACTTTGGCGATTGGCTTTTTCACCGGATAGTCCAGCAATTTGCCGTAAAAGCCACGCAGGCGCACGGTCACCTTGGGCTGGATGCGGATGAGATAGCCAAAGCCCTGTTGCTGGCAGAACGTGGCCAGCGCGGTGCGGCCAAAGCCCCGGTCGGCGAGAATGACCACCTTTATGGTCCGGGGGATCATCTCCCGCAGCACCAGCAGCAGCGACTCTTCAAAGGCATTGCGGCTGCGGTGCCCGTCGTAAACGTGATTGGTCGTGCTGGCCCAGGCGATGGGAATCGAGCGGCCTTTCAAAACGATCGAGGCCACCAGCGTCTGGAACCCTTTGATAGCAACCCAGTCGACCGCGACCAACAGCTTTTTCTTCCGCTTCTTGAGCAGCCTGGCAACGATGGGCCGCATGGCGTCGGCCGTCTCCACACGCTGGTTGGAACAAAACCGCCAGCATCGCTTGATCTGATGCTTGACCATCCCGCCCATCGACCGGCCGATATTGGCCATCGACGCCCGCTGGACACGCATCGCCGCGGCGACAAGAATGGACAGCGTCTTAGCTTGAGATTTTCGCAGCGATAATGAACAGACCGAGACCACCCAGGCGATCGCAAGGTCGCGACGCATGACCGACTCCTTTCAGTCGATTGTGCCGGGGTGGCCACACCCGAGCCCGTAACAACCGGGCTCGGGCTATTTTATGCACCAAAGACATAGCGGGCGCAAAAGTGGGGATGATTCAGTTGCCTCACCCCTTGCATCCTGCGCGTTTCGGGACAATCATATTCCCCATCTTCGCCGGACTCGTCGAAAGACAAATTTCAGGAGATCACATGCGGGCATTCGTTTTGGCGGCTGTGTTGTTCATCGGATTGGTCATCAGTGGATGTGCGGCCAAGCCGAAGATGGAACCGCTCCCCCCCGCACCTCCTCCTTTGACCACTGAATCGTTGTCTTCGCTTCGGGCGAACATGCAAAAGGTGGACGCGCGGGTCCGGGTGGGCCGGGTGACTGCCGTGCGCGTCGGTGAATCGCTGGCTGCGATCGAGGACATGAACCTTGACGGCCTCCACGAGCGCGACATCGTAAGCCTAGTCGCTATCGTCGATGGACAGGAAACTCCGATCGCCGGTGCGTCGGTCAAGCATATCGAGGGAAAAATACTCGTGGTGAAATACACGATGCTGCCGGGAGCTCTGCGCGGACCTGCGGTCGACGATCTGGCCGTGATCCCCGGAAAAAAGTGACTTCGAGCCGGCGACTGATACTGGCCAGTGCGTCGCCCCGTCGGCGGGAACTGCTTCATGCAGCGGGATACGATTTTCTCGTTCATCCTGCGAACGTGGACGAGGAGGATTACCCGCCCGCTACGCTGCCTGCCGATCTGGCTTTACACCTTGCCCGGCTGAAGGCTGACGCCGTAGCCCAGAGGTTTTCCGAAGATGTCGTTCTGGCTGCCGACACGGTCGTCGCGTTCGGCGATCAGGTGTTGGGTAAACCGGCCAACCCGGCCCAGGCAGAGGAAATGCTGCTCCTGCTTTCAGGCACCGCGCACGTAGTGATTTCCGGCGTCGCGGTAGTCTGCTTAGGCCAAAATCACCGCCAATCCGATCGCGTGCTTTCGTGCGTGCGCATGAAGCGCCTGACCCAGTCGCAGATCGACAACTATGTTGCTGGTGGGCAATGGGAAGGCAAGGCTGGCGGGTATGGGATCCAGGACGACGATCCGTTCGTCACGCGCATGTCGGGGTGTCACACGAATATCGTTGGCCTGCCCATGACCACGACCCGCAGACTGCTAAGCGAAGCCGGTATTTTCCCGAAGCAGCAATAAGCGGTCCCTTCGATGGAATATTTCCCTGCAATCTTCGCGTTTATGGTGGCTGCGGCCGGGTGGTACTATCTTTTTTACTCGCGCGCGGCCAGGCGGCTTGAAGGCGTTGAACTGCCCGCGAGCAACCGCAGGCGAAATCAACTACGACGGATGGGCGGGCTGTTAATGATCCTGCTCGGCGCAACGCTGTATGTTTTCTTCAATCAATTTCAGCAACCACGCCCGTCGGCGGTCTTGTTGCTGGGGTTGCTCGCGGGGATATTGGTACTGCTGATTGCAATTGTCGGACTGGGCCTGATCGACCTGCGCTTGACGGCCCGGATCAAACCCCATGACCCACGCACCAAGTAAACTCCTGACGGTTCTGCTCCTCGGCTGGCTTATCGCGGGGTGCAACTCGCAAGCGCGCTCAGGCCTGCCTGTGGTGGCAGTCACATTGGGCGGGGAAAGGTTTGAGTTGGAAGTCTCGGCGACTGATGCGTCAAGACAAAAGGGCCTGATGGAGCGCGACACGCTCGCGGCCCACGGGGGAATGATCTTTATCTTTGCCGATGAAGCCCCGCGAGCATTCTGGATGTACCATACCCGTTTTCCACTCGATATTGTGTTTTTGGATGCCGGCACGAAAATCGTTTCTGTCCACACCATGCAACCCTACGTTAAAACGACGACGCCAAGCGAAGGTCCAGCGAAATTCGCGATTGAGATTCGCGCCGGCGAGGCCAGCCGGCTGGGCCTCAAGTCCGGTGATGTGATTGGCCTGCCGCAAAATCTCCCCTCTCCAACGGAATAAGCCCTGGCCCAGGGTCGCCGGTCCATTTCTTCGGCCCAGATTGAATAAAGTAACCTGCTCCATCAGCCGACTTCATAAATAAGCCGGAGGCGCGATGCGCTTACCGGCATTGCGCCAAACGCGAATTTCACATTTGTTACGGACCTTATCATGGAAGTTCAGGGCCAAGTCGATCGCGCCGCAAAGCCTCCCTTGCTGTTGCCTATTGGGATCGACCAACATCTCGACGTGCTGCAAGCGGAAATTGACGAGTTGAAGGATGAAATCAACGTCCTGCGGCGGCGCGATGAGACGCTTAATTTTTACATGCACCGGCTGGACGAGGAATTGCGCCTCGCCGCCCGGTTGCAGCAGGATTTTCTTCCCAAGACGCTCCCGCAGATCGGAGCGGTGCATTTTCACACCCTATTTCGGCCTGCCGGGTATGTCAGTGGGGATTTGTACGACGTCATGCGACTAGATGAATCGCACGTCGGGTTTTACATGGCCGATGCGGTGGGCCATGGGGTGCCGGCGGCTCTGCTCACCATGTTCATTAAGAACGCGCTGGTGACAAAACACATCGACCCCACCGGCTATCGTCTGCTGACACCCGTGGAAGCGATGACCCGCCTGAACGATCTGCTCATTCAGCAGAACCTGTCGGCGAGCACCTTCGCGACCGCGATTTACGGGTTAATTAACGTGAGAACGCACACCCTCAGCTTCGCCAGAGGCGGGCACCCCCACCCGATCTTGCTCGGTTCGGATGGAACAACGCGAGAACTGGTCGCCGACGGCGGACTCCTTGGCGTCTTCCCCGGTGAGACCTATAGCCCCGCGACGGTCCAACTCAGCCCCGGCGACCGATTAATCGTCTATTCCGACGGCCTCGAAGTGGCGTTCTCGGATTCCCCCGAAGACATCAATCCTCAACGCTGGCGAGAAGAACTGGACCTTCGCCGCGGGATGACCCCTGCGGACATGGTGACGGACCTGTCAGCCCGACTCGACCGGGAAAACGGGAGTCTTATGCCGAAAGATGACTTGACGATGATCGTTATCGAAATCCGATAAAGCTCCATCAAGAAAAAATAACTGTCCTGACGGCCCTTATTTTTGTCGCAAAGTTATTTTAATTCAGCACTTATAGCATTTATTCCGACCAGTAAATCGACTAATCGTTTTATGTTCCAACGCCGATAGAGATTGTGTGGCGCTTGGGTGTTTGTAGGGCTGGAAGCCCATAAAATGACTGTAGTGGCCTTGTTGGAAGGATTCCGCACGCCATGCGTGGTTTAATTACCAGTCTCATCATTTTGGGGGCACTGGCTTTTCAGGCGCGATCCTTGCTGACCGAAGCTGCCCCTACTACTGCGCCGATGAATCAGGCCGGCGAAATAGCCGAATTGCCCTCAACCCGCGCTGCTTCCAATACAACCGACCAAGCCGCTACCCAGCCGGCGACCCGCCCAAGCCTCCCGGACTACACGGTACTGCGCGGAAATCCCGGCTACTGGCGACTCCTCAAGGATCGCGCGGGCATTTGGTGGTTCCTCAGTCCCGCCGGAAACACAGAGTTCCTCAACACTGTCACCACGGTTCACCCGTTCCAACTGGGTCGGGATTCCGAAGGCCCGCAGTTCATTTCGTCTGATTGGCGCAATCTGCCAACAGGTTTGTCCCCGGCAACTGACGGCGATCTGAATAAATGGGCCGCATCGACGCTGGAGCGCGTCCGGGCGGTGGGATTCAAGGGCCTAGGGGCCTGGTGTCATCCCGTGTTTCACCAGTGCGATGTGCCGATCACCCGCGACCTGAACCTATGGACGTGGCAACCCCCAAGTTCCAAGCGGCTCTATAGTCCCGACTGGCTGGCCAATGTCCGTAAGGCCGCAGAGACGCAGATTCTTCCGCTCCGTAGTAATCCGAATTTGGTGGGCTATTACATCGACAACGAAATCGAATGGGGCGACGCCTTCTCCGGTCCCAGGCCCTATTTCGACGGACTCACCGAGCAAGACCCGAACCGCCTGAAAGTAATCGATGTCATCAAGAAGACCTGGCCCGCGGTCGAAGTCCTCAACCGCGATTGGAAAACCAATGTCTCGAGCTATGTTGAACTGGATAAGTGGGAGCAACTGCCCGAGCTTCCCGCCGCGACATATACCAAGCTCTATGACGCCTGGCTCTATCAACTGGCAATGGATTATTTTCGGTCGACGACGCAGATCATTCGGGAACTCGATCCCAATCACCTGATTCTGGGCGTACGATTCAAGGGCTACGCCCCCACACCGGTAGTTCGGGCCAGCAAGGGATACACCGATGCCCAATCGCTAAACTACTATGTGAGCGATGCTTCGCTGGACCTGGAACTGTTCAGGATGCTGAACGAAGAATCCGGTGACCAGCCCATAATCATCAGCGAATACTCGTTTCATGCCCTCGACGGCCGAAGCGGGAACCGAAACACGGTCGGCTTTGCCGCGCAGGTGCCGGATCAGCAGGCCCGGGCCGATGGCTATCGCCTGTTCACTTCGCGGTTGGCGCGGGTGCCATATGTCATCGGGGCCGACTGGTTTCAATGGATGGACGAGCCACCGAGCGGGCGGACTTACGATGGTGAAGACGTCAACTTCGGGGTGGTTGATGTGGACGATCGACCCTACGAGATGCTGGCCAATGCCATTCGAGAGACGACGCCGAAACTAAACCCGCTGCACGCCCAAAGCCCCACGGATGAAGGGCAGGGCATCTGGCGGGAAAGCTTCGCGTCCAAACCCTCCTTTCGCGTGCCATTCTTGACCAAGCCGATCAAACTCAACGGCGAACTCAGCGACTGGATGCCGCAGTCTAGATTGCAAGGCATCCGTCATGCTCAGACGGTGGGCTTGGATCGCAGCAAACTCCCACCTCCCAACATCTATTTGGGGTGGACTTATGACGGCCTATATATTGGGATGGAAGTCTTTGATAACGACATTCAGGGTGCCCCCGCCAGCGGATGGTGGTGGACGAGGGATTGCGTCGAATGGTGGATATCCACCCGGCCTGTGGCGTCCGATCAGAACACTTACGACGCCTACAGCCACCAGTTCTTCTTCGTGCCCATCGACTTCCCGACCAGCGATGGCCAATCGGGCACCGTCGGCCAGTGGCATCGCCCGGGTGACGTCCTAAAAGACAGCCTGGTCCCCCACCCGACGATCAAGAAGGCTGTCCGTTTGCTGCCCGATCGATACGTTGTCGAGTTGTTTATCCCCGCCGGCGCGCTGCACGGCTTTGATCCGAAGAATCAGCCGGCGCTGGCGTTTAACATCCACACGCGGGATTTTCAGCACGCCACCGAATACTTCTGGAGCGCGCCGAAGGAAGTGATGACACAACTGCGGCCGAAAACATGGGGAAGTTTGTATCTGGAGCAGCCGGGCGCGCCGGCCGGCCAGGCCCTGGCCATGCCGCAGAGCGGGCCATACATCGCGCAATAGGAATTCCTCTGTTCAGCTATGAGCCCCCCGTCGGAAGACTCATATGCTGCGAAGCTGCTCCCGGAATCGGCCCGGACTTGTGTGGTAGTGCCTACGAAAAACCTTGCAGAAGTGGTTGGCGTCAGCAAAGCCGGTTTCGCGCGCGATTCGGTCCAGCTTATCGTCGGATTCAGCCAGTCTGCGGCCGGCTTCGTCCAGCCGAATCTGCGTGACAAAGTCGGCAGGGGAAACACCCGTAACAGCTTTGAAGTGGTGCCCAAAATGGCTGCGGCTCATGTTGTGCTCGGTGGCGATCTGTTCGACCGCGATCGAGTGATCGATCCGTTTCAGAACAAACCGCCGGGTGCTGTCCAGCAGCGATTGCCTCGGCGAGGTAGGATACAATACTCCGTGGGCCTGTCGATCGTATTCGATCATCCAGTCGAGCAAGGCGGACTCAAATGAAAATTCATCGGGGAAGGAGCTACGACAAACGCCCTCAAATAAGCGCACCGACGCGATAGCCAGCGGGCTTTCGGCGCCGGCCGACAGCACCGCGCCCAGTTTCCTTTTCCGGTCCCGAATCCTTGCCACCACGAACTGATGCCAGACCAGTATCCAAAGGAAGGTCCAGCTCTTGGATTCCTTGGGCAGGTAGTAACGATGATCCGATGGCACGACGGCGGTGAACGCCATTCCGGGGACGACATTATGCACGGTCGAATCGGCATAACAGCCGTAGCCATCGAGCGTGTATTGAAAAATAACATAAGGGAAACTGGCGTCGCCGCCGCGTTTCGTGCCGTCCCAGGAATACTCGCCGGGCACGGTTCGTGTCTCAAGCCCCACTGCCAGGCCGTGCCCGCCCAGGCGCATCCACGCCTGTGAGCGATGGTTAAAAGTGTCCCATAGCGAACCGACGAGCGCTTGCATAGCAGGATCGTCCATGCCCGAGATTATTCACACATAGACCATTAAACGCAAGCCATGACCATTGTGCATCGTGGGTGTCATTCAAGACAATTGGGGAACAACAGCCGACGCGGGTGCGTTTGCTCGTTGGGTTCGTAATAGGAGAATTGAATGTCCGTGAAAATTGCCATGATCGGGGCCGGGTCGATTGGATTTACACGGAGGCTGATGCGTGACCTGCTGGCCGTGCCGGAACTGGCCGACACCGTTTTCTCGCTCACCGATATCAGCCAGCAGAATCTCGACATGGTGACGCAGCTTTGCGCCCGCGACGTGAAACACAACAATCTGCCGGCTGGGATCGAATCGACGACCGATCGGAGGAAAGCGCTGGTCGATGCCGACTACGTGCTGTGCATGATTCGCCAGGGCGGGCTGGAGGCATTTCAAACCGACATCGACATCCCGCTGCAATATGGCGTCGATCAGTGTGTAGGGGACACCATCTGCGCCGGCGGGATCATGTACGCCCAGCGGACCATCGCCGCGATGCTCTCCTTTTGCAAAGACATCCGGGAAGTTGCCCGGCCCGGCGCGTTGCTGCTCAATTACAGTAACCCCATGGCCATGAATACCTGGGCCTGCAACAAGTACGGCAAGGTGCCGACGATCGGTCTGTGCCACGGCGTGCAGGGCGCGCACTGGCAAATCACCCGGGCCATCGAAGTGTGGGCAAAATCCACCGGGCGGCTTCCGAAAGATTACGTCACGCCCGGACAGAAACCATCGCATGACTGGAAAAAAGATTTCGACTTCCTCCTCGGCCTGCACCGCAAGGAAGTGGACGTAGTGGCTGCGGGGCTGAATCACCAAACGTGGTTCGTCAAAGTGCAATTTCGGGGAGAGGACCTTACCAATCGCCTGCCTGTATTGATGAATGCCATCCCTGAATTTCGTAAGAATGAAAAGGTTCGCCTCGATGTCCTCAATCGCTTTGGGTATTACAGCACTGAATCCAACGGTCATCTCAGCGAATATCTGCCCTGGTATCGCAAACGCACCGGTGAAATCAACAAATGGATTGACCTTTCTAGCTGGATCAACGGCGAAACGGGCGGGTATTTGCGTGTCTGCACTGAAGGCCGGAACTGGTTTGAAACTGACTTCCCCAACTGGCTGAAAGAAACCCCGCCGACGATTTCCGCGTCGGATCGATCCGAGGAACACGGCAGCTACATCATCGAAGCGCTCGAGACGGGACGCGCCTATCGCGGGCATTTCAACGTCGTCAACCACAACCACATCACCAATCTTCCCAACGGCTGCGTGATCGAGATTCCGGGCTATGTCGATCACAACGGCATCAACATGCCCGTGGTAGGCGATCTTCCGCTCGGCTGCGCCGCGACGTGCAACGTCACGGCGCGCGTGCAGGAAATGGGCATGGAAGCGGCCGTTCACGGCAATGTCGATTTGCTGAAATTAGCCATGCTGCACGATCCACTCGTCGGCGCGGTCTGCGACCCTGAAGAAGTCTGGCAGATGAGCGACGAAATGCTGGTGGCTCAGCGACAATGGCTGCCGAACTACTCGGCGGACGCCCTCGATGCCGCGGCCAAACGCCTCGCCGACCATGACAAGAATGGTACACGCGTTAAGTTGATCCAAACCCAGGGCGCGGCGCGCCGGCATACCAAGACTATCGACGAGATGCTGAAAAATCGGTCCGAGGCCCGCGCCAATGCCGACGCCGCCGACAAGGGCAAGATGACCGCGGCCCCGGCCACGGTCGTTACTGCAAAATAGCGCGCCTGAGATAGTCGAAGCCACGCGCACTTGACGGTATCTTGAGCCGCGTGAAGCCACGCCCGATCGACGAACTTCTTGCCCGGCCAATCGATTCCATCGAAGGCGTGGGTAAGGTCCGCGCCAGGGAATTTCATTCCCTCGGCGTATACGCGCTCAAGGACCTGCTGAGCTACTTCCCCCGGCGGTATCAGCACGAGACGTCCGAGCGACCCATCGCGGCGTTGACGAACAACGAAATACAGATCGCCCGCGGAGAGGTTGTCGCCGCCGACTATCTGACCGGTCGCCGCCCGCGCTTCGAATGCACCCTCGATGACGGCACCGAAAAACTCTCGCTGGTGTTTTTTAACGGCGCATGGCTGCGCTCAAAAGTCCATCCCGGCCAGCATCTGCGCGTTCAGGGAAAGGTGACATACTTCCACAACATCCCGCAGATGACTAACCCCAAATGGGAACGGGTCGACGAACACACGGCGCCGATTGAGCAAGCGGTCTATCGGCCCGTTTACCCTGCGACGATGAAACTGCCCAGCGAAACCATCGCCGGGGTGATTAGTTCCCAACTCCCGGCACTCCTGCCCACCGTTGAGGAATGGTTCACGCCCGATTGGCTCAAGCAGCGATGTTTGACGGGCCGCAGGGACGCGTATCAACGCATTCATCAGCCAGGCAATCAAGCGCAGGCGGTCGCCGCTCGACGTAGGCTGGTATATGACGAATTGATGCTTTTGCAGTTGGGTCTGGGTCTCAGCAAGCGCATTCGCGCCGGCCGCATCACCGCCCCGTTGCTCCGAATCGACAAATTGCTCGACGAGCGCATCTGCCGACGATTTCCCTTCCCCATGACCGGTGCTCAGCGCCGCGCGACCTACCAGATCGCTACTGACCTCAAGAGTGTTCGTCCTATGAATCGCCTGCTGCAAGGCGACGTGGGCAGTGGAAAAACCGTCGTCGCGCTTTATGCGATGTTGATGGCGGTGGCCAATAAAATGCAGGCGGCGATC
>JBBQSU010000121.1:0-10402 GCA_038234815.1 Tepidisphaerales bacterium | reverse complement strand
GTTTCGCTATGACGCACAGACGTTCCTTGGCCGATCGTTCCTCGAAGCCGGCTTTAATGATGAAGCCGTGGAAACACTGCAGGTGGCTTTCAATGAGTATGCAGTAAAAGGCGACAATAAGTCTAAGGAAATGACTTACTGGCTTGGCCGGGCACTGGAAACCAAGGGCGACCTGCCTGCAGCTCTTAAATCTTACAGCCAGGTGTTTCAGTGGGACGCGGGTTATCGTGACGTTCAAACCCGAATCAAGAAACTGCGAGCCGGATAGAGCAGGCCCGGGCGGCCGGTAAACTCCGCCGGTCATGAGCTTTTCCTTGTTTACGGCATCGCCGCTCTTCCAGACCAGCTTAATTCGAGAAGATCAAACGGATCAGACCAATGGCAAAAGCACGAGCGATTGTGAAGCGCCGCAAGGCGGTTCGAAATATCAAGAAGATCACCAAGACGATGCAGATGATCGCCACGGCGAAATTTCAAAAGTCGCTGAAGCGTGCCGTCGGCACAAAGCCCTATACCCTGAAAGTCCGCGAGTTAGTCCATGAATTGGCCGGCAACGTCGGCGACGTGCAGCACCCGCTGCTCCGAAAGCCTTCAGATGCCGACCGAACGAACAAGATCGCAGTTGTGGTACTCACCAGCAATCGTGGATTAGCCGGTGCATACAACGGCAGCGTGCTTCGCTTGGCAATTCATTTCATTAAGCAGCAGGAATCTGCCGGCAAGGCCGTCGATCTGTACGTCGCGGGGAAGAAGGGCGTCAGCTATTTCAACTTTCTCAAGCGCCCAATCACGCAGCGATTAGACGCCAGCGACGTTCCAACCTACGCCGACGTGGAACGGATCACGCAGATGTTGATGGACCAGTTCGTGCAGGCGAAAGTGGACGCGGTTTTTATCGTCCATATGAACTTCGTCAGCGCTGGCGTGCAAAAGCCAGATGTCCTAACGCTTTTGCCATTAGGCGAGCTGACCAAGGAATCGACCGCAGTCGGCCAAGCCGCGTTGCATTCGGAGACGCTGTACGATTTTTCCCCGTCGCCCAGGGAATTGCTCGACGAGCTTCTTCCGCTCACCGTCAAAGCTGACAGCTTTCAGTCATTCTTGGACGCCACCACGAGCGAGCACGTCGCTCGCATGGTCGCGATGAAGAGCGCCACCGACAACGCCGACAAGATGCAGAAAGCATTGTCGATGGAGTACAACCGCGCTCGGCAGAGCCAGATCACAACAGAGCTTTCGGAAATCATGGGCGGGGTCGAGGCCATGAAATAAGCTGGCAAGAAAGCCTTTTGCAGTTTGCACATCTCTACCTCTGCCCAAGTCCCATAACGATTCCGCGCTATTTGTACCGCACTCCGAGCCGATAGATCGGATGGAGATGCCATGCGGAGATTGCTTTCACTGCTAGTCATGTTGACTTTGACCTGCTGCACGCCGTCGGCGCAGGCTGCCGCAGCCACACAGCCGGCTCCGGCGACGCTCGGGCCAGTGATTGAGCAGTTCATCGGCGCATTAAAATCCGCCGACACCGAAGGAGTGATGCAACTTGTCGGCCTTGCGCAGGTTCGCACCTTCGGGTCGACCGCAGACTCAGACGCGCGCCAAATGGCCGAAATGTTCGGCGCGTCGGCGCTGCTCTCGTCTCGCGTTTTCGCCGACGTACCGCAGCAGTTGGCAACCGACATTAGTCAAGATATTGCCACGAACGACGTCCCGGTAGCGACCAAGCGTCGCATGACGCCCGCCGATCCCACCGAAGCGAATGCCACTGCGGCCCGCCTGATACGTCAAACCCTCAAACCCCAGCCGGGCGAGTCCGTTGGCGTCCTGGTATTTTATCAGTCACCAGTCCTCGATTCCGCCGCCGATGGCCGCGTCCTTCTGGTGCTGGTCAAGATCAAACTCTCTGACTCCGAACCGGCGATTGCAAGCATTGTGTTCGGGGATCCCCTGACAGGGCTTTGAACATTCGCTGCAGGCGCGTACAACTCCGTTGACGGGGCCGTCGTTATTAACGGAGTGTTTTCAATGTATCGCTTATTCAACGCGCTAGTGCTTCTGCTTTTATCTGCGACGATTTCGTTCGCCTGGAGCGCCAAGGAACACGTTCAGCTCACTCGCATTGCCGGCACACACCTGCTGAACGATCCGACTACGCCACCGGAGATGAAAAAATGGCTGACGCAGATTCTCGGCCAAACCATGGATTTGTCCGGTGAGAAGGCGTTCTTTATGACTGCCCGTCTGGGCGCCATGCCCAGAGGACTGTCGGGAGTGCTGGCCTTCGCGGTCGAGCCGGACATCCGCGCCAATGCCGACCGAGATACCAAGATTGAGCCGTACGGCGAGCCCGAACGCCTCCTGCATTACATCGACCTCGAATACTTCATCAGTGGTGACGCCAAGCGCGTTTATAAGCCTGACCTTTCAAGCAAGCCGCAGATCGAAAATATCCCGCACGATCTGAAAGACCCGAGGTTTTTGCAGGCGGGCTTTCTGCCGTTTCGCGTGGAGGAGAGCTACCAGAATCTGGTGAAGGCAATTAAGGAAAACCACCTGTCAGAAACACCGGACAACGACAATGCCGTCCGCTGGGCCGGATACCTCGCCCACTATCTGGAAGACAATACCCAGCCGCAACACGCGACGGTCGACTACAAAAGTTCCGAATACTTCGCCGGTCCGCTAAAAAAACGCCCCAATGTCCATGCCGAAGTTGAGTACAAAATGATCGACGATGAGAACAATGACTTCATGGCTTTGCGGCAAGAATTCTGGCCGCTATTTGAAAATCAACTCTTGGTTTTCAAAGACCCGATCCAGACCAACGACCTATTTCAGGCAACCCTGCAAATCAGCCTGAAAAGTTACGACGCGCTCCCGTTGATCGGCCTCGCCGCGATGAAGGCAACACAGAGTCGTGGCACACCGGAAGTTCCCTCCAGAGATTTTCAACCGCTCGACACTGAGGTCTTCTTCCGGTTCAAAGGCCCCTATGGCGGCGCGACCGCGAGCGTCATGGGAATGAAAGCTCAGCAACTCGCCTGGGCCGTAGCCCGCGTCCAACGCGTGTGGAAGCAAGCTTGGCTTGAAGCGCACGCGCCGGATGCGTCGAAATCAAATCCCTGAAAACCACCGCCGTCGTCAACTCTACAGCCAATGCAACTGCATGAAGATGCGGGCCAATGCAAAAAGTGAAAAGAACCCGCAGATGTCGGTAATGGTGGTGGCGATGATTGTGGCGCTCTGCGCCGGATCAAAGCCCATGTATTTCATCAAAAAGGGCACGCCGGCTCCGCTGGTCGTCGCAAACGTGTGATTGATCACCAATGCCAATCCCACCACGATGCCCAGTACGGGGTTGTGATGCCAGAGCAGGCAGACCGCTGCGGTCAGGATCCCGATCGAAATCCCTGTCAGCAGCCCCACGATCAATTCGCGCAACAGAATGCTTCGGAGCAATATGCGGTCAACCGTGCCGATCGCGATTCCGCGAATCGAAACTGACATGGCCTGCGCGCTGGCGTTGCCACCCATTCCCGCGACAATCGGCATGTAAATCGCCAGCAAGGTCAGCGATTCCAGCGTTTTTTCAAACGCGCCCACTACCGCGCCGGCCAGGAATGCCGTGCCCAGGTTGATGATCAGCCACCACAACCGCTTGCGGAAGCTGAAGGTCCATGGGCTGGTCAGGCGTTCCTCCGGGTCCACGCCGAACATCTTCTGCACGTCTTCCTGGGCTTCTTCGCTGATGACTTCCACCACGTCATCGACGGTGATAATCCCCAGCAGTCGGTGCTTGGCATCGACGACCGGCATGGCCAGATATTTATACTTGCGCATCAGGCGCGCCACTTCCTCCTGGTCCATCATGGCCGGCACTGCCGACACGTTGGGCCGCATGATCTGCGCCAGCGTGCGATTTGGCTCGGACAAAATCAGGTCGCGCATCGACAGCACGCCGATCAGGTGCTTTCGTCGATCGACCACGTAAACATAGAAAACCTGCTCCAGTTCCTGATTGAGCTTGCGCAGTTCGGCGACGGCCTGTTCGATGGTCAGATCTTCAGGCAGAGCCGTTACGTCGGTGGTCATGATCCCACCGGCGGAGTCGGTCGGATACTGCTCCAGGTTCCGCACCTCCGCGGCCTCGTCGGGGTGCATCTCCCCTAGCAGTTCCTCGCGCGCTTCCGGCGAAACGTGTTCGATTACGTCCACCCGATCGTCCGGGTCCATCGCCTCCAAGACCATCGACGCCTCGGGCGCCGACATTTCCGAGATGATCTCTGCAGCGCGGTCCGAGGTCATCCGCGCCAGAATCTTGCCTGCGGTGATGGGGTCCAGATATTCGGCTACCTGCGCGGCTTTTTCCGTACTCAGGCCCTGCAGCACCATCGCGCCATCGGCAGAGGGGATTTCCTCAATACTGTCGGCGACGGACGCGTCCGAGGCCTGCTCTCCGGTAGGTCCGGTATCGGCCAGCTTGTCCTCCGGAAGATTGTCGTCCTGGGATTCACTCATGGTGCATTCCGCGTTTTAATCCAGAGGGGCATACCAGAACAGCGCGACAGCTTCCTTCACCAAGTCGTGATTCGACCATCGCCGCAGGTCGATCCCTGTCAGTTCGAATCCGCAGCGTTGCAAAAATTCGTTCGCCGGCGCGTTGTCGGTCAGCGTTTCTACCAGCACCGCCCGCAGGCTCTGCTCGCGGGCTTCACGGATCGCCTGGAAAACCAGCGCGGACCCGATCCCCTCCCTGCGCCGATCAAAATCCACGCGCAGATCAATCACACGCATGGTTCGCGTTTCCGGCTCCAGCCGCTGCATCAAAAACGCCAGAATTTCCCCGTTGTAATCGGCGACCAAAGCCCCGCCTTCTTCGGCTCCAGTGAGGATTTGCTTGAGATAAAACCGCGCATCATCGTCAAGCGGATTGGGCTGAACCAGCTTTTCTCGCCGCGGTCGGCGTTCCAACCGCCAGCTTCTACCCAGATCGTCTCCGGTCTGATCAACGTGCAGATAGCTCGGCGAATGAATCGTGGCGTCGATCTCCGTCACGTCGTCCAGATCATGTTCGGTCATCGGCCGAATCTGCATGACGACCAAGGATACCCCGGTGCGCGGCCGGAAGCGACCCCACAACTGGATTGTCATTGTTACTGCATTCCACCATGTTGGCCCGACTATAGGTGTGTTCGCGGGCACTCTGGAGTAATATCTGGCCCGGGTTGTCATACCAGGAGACATGGCATGGGCATCATGAATTTCATCCGCGGGCAGCTTCTTGAAATCATCGAGTTCAATGACGATTCCCGAGACACAATCAGTTGGCGGTTTCCCGACGAAGACCGGGAGATCAAGAGCGGCGCGCAATTGATCGTGCGTGAATCGCAGATCGCCCAGTTCGTTTATCTCGGGCAGTTCGGCGACACGTTTACTCCGGGCAAGCACTCGCTCGTCACCGATAACATTCCCATCCTTTCCACGATTAAAGGCTGGAAGTACGGCTTCAATTCGCCGTTCAAGGCCGACGTCTATTTCATCAACACGCGCTTGTTTACAGGCAACAAGTGGGGCACCAGCAATCCCGTGATGATGCGCGACGCGGATTTCGGCGTGGTGCGCATGCGCGCCTTCGGCACGTATGATTTTCGAGTCGCCGATCCGAAGTTGTTTTTGAAAGAAGTGGTGGGAACCGACCAGAACTTTCGGCTCGACGAATTTGCCGACACCATGCGCTCCCGCCTGGTGAGCGTTTTCACCGAATGCCTGGCCACCGCCAAGGTGCCGGCGCTGGATGTGGCCCAGCGATATTCGGAACTGGGCAATGCGCTTTTGCCTGTACTCAATCCAATCGTGCGTGAGAAATATGGCATTGAGATCGCCAGTTTCGTGATCGAGAACGTGTCGGTTCCGCCGGAAGTCGAAGCGGCCATCGACAAGCGTTCCAGCATGTCGGCGGTTGGAAATCTCAACGACTACATCAAGTTTCAAATGGCCCAGGGCATGGAGAAGGGGGGCGGTGGCCCCGGAGGCACCGCCGCCGAAATGGCCGTGGGCTTCGGCATCGCGCAAGAGATGATGAAGCAGATGAACACCCCGCAATCGACGGCGCCGGGGAGCGCGGCCGGCCGGCCGGCGGTGGGAACGGCAGACCTGATGGGCATCGCCGATGTGGCCAAATATCTCGGCGTATCCGAAGCGGACGTGACGGCCTCGATCGACGCCGGCGATCTCAAGGCCAGGAAAATCGGCACGCAATATCGACTGACCAAGGCGTCCGTGGATGCGTTTCTGTCGCAATAGAAGAAGCGCCGCAGACCAGCGAGCGACCTTCGATTTGGTTTGTTCGGTCGAAACACCCCTCGATGAAATATGGCCAACGGCGAAGTCAAAGCGCTCGATAAACGCCAGTGTCCCGAATGTGGCGGGGACCTGGAATGGAGCGCCGCCAAGCAGGCTGTGACGTGTCCGCATTGCGGCTTTGTGCCAGCGGCGCAGCCGGAGACGAGCGACCAGGCGGGACAGATCGTGGAACACGATCTTGAGTCGGCGCTGGCATCGGTGCCGGAGGTCAGCCGGGGCCTGCAAACTGAAACCGTGAAGGTGAAATGTCAGAGTTGTCAGGCCATTAGCATTTTCGAACCGGGCCGTGTCGCCCAGCGCTGCCAATTTTGCGGCTCGCCGGCGGTCATGCCTTACAATGAAACGCGCGATCCGATCACGCCCGAGAGCCTCCTTCCGGTGAAGCTGGCTGAGCCTGCGGTCCGCGACCGACTCAAGGCTTGGTATTCCTCGCGTTGGTTCGCGCCCAACCGGCTTAAATCCGCAGCCCTGACCGATACGCTTCATGCCATTTACCTCCCTTATTGGACATTTGACGCACAAGCCGACGCCCGGTGGACGGCCGAATCCGGCGATTACTATTACGAAACGGAGTACATCACCAACGCCCAGGGCCAGCGGCAATCGCGACAAGTCCGCAAAGTCCGCTGGTATTTCACCTCCGGCCAACTGCACCATTTTTTTGACGACGACCTCGTGCCCGGCACAGTCGGCGTCCGCATGGACTTGTTGCACAAAGTCGAGCCATTCCCCACCGCCGAGCTTGCACCCTACGACCCGGCGTTCGTCCGCGGCTGGACCGTCGAGCGCTATCAGGTCGATCTGCGCGCCGCGTCGTCGCAATCGCAGGAGCAGATGCGCCAGGTGCTTTTTAGCCTCTGCGAACAGCAGGTGCCCGGCGACACGCACCGAAACCTGGACGTCACTTCGCGCTTCTCGGACCGCACCTTCAAGCACGTCCTGGTGCCGGTGTGGCTGGTGTCTTACACCTTCGGCCGCAAGGCCTTCCAAACCGTCGTCAACGGCTACACGGGCGCGATCGCCGGCGACCGGCCCACGAGCTGGACCAAGATTTTCTTCTACATCATCCTCCCGCTCATGGTGCTGGCTTTGATCGCGCTGTCGCAATGGCGATGAGACCCGAGACAAACCCCGGCGCGGTCTATTGCACCGGCACTTCGTCGTTCAGAACCCGCGTGCCGTTCAGCTCCTTCACTCCCGCGCGCACCTGTCCGCCCGGCCCTGTGGGCACATTGGCAAACCGATAGCGTTTCATCGTGGTTCGTCCTGCGCCCAAATTTGTCACCAGTTTTTCCTGCCGCGCCTGCCCGGGGAAAAGCGCAAACGCCATGTAGTCGATCGGCTTATCCCCATAATTCGTTATCATTTGCTGCACCACCACGTCCTTGCCGTCGCGCAGCGCCAGCGTCTGCATCCCAACATCGCTAAGCCCCAGTTTCAGTTGCAGCGGGACACTAAACGTCGAACTGCTTTCACCCTGAACCTGGAAGGCGCAAGCGATCGTTTTCACCCCCGCGAAAGTGTTGTAAGGAAATTCGATAGTCAGATCGCGCTCAAACTTTTCGCCCGGATTGAGGTTGAAGGAAAATGTCGGTGGGGTGATCGTCCAACCTATCGGGGCTTTAAGTTTCAGCGTCCCCGAGATCGGCGTGCGATACGGATTGACAAAGCTGATCTTTCGATTGTGTGGCATGAAGCTGCTTTCGAGCAGCGGCTGGTTGACCGCCAGGCTCGCGCGAAGCTGTGCCATCTCGCCGTCGATGTCCTGCAAAATGATCGGCATCGGCCCGATTTCCAGCAGCGCCTGGCCGTTGGCACGGCCGGTGGAAGAATAGAGCGGGGTCGTATTGCCCCACAGGTCCACCCGTGTGGCCCGCTGGCCAAGGTTGATCGCCAGCGATTTTAATCCCGTCTCGGCCCCGCGATCCCACAACACGAGTACGCCCTGTCCGCTTCGATCAAACAAGAACGCTTCCACGCCTTCGGCGATGGGGACCTTTCCTTTGAAGGTGGCCCCGTTGAGCGATCTAAAAAGTGTCCGCAGGATCAGAAGCGTTTCATTCGGTTGCTTGATGACCTCGCCGGCCTCGCGGCGCACTGTGAACGGCAGATCGACATCGATTCGCTGGGCGCCGGCACTGAGCGCATAAACCACTCGCTGGGCCAGGTCTTGTATCCGCGTCTTTCGGTCATATTGCTCGTCCACCAATGGCTGAAGATAAATGGACAGGTTGTGACCCTGACGCATCTTCTCTTCCTGCATGTACAACGGCACCTGGGACGGCAGAACCGATGGCGCGATGGCCACCGCAATCGTCGCGGGCAGCTTTCCTTCCAGGTCATACCAACCCGGCCAGGGCATGGCCAGATCGGGATTCTGCACCAGCTTCGTGAACTGCGCAAGGACCAGTTGATAGGCCTGGCGCATTTCCGGATTTGTCACAAATGCCTCGGTCCCATCTTCGCCGAGTTGCCATCGATCAAGGTGGTTGGCATGTCGGGCCACCAGATAGGCCAGTTGCCCCTCCCAGTCCTCGGGCCTGGCCTTAACAATCCGCGTCCAGTCGGTGCCCTGAAGCTTATTGGCAAGCGCCGGTGGGAGTCCGGTCAGGCAGGCCGTGGGCGTTATCCCCAGTGTCTGGAATTGTTCGAGCAGCCGATCAAACCCGGCAGCGTCGTGGCTTTCGATATCACCCGCGTTCGACCATATTGCCAATTTTACTCGGCCGGCATTCAGATACGGCAGAACCGCAGGAAGATCGTCCCATCCTTCAAAGGGCAATTGCGTGGCGACCACGCCGAAACGCGGATCGGGCAGCGCTGCCGGCGCGTCGTCGGCCAGGCGAATCAGGTCGAGCGTTTGATCGCCGACGTATTGACCATGGCTGCTCATCACCATCGCCGCGCGATACCAGCCCGCGGGCAGGTCGGGCAAGGTCAATTTCATCCGGTTCCGCGTGGGTGGAGCGCTTTCCGCCGCGGCCTTTTCCAATCCCCCGCTTCGCTGATAAATCGTCTTGCCTGTTGCATCCTGCACGCTCAACTGGCCGGACAGGTCGTCGGTAAACCGGTCGTTGACCGTCACCACCAGCGTCAGGTCATCGCTTCGGCGAAAAACGTTGCCCGGCCGATCGGTGGTCATCGTCACTTGTGGCACCTGGCTGACCGTGATGTCGTCAAACCATGCGCTGCCACGAATGTCCTGCGTGAATAGCGTGCGACTGCCCAGCGAACTGGGCGCGTATTGCGCCGGTTGCAGAAGACTTAATTCAATGACCAGAAAAGCCGCCGCCGGGTCATCGGCCGTCAACTCTGCAGTCAGGCGCTTCCACGGCTCGCTGTCGTCCTTGGCGGCATAAAGCGGCGACGACGCGACGCTTGCCGGCAGGGTGTGTCCGTCCACATCGATCAGGTAAGCCGAGAGGCGCGCGCGGGCGTTGGGGAGCACGGTGGTTTGGCAATAGCCTTCCACCCGGTAGTGCGCGCCGGCCATGACCTTCATTCGCTCGCCCCCGTAGCGGTAGACCAGTCCACCACCGTTGAGATCGAAGCGGAAGCTGTATTCCCCGCTGCGCGCGCGATCGGTGGTGAGCCGGCCATTGACGTAGTGGGGCAGATTTGGCCCCTCGGCCTTCCGCCAATACATGGGCAGGTCTTCGGCATTTCCCAGCGTGCGTTCTTCAAAATCGAAATTTTTCAAGACCCGCGTCGACGGCGGACCGCCGTCGGCAAGAACCACCGACGCAAGCAGACAGAGAATGAGCAGTAGCAGGCGCATCGTCCGATAATCTCTTATCGGCCGGTTCAGTCGGAAACCTTCTGATATTTCGTGCGGCATCGTCCTGCCCCCGGGCATATCAAAGGTCTGGAATTTGGCAAAAACGCTGTTATTGAGGAAATAGTGAGGATTTTCGAAGCTCAAAGGTGAAAAAGGGGGTCCAAAGGGGGTCCCAAAGGGGTCCTTTGGGAGTTCTTTGGGGGTCGCGAGGTCGTTTGGAAGGTCGAAATTCGTGTCCGCAACGGCTCGAACCTGGAG
>JBBQSU010000120.1:0-10430 GCA_038234815.1 Tepidisphaerales bacterium | reverse complement strand
ATAGGCGCATCACCTGGCCATAACTCTCCGCTGAAGCGCGACGCGCCGAGCGTGGTAGTTCGTGCTGGTCCATCATCAGGGACCCAAGCGGAAGTTGCTCGCGCAGGGTATCAATCGATCGAACATCAGGCCGGGGCAGATGCACTTCGGCTTCGGGCACAATCACAACCACCGGCGGGCCATGTGTGACCGGATAGACCGCAGCCAGAAATGTTTCCAGATAGAGTTCTCGCGCCTGCGCCAGCTTACGAACCGCGATCGCCGGCGCGATCGAACCCCACCCCGCAACCAGCAATTGCCCCTGCGGAAGGTCGCGCACGATCGCTTCGGCATCGATGCGCCGATCCGGCGCTTCGATGAGATTGAATCGGACCGCACCTTCCCCGCAGCGCTGGCGTCGCTGCCGCCGGGCTTCCTGTAGAGGCATATATAGCCGCGAAAGCGTGTCAAAATCCCCGGCAGCACGGGCCAAAGCTTCGGCTCGGACCAGCATCGCTTCGGCCCGGAGATAATCCATGGCTATCAGACGTTCTTGTCCTGTTTCGCATAGTTCCTGCAGTGAATCAGCCGGCATAACCGGACATCTTATACCGGTTTATCGGCGTGTACCCGTCCCATAAGAAAAGTTACCCAAAAAAACTACCGAATTTGGTTGTCTCGACAGCTCTTGTTCGGTGATAATAGGAACCGTTCGTCCGCGTTTGCCCATGTCGTGAGAAGGAGCTCCAGCGTATCCGGGTGGACCAAGAGCTTTTGGGAGTTTCGCAAAATGCCGATTCGATCAATTTATTCCGGCACCGCCGGCGTGGAAGAGCCTTCCCTCGCCGAACTCAGTGCCGATCGATTATGTCCGTTTTGCGGGACGCTTAACGCCGGCTTTGACAGTCAGACACCGTGCAGCAGGTGTCTGATTTCCGACACGCCGGTGTCGCGCAGCGCGGCCCATGCGCGAATCGGGCCTTGGTTCGTCCTCCACTCCCGAAATCCGTCGGCACCGGGGATGAGCTATCAGGCCATGATCGGATTAATTCGGCGCGGACAGGTGAAAGCGCGCTCGGTGGTGCGCGGGCCGACCACGCACCAGTTGTGGCAGTTCGTCAGCAGTGTCCGCGGGCTGTCGCGCGAATTCGGCGTCTGCTATGACTGCGGGCAGGCCACGGAAACCAATGCCCACGTCTGTGGAAATTGCCGCAAGGTGCAGGACGCTTCCAGTAATCCCGATGCGTTTCTCGATACGTTTGATTCAGGTGATACCGAAAATCTCGAATCCGACGACAACGCGACGCGCTTGCCCAAGTCGGACACGCTCACCATGCAGCACCTGGCGACGGCCTTTTCGGTGCAATACGCGCCGGGAAAACGCTGCTGCGGGCCGATCGCCCGGGCGCTGATTGCCCTGGCCGCCTTGGTGCTTCTGATGGGGATCGCGCTGGTCGTGTGGTGCTACGTCAGTCCGTCATTTTATGAATCGGCCTGGACGTGGACTGCAAATCAGATTGCGCGCCTGTAATAGCGGACGATCGGCCTAAAAAACAGCGGCGCCGTGAGGAAGGCGGGATCCCGCGGGCTTATTTCCGTCGCAATACCAGCACACGGTCACGCCCGCCGAGGTCTCTCAGCAGGCTGACTTCGTCGAATGCCGGATGGGCGCCGGCCATTTTCATCGCGGCCTGGCCTTGATCGAACGCTATTTCAAGAAACACCCTGCCGTTGGGAATAAGTCGCGCGGGCGCGTCGGCCAGTATTCTGCGGTGGAGTGTCAACCCGTCCACCCCGCCATCCAGCGCCAGCATTGGCTCGAACTGTCGCACGTTGCGATCAAGTTGCGGCAACTGCGCCGTCGGTATGTAGGGTGGATTGGCCACAATCAAATGAAATGGCGTTTTGTCCACCTGGCGGGCCAGCGGTTCGAATAAATCCCCGACCTCGGCGGTCACTCGTGAGGCGAGCTTTAGTCGCTCGAAATTGCCATTGGCCACCGCCACGGCCGCCGGACTGATGTCCACCGCCATCACCGTCGCCGACTTCATCACACTGGCGATGCCGGCAGCGATGCACCCGCTTCCGGTACACAAATCCAGCACGCGCGGGGCTTCAAACCCGGCGGTGTGACGCGCGAACTGGATAACATTTTCGACCAGGGTTTCGGTGTCGGGCCGGGGAATGAGCACGTCGCGAGTGACGGCAAATTCCAGGCTGAAAAAGTGGGCCTTGCCGGTGAGATAAGCGACCGGTTCGTGTTCCCCCGCTCGTTGAACCAGGGCACGAAAATTCGCCAGTTCGGCTTCGGTCAGGCATCGCTCATAATCAGTGTATAATTTGATGCGACTGCTTTTGAGCACATCCGACAGGAGCAGTTCGGCCGAAAGCCTTGGGGAATCGACCTGCTTGCGCGTGAAGAATCCTGCGGTCCACTCCAGCAACCTTTTTACGGTCCAAACCTCCGTCGCCATGGCAAAATTGTAAAGCCGATCAAGGTGTTTAGCGAGACGCGCATTGCAACAGGCTCTTATCCAACTGCGAATTTGCAATCCTATCTGATCTGAAGTGTTTCGATTGCGCATGGCCGAAACGGGAGTCGGGCCGACATTGCGCGTATTCAGGCGAGGCGCCGAAAAGGGTTATCACAGTCGCCTCGGTTTAACTTCTTACGGCCCCCGCCGGTAGAAACCTGACCCCCCAATCGGTAACTGCCCTTCTAGTACCGCGTGAGTGGCCTGCGTAACCTCCAACCACTCTTACAAAGGATACGCCATGGAATCACTTAGTGATTTGTTCGAAGACGAGTTGAAGGACGTTTTCAGCGCTGAGAATCAGTTATTGAAAGCCCTTCCCAAGATGGAAAAGAAGGCGACCCATGCTGGTCTGAAAAAGGCCTTCAGTTCGCACTTGGAAGAAACCAAGGGGCACGTCGAACGCCTCAACCAGATCGGCCAGGAGCTGGGCATCAAGCTGACGGGCAAGAAGTGTGCGGCCATGGAGGGGCTGGTGGAAGAAGGCAAGGAAGTCATTGAGGAAGATGGTCCAGGCGCGGTGATCGATGCTGCGTTGATCGGAGCCGCCCAGCGAGTGGAACACTACGAAATGGCCGCGTACGGCACGATCCGCGCGCTCGCGGAAGTGCTCGGTCACACTGCGGCCGCCAAGCTCCTCCAACAGACGCTCGATGAAGAAGGCGCCGCGGACAAAAAACTCACTCAGATCGCTACGAAAGAAGTTTTGATCCAAGCGGCGGAATTTGAAAAAGAAGAGTCGGCGAATTAGCCCACGAACCAAAGCGCCGCCACCCTTTGGTGTAATATTCCGCAGCCCAAAGCCGCTCGACCGCCCAACCCTCATGGGTTGGGCGGCGGGGATCGCACCCCGTTCCGGTTGGCGATGGCGACGGAAAAATTGTGCGGGGTGCGACAAGCCGATGAAATACGCCTGGAGTCATCACGACACGGCGTGTTGCTGCGCAGTTGACTATGTCCTGTCTCCTGCGGGCGTGGGTGCTGACCCTCTTAGCTCACTGCGGCGTGGGCGCTTACCTGCTTTTCGGCGTGGTAGCTGGAGCGGACTAGCGGGCCGGATTCTACGTGACGGATGCCCTTGCCCTCGCCAATCTGTTTCCACCGGGCAAATTCGGCCGGGCTGACCCACCGCTCAACCTTCAGGTGATTCGGCGTGGGCTGTAGGTATTGGCCGATGGTCAGAATGTCCCCGCCAATCGAAACCAGGTCGTCCAGCAGGCTTTCGACTTCATGTTCCTCTTCGCCAAGGCCCAGCATGATACCGGTCTTGGTAAGCAGCCCCTGCTGCCTGGAAATTTGCAACAGTTTTAGTGACCGGGAATACTTCGCCTGCGGACGGACGGTGGGATAGAGACGCGGGACGGATTCAAGGTTGTGATTGAGGATTTCCGGCCGCTCGTCCAAAACCAGTTGCAAAGCGTTCCAGTCGCCACAGAAATCGGGAATCAGCACCTCGATGCTGGTGCCAGGCGATTGCCTGCGGATTTCCCGGATCGTGTGCGCCCACACCGCCGCCCCGCCGTCGGGCAGTTCATCACGATTGACGCTGGTTAACACCGTGTGCTTCAGTTTCATCTGGGCAACGGCATATCCGACGCGCACGGGTTCTTCCAGATCAAGCACCGGCGGACGGCCGGTGGCGATGTGGCAGAATCCGCAGCTTCGCGTACAGACGTCGCCAAGAATCATCAGCGTGGCCGTGCCAGCGCTCCAGCATTCACCCATGTTGGGGCACTTGGCGCTCTGGCAGACGGTGTGCAGGCGCTGGTCGTTCACCAGTGTCAGCAGCCGGGCATAGCCTTCCCCGCCGGGCATCTTCATCTTCAACCACGACGGCTTTCGTGCCGGCAACGCCATGACAGCGGGGTCGACATTCGATAAAACGAGATGATTCAGAGAAACTGTCATGGAGAAATAAGGTCCGGCGATTTTACGGAGTAAGCCAATGTCGAGCAAACCAAGCGTGGTCTTCCTTCTACCCGAGCACACCCACGGGCGAATGTTTCGGCCGACCGATCTGGCCCGGCTATCCGAGCAAGCCCAAATCCACGGGCCGGTTCTGCCGCAGGCCGCGGAGCGCGTGCTGGCCGAGGCCCGCGTGCTCATCACCGGCTGGGGCACCCCGGCCATCGATCCATCCATTTTAGGCACGGCCCCGCAGCTTGGCCTGATTGCCCACAGCGCCGGCTCGGTGAAGTCGCTGGTAGGCGATGCGGTTTTCGATCGCGGAATTAAGGTGACCAACTCGGCGGCGGCCAATGCCGTGCCGGTGGCGCATTTTACGGTAGCCATGATGGTGTCGTTGCTGAAGCAGGTCCCCTGGCTCACACGCGCCTATATGGCCGGCGACCGGCAGGAAGTTCAGCGGCGCCGGGCCGTGTGCCGCGAGCTGCAGGACATTCAAGTTGGGCTGATCGGCGCGTCGCGGGTCGGGCGCGAGACGATCCGGCTGCTTAAGGCTTATCCCGGCGTCAGCATTTATTTGTACGACCCTTACGTGACCGCCGAGCAGGCGCGATCGATGGGCGTAACGCTGGTGTCGCTCGACGACGCCTGCCGCTGTCCCGTCGTGTCGATCCACGCCCCGAACATCCCCGAGACCCGGCACATGTTTAATGCCCACACGCTTGCCCTTCTGCCCGATCATGCGGTGCTGATTAACACCTCTCGCGGGGCCTTGGTGGACGAGGCGGCGCTGCTAAACGAAGTCCGCAGGCGCCCGCTTTATATTTCCCTTGACGTGACCGATCCCGAACCCCCGCCCGCCGATTCCCCGCTCCTCAAGGAAGCAAACATCCTCATCACCCCGCACATCGCCGGCGCAATGAACCAGGCCTGCAAGGACATGGGCAGCTTCGCCATCGACGAAACCCTGCGGTTTTTAAATGGCGAAGCGCTTCAGGCCGAAGTAACGCACGCCATGATGCCGACCCAGGCCTAAGGCTCGGTTGCCAGTTCACTGGCGATCTTGCCACTGAGGGCCACCAGCGGCAGCCCGCCGCCGGGGTGGGTCGCCCCACCGGCAAAGAACAACCCGGCGATGTGCCGGTCGCGATTGGGCGGGCGCAAAAAGGCGCTCTTGCGGCTATTACTATCAATGCCATAAATGCTGCCCGCGTTGGCGTTGTACTGGCTTTCAAGGTGCGCCGGCGTAAATAGGCGATCGACGACGATCCGCTTGGACAAGCCGGCCAGTCCCCAGTTCTTTTCCAGCGCGCGCAGAATTTTGGCCCGATACTTCGGCCCCTCGGCATTCCAGTTGATTCGCCCGTCCAGTGGCGGGGCCGAGCAAAGAACGAACAGGTTTTCGCAGCCGTCGGGGGCTTGCGTGTCGTCCGTGCGCGAACTGGCGCAAAGGTAGATCGCCGGGTCGTCGGGCAATGTTCCGGTTTGGAACGTCGCCTGGATTTCTGCCGAATAGTCCGCCGGCATGAACTTGTTGTGGTGCGCCAGTTCCGGCAGCTTGCCCTCAATCCCCAGGAGCATGACAAATCCGCTGCCCCCCGGACGAAGTTTCGCCAGCTTCCGGTCGGTGAATTTCGGCCGAAAGCGCGCGTCAATCAACTCCCGATAGGTGTAAACCACGTCGCTGTTGGCGATCACGGCGTCGGCGGCGATTTCTTCACCGGCAAGCAGTTTCACGCCTTTGACGCGCCATTTCCTGCTCGCCCGACCATCTGAATCAGCCTCGATCAGAATGCGCGACACGCTTGCGTGCGTGCGAATCTGCACCCCCACCTTGCGGGCTATTTTTTCCAATGCCTCGGCCAGCTTATACATCCCCCCGCGGGGATACCACGCGCCAAAGTGCATCTCGGCATAGGGAATACACGTGAGCGTTGCGGGCGCTTTCTGCGGGCTGGAACCGGCATAAGTCGCATACTGATAAAGCACGTCGCGCAGGCGAGGGGATTTGATCTCCCGGTCCACCCACCGGGCGAAAGTGGAAAACATGCCCACGCGAAACGGCAGTGCAAGCATCTTCAATCCGTCGATCGGCCCGAATTTGCTGCCATGCAGTAATTGTTCGGGGGCGTGCTGCAAGAAAGCATCGGCCGAAAGGTCCCACACCTTCCGCCCTCTTTCGGCCAGGCGTTTCCAGCCTTCAACATCATCGGGCGAGAAACGTGCGACCTCGGCCAGACGGGCCTTTTCGTCAGCCCGCAGAGAAAATTGCGAACCGTCACTGAATCGAAACCGCGCGATTGGATCAAGCCGCAACAGTTCCAGGTGGTCAGACAAGGCCTCGCCGGCGTCGGCAAACAGCGATACAAATATCGCCGGCAGCGTGAGCAAACTGGGCCCGGTATCAAACCGAAACGGCCGCTCGTCCGGCCGGGCGGGGTGTCCAACTTCCCACAGATTCAGCTTCCCCCCGACGCGCGGATTTTTCTCCAGGATCGTGACCGATTGCCCCCGCACCGCCAGCCGAATCCCCGCCGCCAGCCCGCCCACCCCCGCACCGATAATGACGAACTTTTTCATCAGCCCGATTCGCTCCTGCCGATATTAGAGCGATTGCGAGGAGCCGAAGCAAAGGCCCGCGACCGGCGAGGCAGAAAAGATGCCTATTCTGCGCGAACGCGCATCTGCAACAAGGATTATGACAGAATAAACAATGACCCCTTTAGGACGCGCCTACCGATATACTTCGCGGCGATGCGCCACTATGGTGATGAACACGGTGACTGCGAGGTCATCGATTTCGTAAAAAATGCGCCAATCGCCAACCCGAATCCGATACGCCGATTGCGTGCCAGTCAGTTTGACGGTTCCGTGCCCGCGGGACTTCTTGAATGCGGGCCAAGGCCTCTGTCACACGGCGTTGCACCGTACGCGCCAGGCGGTCGATTTCCCGTTCCGCGGCAGGTTTGATAATTAGCTGGTAGCGCATCGTATTTCACAGCGCCAGCTTCTTCTTCAACTGCGCCAGCGTCTTGCCACCAGGCTTTTTCATGCGGCACCGGCTTTCGGCAGCGTCAGCAGCATCCATTTCGTGCTCGGCCCCGATCCGGGCGAGGAGCTTCCTGTAATCCTGTTCGCGCAGCACCACCAGTCGTTCCTTGCCGATTTTGAGCGTTTGCGGCGACGTCGCGGTTCCTTTCAAATTCCAGCGTATTTTAGCCGACCTGGCGGCCGATACCAAAGGTCAAAAGAGCAGGCGGGCCATTCAAACTGGCCGGCTCTCCATCAGGAACCTTCACTTCTTTTTCCGAAGCCCACTACGCTTCAGTCGGCTCTCGCCAATTCGTGAACCCATAACCCGGGACCGAGGCCGTTGCCACATTCAGGGAGGGATGGAATGGCATTCTCAGCAAGCGCTCCCGCCGGCCGCGGGCAGACGTGAGGATGCCGGCGGCGGGTCGTCCGATCCGTGCGGGCGGGGAGTGATCTTGGGCACGCACGGACGGATCGGCGGGAATGAGCCGGACGCCCCGCGAGAGTCTGTCTTACCCAGACCGCCAAAGTGGTGCGCGAATAGGCGCCCATCTGCGCACCATCATTTTAGCCATTTTAGAAATTTTCAAAAATTTTAAGCGCTGCTTAATCAAGGACTTAACGTTTCTGCCCTTGGAAAATCGCCCCATTTGGCGCCCATTTGCGCACCACTCGTCCTTAGGGTAGAGGGCTATATTTATGACCAACCGTGAAGTGATGACCGTGCCTGCCCCGTTGGCCGCTCGCGCTGGCGTTTGCGCTGCGGGATTCTCTTTCGGACCGGAATCGGGACGATCCGAAAAAATGGACCCGGCCTTCCACCTTCTGAACCCCGCGGGCACAACACTGGCACCGCAAAGCGACCCCATTCGGACCCCTTTGGGACCCCCTTTGGACCCCCTTTTCGCGGAACGAAAATCTCGTAACTATATTTTTTACAAACAGTTACATAATTTTAAGGGTGCGCGATCACCTTTATTGCTTGGTCGAAAGCGTGCTCGAGGTCGCGCCGGCAGGTTGTCCTTATCGGGGCCGGTGTTGGGCCAGGTCGAAGCGGTCGGCGTTCATCACCTTGGTCCAGACGGCGACAAAATCTTCGACCAGCTTTTTCCCGCCATCGGCGCTGGCATATACCTCTGCCAACGCGCGGAGTTGGGAATTGGAACCGAATACCAGATCAACGCGGGTGGCGGTCCAGCGCTTTTCGCCGGTCGCGCGGTCGCGGCCTTCAAAGAGCGTTCCGTCAGCACTGGTGGGCTTCCACTCGGTGCTCATGTCCAGCAGGTTGATGAAGAAATCGTTGCTGAGCGTGCCGGGCCGCAAGGTAAAGACGCCGTGGGCGCTCTGGCCGTCGTTGGTGCTCAGGGCGCGCATCCCGCCAAGAAGCGCGGTCATCTCGGGCGCGGACAGGTTGAGCAAGTGGGCCTTGTTGATGAGCAGGCCCTCGGCGGGCATGGGCAGACCGGGCTTGATGTAATTACGGAAGCCGTCGGCAATCGGTTCGAGAACCGCGAACGATTCCACGTCGGTCTGTTCCTGCGACGCATCGGTTCGCCCGGGCGTAAAGGGGACGACGGCCTCGTGGCCGGCAAGCTTGGCGGCCTGCTCGATCGCGGCACCACCGGCCAGCACGATCAGGTCGGCCAGCGAAATTTTCTTTCCGTCGGTCGCGGACGCGCTAAATTCTTCCCGGATTTTTTCCAGAGATTTCAGGACTTTAGCCAGCTGCGTTGGCTGATTCACGGCCCAATCTTTTTGAGGGGCAAGCCGGATGCGTGCGCCATTGGCCCCGCCTCTCTTGTCGGATTGGCGGAAGGTGGATGCCGAAGCCCAGGCGGTCGAAATCAGTTCAGATACGCTCAGGCCCGAGGAAAGTATCTTGCTCTTCAGCGCGGCAATGTCGCCAGCGTCGATCAGCTTGTGATCGATTGCCGGAATAGGGTCTTGCCAGATGAGTTCTTCCCTGGGCACTTCAGGCCCGAGATAACGCGACCGGGGACCCATGTCACGGTGCGTGAGTTTAAACCACGCGCGGGCGAAAGCATCAGCGAACTGGTCGGGATTTTCGAAAAACCTGCGGGAGATTTTCTCGTAAGCCGGATCGACGCGAAGCGAAAGATCGGTGGTGAGCATGGCCGGCGCGTGGCGCCTGGCCGGATCGTGGGCATCGGGCACGGTGCCGGCGCCCATGTCGTGCTTGGGCTTCCATTGCTGAGCGCCGGCAGGGCTTTTGGTCAGTTCCCATTCGTAGCCGAAAAGATTCCAGAAGAAATTGTTGCTCCACTTGGTGGGCGTGCTGGTCCAGGTGACTTCCAGCCCGCTAGTAATGGTGTGCGCGCCCTTGCCCGTGCCGAAGCTGTTTTTCCAGCCCAGGCCCTGCTCTTCGAGGCCGGCGGCTTCAGGCTCGGGCGCGACGTGAGACGTGGGCGCGGCACCGTGGGTTTTGCCGAAGGTGTGCCCGCCGGCAATGAGCGCTACGGTCTCTTCGTCGTTCATGGCCATGCGCGCGAAGGTTTCGCGGATGTCGTGGGCCGCCTTGACCGGATCGGGGTTGCCGTCTGGGCCTTCGGGGTTGACGTAGATCAGGCCCATCTGCACTGCGGCCAAAGGATTTTCCAGCTTGCGGCTGTGCATGTCGCCGTCGGCAGTGTCATCAGAAACCGTCACCCCGCCGGGCTTTTCCACACCTTCAGAGCCGTGGGCATAGCGCACGTCGCCGCCCAGCCAGGTCTTTTCGGCACCAAAGTAGACGTCCTGATCCGGCTCCCAGGTGTCGGCGCGCCCGCCGGCAAAGCCGAAGGTCTTAAAGCCCATGCTTTCGAGCGCGACATTGCCGGTCAGAATCATCAGATCGGCCCAGGAAATTTTCCGGCCATATTTCTGCTTGATCGGCCAGAGCAGCCGGCGGGCCTTATCGAGGCTGACGTTATCCGGCCAGCTATTAAGCGGGGCGAAGCGCTGCTGACCCCTGCCGCCGCC
>JBBQSU010000119.1:0-10475 GCA_038234815.1 Tepidisphaerales bacterium | reverse complement strand
CCTTGCGCTCGGCGATCGACTTAAATTGCATCGGCCCGCACACCATCGCGCTGGACTGCCAGGTGTTGCAGGCGGACGGCGGGACACGCACAGCGGCGATCTGCGGCGGATATGTGGCCCTGGTCGATGCCGTCGCCAAGTTGCCTGCGGCGCCCCCGGCGGGTGCCGATTGGCCCGGATACAAACCGGCGCAGGCGATCGTCAATCCCATCGCCGCCGTCAGTGTCGGGGTAGTCGATGGGCAGGTGCGCCTTGATCTGGACTATCACAATGATTCGCGAGCTTCGGTCGATCTGAACGTGGCCATGGCCCGGGGTGGAAGGTTCGTCGAAGTTCAAGGCAGCGCCGAAAATGGCGGAACGTTTGACCGTCAAAGCCTCGATCAGATGTTGGACTTGGCCACGAGTGGTTGCCAAAAGCTCTTGTTGATCCAACAGAAAGCCCTTGGTTGATGAAAATCCAAGCTAATTAGAAGCGGGCTGTGCGGGACATATTGTGTCAACATTTACAGACGGTACACTTTTGTGCTGGAACGCATCTCTAACCCTGGGCTGTCTGCGAGTGTCTGATTGGGAATCAGGATGGACACGGTCAGAAGTTCGGCCTTGTAGCGAAACTCAAATGGAAAGGATCGCAACGTGATAAACCGACTGCACGCAATCGGAATAACGGTGATGGTGATGTGTCTTACGCTGGGCGGCTTTGTTCGAGCGGCTGACGAAGCCGTCGAAAAAAAGAGCGATGCGACAAAAAAGGATGCAACGGCGTCCAGTCCGGCCCGCAAAGTGGCGATTTTCGTAAAGAATCGCGCCAAGAGCGTTCCCGACGACAAGGTGAGTGTGCTGGAAGACCTCATCGCCGCGCGGATCACCGACCTGGGCTTCAGCATCATCAGTCGCGAGGACGTGCTTAACAGCGTGGGCGCGTTTGCCGACGCCGGGCCGAATGTCGCTGACAAAAACGACCCCGGGGCGAAGCTGGATGCGATCCTCTCAAGTAACACTTCAGCCCTGAAGCTGGCCCAGAACCTCAACGCCACCTACATCATGTATCCGTCTATCACGACGTTTGGTTTTGATCGGGCCAAATACAAGGGCGACAAGGTGCAGACTGACATTATCGAATACAAAATGCGCCTGACCTGCAAGCTGACCAATGCCAACGACGGCGGCACCGAAACCGGCGATGCGATAACCGTTTCAAAGCGGTTCTTGCAGAATGACCAGTTACAGGTGGAATCGGACGTGGTTAACGACCTGCTTGATGAAGCCTCGGTAGCACTGGCCGAAGTGCTAAAGAAGAAGGTGGACGAGAAGAAGATACCGGAAGTCGCAGCGGCGCCGGACCTGGTTCCGTTCACCGTCATCTGCGGGATGACCGACCTGAGCATTCCCGAGATAGTCAAGGACGAGAAGGGCGAGTACGTCGTCTCGGCCAACAAGTATCAGATCAATGCGATGGCCGTCACGGTGGCGGTGGACGGCGTCGTCGCGGGCACGACCGAAGGCTCGGCTTTGTACGCCCGTCCGGGCCTGTCCAAACTGCGCCTGACCCGCGAGGGTTTTAAGCCGGTGGTCGAAACCATTAACATCCGCAAGAACGGCATCTACAACTTCTCCATGCAGATGGACGGCCCGGGCTATGCCCGCTTTCGAGAGAATTCGCAATTTCTAAATGAACTAAAGGCCGGGGCGAAGCTGAGCGACGCACAAGTGAAGCAGATGGAAGGCATGGCGAAGATGCTTGAACAAAGCGGGTTCCGAGTCGATGCCCGCTCGACTAGCGACACCAAGTCGGATGTCAAAACGAACACGACCCAGCCGACACAGTTTCAGCAGTGGTTCAATCGCTAGAACGGTCTGGCTGGCTTAAGCGACGAACTTTGCTGAATGAACGCAGGACAAAAATAGAAAATATCAATGGAGTAAGTCATGTTTAGAAAATTGAGCATCGTGTTTCTGGTAGTGATTGGCATGACGGCCATGTCGGCCCTGACAATCGCGCAGACGAAGGAGACGATGGGGATCGGGGCGGTCAAGGTCAACCCGGCCCTGGCCGAAGCCGCCGCCGCGGCCCGAAGCGCCAGCGCCCTGCAACGATTGCAGCAGGCGATGGACACGCAGCTTATCGACCGGTTTCAGAACACGCGCAAGTTCACCTTGGTCAACCGCAGCCAGCTTGACGAAGCGATGAAGGAAATCACGCTCGCATTAAGCGGGAATTTGAACAAAAACGACCCGAAACTGGCCAAGGCGATGGAGGGCGCCGGGGCGAAGTACCTGCTGGTGACGACCATTGACAGCTTTAACGACGTGCGCAAGGAGCTGATGTTGGAAGGCGGCCGGACCGCCGGCACCCGCCGCGCGATGGCCGTCTCTGCGGTTGCCATCTTGTATGACACCACCACCCTGAAGGTGCTGGAGACGGCCAATATATCCGTCGAAGCGCGCGATCTGAACATGGAACAGGACATGGTCCGCACGACCGGCCAGGAAAACGACTCGATGATAAGCAATTTGGCCTATCAGCTGGCCGACAAGATTGCCAATCGAATGGTTGATGTCCTGTACCCAGCCAAGGTGGTGGGACGGACCGACGATCAGGTGACGATCAATCGCGGAGACGGAACGGGTATTGCGGCCGGTCAAATGTTCGACTGCTATGCACTGGGCAAGGAAATGATCGACCCGGATACTAACGAATCTCTCGGCAAGGAAGAAGTGAAAGTCGGCGTGGTGAAGATCATAAGCGTACAGCCCAGAACCAGTCGCGGGCAGATTATGGATGACAAGGGCGTTGATGTCGGCGCCGTGCTGCGATTGGCCGTCGCCCCGGCAGCGGCCAAGCCCTGATGGGGTTGATCGACGTCACGTAGTTCAACTGACAGGTGGGAGGAATTGGGATGGAACAGTCGTGGCTATTCCGGCGTACGCTGGGCGCACTCATTGCGGTCTGGGCAATCGCGCATCTGACCGGCTGTGGCTATAACACCGTTTCCGATCGTTTCATGCAGCCCTATGCGCATGGCGATTACAAGACTGGAGGTGAGGAGGCCGGCAAACTCGCCGAAAAAGCCGATCGAAAGGACAAGCTGGTTTTCTATCTCGAACAAGGCGCGATCCTGCGGGCGGGCGGACAACTCGAAGCCAGCACCACCGCCTTTGAGCGCGCCGATCGACTTGTCGACGAATTCGACGCCGAAGCGGACGTGAAAATTTCGCGTGAAGCGGTCGCGGCGGTGTCCAACCTTTCCACGCTTGATTACACCGGTTATGGCTACGACCGGATCATGATGAACGTCTACAAGTCCCTGAACTACATGGAACAGGGACAATTGGACAACGCGCGGGTGGAACTGAAGCGTGCTTATGATCAGCAGCAATTGGCGGTTAGGCGAAATGGCGAGCGAATCGAAGAAGCCCAGGCGCTTAAGGAGAAGGGGGATGCTAACAAGCCCGACTCGGTTGATGTAGAACAATCCACGGGTAGCGACGATTTTAAGAAGAAATTGAGCGCGAATGTCACCTCGAGCCTGGCGGACTTCTCCGGATATGCCGATTACGTCAATCCGTTTGCCGAATGGCTGCAAGGCATGTTTTTCCTCACGACGCAGACCAGCGCGTCGGACCGCGGGCAGGCGGCGACAGCACTCAAACGTGTCGCGGGGATGATTTCCGACCCCCAGTATGTGATCCCGGACTTGGACTACGCGGAAAATCTCCCCGCCGGCACGGACGTTCCGCCGGTGGTTTACGTCATTGTCGAAACCGGCCTGGCACCCAAACGCGAGGAAGTGCGCCTCGACATCCCGCTATTCCTGGTCTCCAAGCGCTTGCCCTATGCCGGGGTAGCGTTTCCAAAGCTAAAGGTCGAGCCGAATTTTCTGGATAATTTAGCGGTCAGCACCAGCGCCGGCCGTTATCCACTGGTCCCGCTGGCCAATATGGATGCCGTTGTCAGCCGTGAATTCAGCAACGATCTGCCCATGGTCATTACTAAGACGATCATCGCTGCAGCCACGAAGGCGGCGATTTCATACACTGCCAACGAAGCGGTGAAAAAGCAGGATTCGATGGTGCAGCTGGTTGTTTTTGCCAGCACCTTCATTGTCAGCGCCGCCCTCACTCAGGCCGATTTACGAAGTTGGAATTCCCTGCCCAAAAAATTCGAAATGGCTCGGTTTTCCCCTCCCGACGACCGGTCATTCACGTTACAGTTGCCGTACGGTGTTCAAAAGGGCCCGAATGCCACCGTCGGGCCGATCAAAATTATCGATGGCGTGGTCAATGTGATTTATATCAAGAGCGTGCAACCCGGCTCGCCCTTGATCGTTCGACAGTTTAAGCTCAAATAAGGAGAAGCCATGAGATGTAAACGTGTCAGTGTTGCACTTCTGGGCGCGGTTTTAGCGGCCGCGGGCTGCAAAACGGTCAATACCACCGAGCGGGCCAACCCCGTGGGGACGCCCAACTATGTGCAGGACAAGCGCATCATCACCGACAGTGATGTGGCCAAGATTGCCAATATTGTGAGTGTACAGGAAACCACACGCGGCGATCTCCTGCAAGTTCAGGTGAACATCGAAAACACTCGGTCGATCACCCAGTCGTTTAACTATCAGTTCGAGTGGTTCGATCTTCAGGGGATGCAGGTCAGCACGCCGACCAGCATGTGGTCGAGCATCACCTTGGAAGGTAAGGAACAGCGTGCCATTCAGGGCATGGCCCCAACGCCCCGCGCCAAAGATTTTCGTCTCAAACTTCAGGAAATGAAGAGGTAAATTTATGAACACCAATCATGTTCTCACATGCGTCGCTTCAGGTTTGCTCGGCGTAGCCGTCGTTGGCTGTGATTCGGGAAAAAGCGTTTACGTCGAATCCGGCGGGCCGAACACGGTCGTCACGCTCGACCAGATTAACATTCAGGACTGGAACAAGGCCGCGATGGAAATGACCAACTCGCTGCTGGAGAGCACTGCACTGGACAATGCTCCCCGCAAGCCGGCGGTCTTTGCCATCAGCAAGATTCAGAACGCCACGGGCTTGAGGATCGATACGGATATGCTGACCAAGAATATCGGCGTGTCATTGACCAAGACGGGCAAGGTCGTTCGGACGATAGCCTTCGGTGACGAAGATCCGCTGGCGAAGGAAACCAAGGGCATCGACGATTTTGCCGAAGATCGAAAGAATACCGTGGTGACCGGGCGTCCGGACTTCACGCTGTCTGGCAAAATTCTGGAAGACAAGGCCCGCGCTGGTGACGTGCGTCAGACGACCTACACGTTTCAGATGTCGCTAGTGGACCGTAGCGCTCGTGTTGTTTGGGAAGATCAGAAGCAGATCACCAAGCAGGGCAAGAAGAGTTCGGTCGGCTGGTAACGGAGCCTGGGGTGAACAGCCCGACAAGCCAGTCACCGGGCAAGGATGATCCATGCGCATTCAGTTTTGTGGTGCCGATCGCACGGTGACCGGATCGTGTCATCTTTTGGAAGTCAACGGCAAGCGTCTTTTGCTGGACCTTGGGATGTATCAAGGTTCGCGGGAGTTCGCGCGAGATTTTAATCAATGGTTGCCGCAGGATACCAACAAGCTCGATGCGATTATCCTGTCGCACGGCCATCTCGATCATTGCGGAAAATTGCCCGTGGCCACGCGCTCGGGGTTCAACGGGCCGATCTACTGCACGGCAGGGACGGCAGCAGTTGCCAGGGTGGTCTTACTCGATTCGGCTGAAATTCAACAAGAAGATGCCGCTTATCTGAATCGTCGCTCGCGCGAGCCGGGGTCAAAGCCCGTGCAGCCGCTTTACACTATCGCCGACGCGCAAGCGGCGCTGCGGTATTTCAAACGGGTGAACCTCGGCCAGAAGACCGATCTGGGCAGCGGCGTTGCATTCACTCTCTTCGATGCCGGACATATCCTTGGTTCTGCCTATGTTCTTATTGAGTGGACTGACGCTGGAAAGCAGAAAACGCTGCTTTTCACTGCCGACGTGGGTCGGTATAACACGCCCATTCTCAAGGACCCAACGCCCCTGCCCGGTGCGTTGGATTACGTCATCAGCGAAAGCACTTATGGCGACCGCAAGCACGGGCCGATGGCGGACGTGGGGCCGCAACTGCTTGAGGCCGTCAAAGACTGCATCGCCCGCAAGAGCCGGTTGATCGTTCCGTCGTTCGCGGTCGGCCGCACGCAGACGATTCTCTGGTACATGCAGAAGTTTATCAGCGAGGGCAAAATTCCCGCGATCCCGGTCTTTGTAGACAGCCCGATGGGTGTCGAAGTCAGCAAGATTCACAGCGACTTCCCCGAATATTACGACGACGAAACGAAAAACATGCTGGCCGGGCACGACCTGTTCGGCCTGGCGCGGGTCACGTTTGCTGTCAGTTCGCAGGACAGCCGCAAGATCAACTCGCAGCAGGGGCCTTGTGTCATTATCGCGTCCAGCCCGACCTGCGAATTTGGCCGGGTGCTGCACCACCTGAAGGTCAGCATCGAACGACAGGACGATTTAGTGATCTTCGTCGGTTGGACCACTCCTAATACGCTGGGCCGCAGGCTTCAGGACAGCCAGAAGCGCGTGCGCATTCTCGACCGATGGTACGACGTGAAATGCCGAATCCAGACGATCCACGGCCTCAGTGCCCATGCCGACGGTGAGGAACTGCTGCGGTTCCTTCAGCCCACCCTTGCCGCAACGACCACCGCGTTTGTTGTCCATGGAGAAGTGGAATCCGCAGAAGGATTCGCCGCCCGCCTCACCGGCGCAGGGGTAGGCCGCGCGATCGTTCCCGCGATTGATACGTCCGTGGTAGTTTGACCGTTTTGCGTTACCGGTTTGCTAACCGGCGAGGGCCGCGCCCGCTGGTGACGGGCTGCCCGGTAGGCCGAGTGGGCGAAACTGCCCGGCTGGATAGCACCCAATTTTGCGTTACCGTTTGTCCCAAGGCCGGCGAGGCCATTTTAAGATCGTGGTGGCCGACGGTTTCGGTGATGGCATTGGGGGCGGTGCAGACGGCGATTTGCAGCTGCTGATTCCATAGCCGGGCTTGGCCAGCTTCAAGCTGGTCGTGGAGGCGGTTGGACTCGTAATTCATGTTGATCCGCTGCTGGCGGAGTTGCAGTACGCAGGCCGCAATGACGATGCTCGAGACCAGGCAAAGAATCAGCTTAATCATGGCAGGAAACCCATTTCCTCAGGCAATATCAGTCATCGTTGGAGTTCAAGCGCCGATCGCTACCGCGCTGACGCGAGTGGCTTGGCGGGCAATTTCAGACGCATGTTCGGATGAACGGTGTCGCCGCCTTTTAGCGCATCGACATTGAGTTCTTTAATGGCGGTCCAGGCGTTGCCGTTTCCGAGTTGCTCGTAAGCGATTCGCCAAAGGTTGTCGTTGTCTTTGACGGTGTACCAATACTCCGGCGAACTACTGGGCGTCTGCCTCGGTTTTTGCACAGTCGCTGGCGTCGGCAATATGACCGTAGTCTCTGCGGGCCGGGCGACGGTCGATGCAGTGGCGGGGATAATGTAAGTTCGACCGACGATAATTCTGTTCGGATCGGCCTTGAGCGAAGGATTGGCGTCAATGATGGCCTGGCGAGTCGTTTTGGTGCTGGCACCCAGGAACTTGGCCGCCAGACGTGACACGCTGTCTCCTTCGACGACTTTATATTCGTGCGTGGCCGCAGCGTTGACCGGACTCAAAAACCCCGTTGCTGGGATCTGCGGGGCGGGAGTAAGAGCAGCGACTTCACCTCGGCTACCGGCTGGAGCGACCGGTTCAAGTTCGTTTTTGAATTGCTCGGCGATGTGGCGAAGTTGCGGATCGATCGCCTGCGGGCGAATCGTCGCCGTGTCGGTGGCCGGATTGACCTGAGCAACCGGTGAGGGCAGGGGGCGGGTCAGTTCTTCGCGCGTGGGTACGGGTTGGGTCGGTGCGACTTGCACGGGTGGCACAAGGGTAATCGGCGGTTGTGGGGTAGGATTGGCGGGCAATCCCACTCCCTGGCGCACGGTGTCACCCGCCGACGATAACTGTGCCTGTGGCGGTTCGTTTGTGCTGGAAAGGTGATCCGACAGCAGGATGCCGATCACAATGATGAACGCCAGTCCGACCAGCAGGCCGATTTTCGTTTCGCGGGTCATAATGCCACCGGGATGGTTGTTAGTGGCCGGCTCCGCGCATCCGCTGGTTATGCTGAAATCCTTTCAGCATCCAGCTAAGAACGCAAATCAGGCCGCTAGGTCTTCTCCGCCACGCGGAGTTTCGCGGATCGGGATCTTGGGTTGGCAAACATTTCGGATTCCGACGGCGTGACGGGCTTCTTATTGACGAGTGTCATTAGCCCGGTCTGCTCCGCCGACCGAAACGCCTGCTTAACCGGTCGATCTTCCATCGAGTGAAAGCTGATCACCGCCAGTCGGCCGCCCTTTTTGAGCCGCGCGGGGGCGTGGTTCAGCAGGCTCTGGAGATTTTCCATCTCCTGGTTCACAGCCATTCGCAGGGCCATGAAGGTCTTGGTGGCGGGATCGATTCTTTCCGGGGGGCCGCCCCGCGATGGAATGGCCGAACGCACAAGCTCGGCCAGTCGATCCGTAGTTTTAATCGGCGATCCGCGGCGGGCTTCGACAATCTTTCTGGCGATTCTTCGGGAATAATGCTCCTGAGCCATTTCGTATAGGACGTTGGCCAGTTGCTCCTCGGGGAGTGTGTTGACCAGATCGGCGGCGGTCGCAGAGGTACGCGGATCAATACGCATATCGAGCGACATGGGTGATGCGAAGGAAAGGCCGTAAGCGGGGTCAAATAGCTGATTGGTGGAAAGCCCGAGGTCGGCGAGAATGCCGTCGACCGTTTTCACTCCCACCAGGTTTAGCACCTCATCGAGTTCGGCGAAGTTGGCGTGAAAAAGGCGCACCGGGCAAGGGAGGCCCTCGAAGCGTGTGTTAGCGTAGGCCAGGTTCCGCGGATCGGCGTCCAGCCCGATGAGCAGGCCCGTCGGCCCAAGTCGCTGGGCAATCTCGCGCGCATGGCCTGCCCGGCCAAGGGTGCAATCGACGATGACCCTGCCCGGCGCCAGCGCGAACAGGTCGAGAATTTCATTAAGCAAGACCGGTTCATGGCCGGCGGGGGGGACTTCCATTCCCAGAATCGTCCACGATTCGCGCAGGATGTCTAGGCGTCGAAATTTCTAAGGCTATTGGCGTAGACTGATGGAAGGAGTCTCCAAAAGAAAAAAAACGCGAATTTGCTTGTAATTTATACGATCATGGGCGATAATGTTCGGGAGATGTTCGTGCCTTGAGGCTGAGGTGTGGGTAGGGTGTGGAAAAAATGTTAACATTGGGGGATACCCCGATAGCGAGGGCGCATTAGCGAGCTAAGATGGTCGCCGTCCGATAACGAGGAATTGGGCCGGTGGCAGGCGTGAAGCAGGGTCCTCCGTGACCCACGTCGATGGTTGCAACCAACGACGTTCCCGTCCATGAGAATGCTCCACGATCCGCATGCCCTTTCGGGCAAGTTACAACACGGTTGCAGCCGATGAAGGTGCAACAACTTTCACTGACTCAGGCGACTGGTCGCACGCCTTCGATCCCTCGATCCGGCGGTCGCGATCAGACGTCCGAAGCCCGCGAAAGCAAACATCCTGCTGAAGTGCCACCCGACACGCGTGCCTCATCCAAAGGCGTGGTCGATGGTTTTTTCAGCCTGGTCACGAGCCTTTGGCTTACCTGAATCGCCCACTTCCGTTACGAGCGGAATTGGACGACAGGCATCCCGGGTCCGAGAAATAACAGCATCCATGCCTTCTCGACAGGGTCTTGCATCTACCCAGCATCCTTGCTGGTGTGTCTGCAAGCCTCGACCGTGACACTCCAAAACGAGTTCTTCTATTTCCCAAAACTCTTGAAAGCCCTTCCTTCCCTGGAAGTGACTCTTTCATCCGCCCGGCGTTATACCTGCCCTGCGCCCGAACGGTTCTTCATCTTTGATTCGATTTCGATGCGCTTGGCGACAAGCTGCGAGCGTCGGGCTTCCCAGTCGGCCCGGTTCCACAGTTCCAAATGGTTTCTTGCCCCGATCAATGTAATTTCCTTGTGCAACTTCGTCTCATCCAACATCGCCTGAGGCAACACCACCCGGCCTTGCTTGTCCCAGTCAACTTTGTCGGCCAACGCGAAGTTCAGTTGATCGAATTCGAGGTCCACCTCGTCGGGCAACACTTCGTCGCTGGTCTTGCTGGCTACTACCTCCTGGTAATACCGCTCGGGGTAAGCCCACAATTTGCTGTTCTTCCCGACAACCAAAAAAAGTGCCTCGCCATGAACCTCGGGAACAATTGCCTTGCGGACTTGTGACGGGATGAGCAAACGGTTCTTCTCATCGATCGTCAGCTTGTGCTCACCATAAAGAAGCGGTGGTTGCAAGGGATTCTTTTCCACTCGGTTTATGCGACAGGGAATAT
>JBBQSU010000118.1:0-10568 GCA_038234815.1 Tepidisphaerales bacterium | reverse complement strand
TACGTTTGTCAGTTGGTTGAGCGTCCTTCATGATTCCGTCTGTTCCAAACCCCGACGGATTTTCTAAAGTCAGGGCAATCAACTCACCGATGCTGGCGGGAGATACCCACGAAACATCCAGCATTGAGTGTTCCATCGACGTGAATGCCGACATCGGATTAGGAAGTCACGCTTTTAACAGCGATTTTCTCGGACCTGTGCGACGAGGTTGCTGATCCTCCAAAGGACGGTTCGGCAGGTGTGGCTGTCGTGGGGACCATTTGGGGACAACGGCAGGTGGCGCCGGCGAAGACGGCGCATAAAAATAGCCCGTTACGAACGTTATGTTCATGACGAGCTACGTTAGCGGAGAAGGGGGGATTCGAACCCCCGGTACGGGTATAAAACCGTACAACGGTTTAGCAAACCGTCGCCTTCAGCCACTCGGCCACCTCTCCTTTTCGGTAGATGAGACTAAACCACGCTTCGGTGTTCGTCAATCCAGAAGGTCGCTGATTTTTGTGCTTGCCCAAGGCCGGCGGGGCGGGCACGGGGCATGAGGGGTGCGGCGGGGCGGTCAGGCCTTTATTCGGCTAATGCCGATCGCAGCAGCCCGCGATGGCGATTGAGTAGTGCCTGGGCCTCGGGGAGATTGAGGCTCCTGGTTTGCATCACAATGGCCGATTTGACGTGCCCGCCAGCTTGCTGCAATCGCTCCAAAGCAGTGGCGTAATCGGCGCCGGTCAGCCGGGCGACCAGACGCGTTCCGCGATCCCACAGCTTGTCGTTGCTGCAGTGCATGTCCACCATCCAATGTCCATACACCTTGCCCAGTTGCACCATCGCTAGCGTGCTTAGAATGTTCAGCACGAGCTTGGTTGCGGTCCCCGCTTTCAGGCGCGTCGAGCCGGTGATGACTTCCGGGCCGGTGAGCGGACGGATGGCAATATCCACCTCGGCTTCGTTATCCGTGCGCGGCACACAAGCCAGCAGGACGGTTTTGGCCGCGCGAGTTTTTGCGTGGCGCAGTGCGCCGTGGACGAAGGGGGTGGTGCCTCCGGCCGCGATGCCAACAACCGTATCGTTTAGACCGATCTGGTGCTGGTCCATCAAGGCGTGCCCGGCTGCGGCATTGTCTTCGGCACCTTCCTGGGATCGGAAGACCGCCTGATCCCCGCCGGCAATGAAGGCTTGGACGGTGGCAGGATCCGTGCGGAACGTGGGCGGGCATTCGGCGGCGTCCAGCACGCCCAATCGCCCGCTGGTGCCGGCTCCGACATAAATCAATCGCCCGCCTGCACGCAGCCCTGCGACGATCAGTTCCACCGCCCGGGCAATGTTGGCGCGCTCCGCGCCCACCGCCCGCACGGCCAGCGCGTCCTGAGCGTTCATCAGATCAATCGCCTGCTCGATCGGCAGGGCGTCGATGTCCGCCGATTCAGTTAGCGGTTGCTCGGTAAGAAGATTGGATCGATCTTGCATGACAGGGGAGTGTATCGGATGCCGCCGGCGCGCACGAGAACCATGGCGATGCGTACTCTGCGTTTTGCGGGCTAGGCGCGGTGTGAATCCGGCAGGGGTGAACGTCTATTGTAATTTGCGCGGTAGCAACTGCGATATTTCAATATGTTATCTTGATTAATCAGGAAGAATCGGATTGGTCGCCCACTGCCGGTTTTGGATTTTTGTCGCCCCCGCGCGGATCTGCCGTCCTTGCGATATGATCGGTGGCCCATGCAGTTTAAGAAACCCCCGTTACGCCTTCAGCCCACCACGCTCTGGGAATATCCCTCGCAGCACTACGGCCCCGAGCAGCAGGGCAGCGCCAGCTATAAAGGCGCCACGCCCAGCTATATCGTCTGGAATTTACTTCAGAGGTATACCCGCGAAAAGGACTTGGTGGTGGACTGCTTTTGCGGCAGCGGAACCACGCTCGACGTCGCCCGGGATCTCAATCGCCGCGCGCTAGGCTATGACGTTCATCCCACGCGCAAGGACATTTTTCGAGTGGATGCCCGCAAGCTGCCCGCCGAATTAACTGGCAAGGTGGATTTTGTCTTTATCGATCCGCCTTACAGCAATCACATTGATTACGGCCCCGATCCGCGCGACATCGGCAAGCTCGATGCCTCGGCGGGGGATGCCTATTACTCGGCGATGCAGCAGGTGTTTCTGGAAATCCACCGCCTGCTTAAGCCGGGCAAATACATGGCCCTTTACGTCTCGGACAGCTATGTGCATGGCAAGGGCTTTTTCCCCATCGGTTTTGAGCTTTTCAACCGTTTGCGACCGCAGTTCACGCCGGTCGATATCATTTCGGTGGTGCGCCACAACAAAACGCTGGAGATGGGCAATTACCGCAAGGCCGCGGAGGAGCAGAATTTCTTCCTGCGCGGATTCAATTACCTTTTTATTATGCAGCGGGCGTGAACAGTCGTTGATGGGCCAAATTTCCTATACCACTGCAAGCAGAAAGCAAAATCGCCGGGCAACCATTCGGCTGCTCCGGCGAGGTTCGGATAAATGATATAAAGCCACACCGGCGTTACTTCGCCCGGTTGAAGCGCTCTTCCGCCACGCGCCAATTCACTACGTTCCACCAGGCCGCGATGTAATCCGGCCTGCGGTTCTGGTACTTCAAGTAGTAGGCGTGCTCCCAAACGTCCAGGCCGATGATCGGAAATGCCCCTTCCATAATGGGCGAATCCTGATTGGGCAGGCTGATGACGTCGATTTCCTTGCCCTTCTTGATGAGCCAGGCCCAGCCGCTTCCGAAGCGCGTCGTCGCCGCTGCGGCAAATGCTTCCTTAAACTTGTCGAAACTGCCGCACTTGGCGTTAATGGCCGCGGCCAGATTGCCCACCGGGGCGGCGGCTCGATCGGCAGGGTTCAAAATCTCCCAAAAAAGCGAGTGATTATGATGCCCACCACCGTTGTTTCGCACGGCGGTTTTGATCTTCTCCGGCACAATGGCCAGATTGTTGGCCAGAATTTCGTGGAGCGGCTTGCCGTCCAACTCCGGCGCGCTGTCGGCGATCGCCTTGTTCAAATTGGTCACATAAGCGTTGTGGTGCTTGCCATGGTGAACCTCCATCGTCTGCTTGTCGATGTTGGGTTCGAGGGCATCGGAAGGAAAGGGCAGCGGGGGAAGAGTAAATGGCATGTCAGGCTCCTGTTGTTTAGAAAAAATCGGATTCTAAAAATGACGTTAGGCACTCCAATTGCGCCGGTCAAATTACCTACCCTCTGGATGCTCACTTTCTCCGCTTGGTCGCCGGGGCGTTGCAGTTTCATCATACACAACGACAATTGACAATGGATGGTTGCCGGCGAGGCGCCGAGCGTTGTTCCAGAATAAAAGAGGCTGACAGCAGGAAGCCGAATGTCGTCACAGTTGGATATTCTCGCGCTCGAGCCGTTCTTTGGCGGGGTCCGCCGAATCGTGCTCGACAACCTCCTCAAGTGCAGTCGTCACCGCTGGACCGTGCTGAAGCTCCCGCCCCGCCGGATCGAGAGGCGATTGACCGCTGCCGCCCATTGGTTCAGCGAGCAGTTACTGCGGCACTGGGTCGGCCGGGTTGATCTGATTTTCACCTCCGAAGCGCTCAATCTTGCCGATTTTTTCCGGCTTTCACCCCAACTGCAGGGCAAGCCGTCGGTGGTCTATTTTCACAGTAATCAGTTGCCGGCAGTGAATAGCGCCGGCGACGGGCCGCTGGATTTGGTGAACCTCAACACCGCGACCGCAGCCAGCGAAATCTGGTTTAACAGCAAGTTCCATCTCGAGGATTTTTACGAAAAGGCCGCGACGCTAGTGGAGCGCCATTCGGAGCTGTCGAGTCGCAGTCCCATTCAGGAATTGATCCACAAGACCCGCCTGATGCCTCCGCCGATTGACGTCAGCGCCGTGCGGGAATTCGGCCGTCTACACCCAATGGCCCGGGAGAAGCGCACGATTTTTGTCGATACCCGCGAGGCCGATATGCCGCTTCTGAACGCGGCCCTATCCACCCTTGAGCGGCGAAACATTCTTTTCAATCTCATCACGATCGGGCCGGTCGATCAACTCAACGCGCAGTTCGCTCGGCAGACGCTGCCGGAAACTGATGTCGAGGGCCAGATACGGGGGATGCTGCAGTCGGCGGTGTTTCTCAGCACCAAGTTGCAGACGACCTTCGATTCACACGCGGTGCGCGCCCTGGCGGCAGGGTGCTGGCCCATCCTCCCCAAGTCCGGCGCCTATGCCGAGATCGTCCCGCCCACACTCAAGCGGGCCTGCCTGTATGAGCCAACTGTTGATGCACTTAGCAGCCGCCTGATGGACGTTTGGCATGAGGAGGTGCCGTCAAATTTCCCCGCGCTGGTAACGGCCAGCCTGCGGCCGTTCGATGCCATCGGCGCCTGTCGCGCGATCGACGAGCGTATTGAACAGGTCGTCGGCCCCCAAAGCCCTTCCGGCCCAAGCCTGGTGGGTGTCTAAGGCGCCCGCTTACCGATTTTCCAATTGTGCCGAAGTCACACCCAGGCCCCGGCTCACGCCATAAGGCAGAAGGTTGATGCTGAATCCGGTGTCATTGGTCGTTTGGTCGTATACGAATTGAAGCTGAAAGAAGAAGCGATCGAATTTTCGCGTAATACCGAAGTTATAGCTGACATTCTCCGACCGGCCGAAATCAAAGCTTTGGGCCATCGACAGCAGGTATTTTTCATTGATCTGATAGTCGAGCGCCAAAGTGGTAATGTTTGTCTTCAGTTCTTCAATATAGCGCGTGCCGACGTAAAACGTCGTGCGATCCAGCCGCTGAGCTGCCAGCCCGATCGATGCGGTCGCCAGTTCGGATTTGTCCAGGTTCATTTGCGCGTCGGCCAGCACAACTGTCGTATCGGTCACACGCCAGGTCGCGTCGGCATTGACCGAATTGCGCGGAACAGACGCCTCGGGCAGACTGCTGAAGAACAGCCCGCGGAAGTTGGATGGATTGAGCACGGGGTCGTCCGGCTTGTTGGCAAAAAAGTTGCCTTCCAGATTAAGCGCAAAGACATCGACACTGCGCCACCGACCCGGCCCGCCGCGCTTGGTCTGCCAGCGCTGGTGCAGGGCAATCTGCACTGCCGACACGTCGTTGACCTCGTCCGTCTGCTCTTCAAAATCGTAAACTAACTGTTGATCGCGCGATTGCGCGCTGGTGTAAAGATTAAGTTCCGGCTCGATGACGTGGCGCAGGCGGTGGATGTCCAGCACGTCGGACTGGACCGAATCGTCAACACCCCAAAACTGCGTGGTGACGCGCAGGCCCGTTCCGCCGTACACGCGGTTTTGCGATCCCTTGCCCGGAGAATCCGACCACGCGGTGTAGCGCCCGAACACGTAGGGCACCCACCGGAAGTGGGGCGTGGAAAAGGGGAAGTCCAGTTCCTCTCGAAAATCCCCGCGATAAATCACGTCCCCGGTCAGTCCGCTCCGACCGACGCTCGGCAGCCCGGGTTGAACAGCGGGCGACGAAAACCCCTGTTCGGCCAGCGAATAGCCCGATTGAGCGAATCGATACCCGCCGATGGTGTTGCTGCTGAAAGCCGTCAGCGAATCGCCGAGCAGGCTGTCGCCGAGACGGTAGTACCCAATTTCGGGCACGCGTTCGACCTCAAACTGTTCCTGCGCGAACTCCGCCGAGGTGGTCGTGTTACGGGGCTGAACATTGGCGAAAAATGTGAACGCCTCGGTGTTGCGCTGGCGCTTCAGATAGATCGACATGTCACGGGGAAGGCCGTCGTCAAATTGTTTCGGGAACCATTGCTCCAGGAATCCCGCGTCCGAAACATAACCCAGGCGCAGTTGCGCCTGCCAGTCATCGGGGAAGAAGTGCTGATGTTCCCACAGAAATGTTCCGCGGATGTCTTTCGGTGGCTCGACCTCCGCGCGTGCGCCACCAAAATTATCCGCTCCCCGGTCCGTGACCAGGTAAGACTGGAAATCACCTTGGAAATTCCATGGCTTGTGCGTAGTCTCACTGACAAATCCCCCGGCGTATTCCCCATTGAGACCCATCGCAGGCCCGCGTTGATCGAAATAGCCCAGGTCGAGCCGCGCATCCACGTCAGTGGGCCGGGGCTTTCCGGCAAGTTCAAACAGTCCCAGCGTGGCTTCGGTGCCAAACCCGAAATGCGTGCGCGTGCCGACGCTGATATCGCGTAGCGCGTTCCCGCCGCCGTCCATCGATCCGCCTGCCCAGGGCAGAAAAAAAAACGGCACACCCCAGGCGCTCATGGTGACGTTGGTTGCCGCGTAGTCGGTTTGCCGGCCGGCGCGCCCGGCTTGAAACTCGTGCTGGCGAACGTATATCTTTTCAGCAGCCAGCGCGTAACTCGGATTGAGCATCCCGCTCGTCGCCAACTGGCTATAGCTGGCGCGAAATTCACCCTGCGAAAGTTGCCTTAGCACCTGTGCCCGAACGAATATTGGAATCTGCTTCTTGAGATCGACCGTGTGGAGCACCGCCTCGGTAAGAATCGCGCGGTCCGTGCCAAATTCGTAGTAAACCCGCTCTGCGGTCATGCGCTGCTCGCCGCGGGTGGCGTCGGCGGGGACTTGATTCACCCGCACATCGCCTTCCAGATAAACCGCATCCACCTTCTTCAGCAAATTCGAAAGATTCCCCGACTTGTCGGACCCGGTTTGCGTTGTGGGATCAGACACGTTGCTGAAGCAAACCGCCCGCTGGGCCGAAAATTCGATGTAATTGGATTTTTGGTCGCGGTAGACGATGACGATCCCACCGGACAGTACCGCAGCGGTGTGGCCGTCTGAAGTGCGGGCCATTTCTCCCTGGCCGAATTGCACCTCCAACCAGTATATCAAAGGCGCTGGCTGAGTGGCCGCCGCAGGTAAAGGGCGCGCTATGCTGCGCGGGGCCTGCCATCGGGCGCCGGGCTTGGCAGCGCGGGGCGTTGCCGTGGCTTCCAGTCCATCCGTGGGCTTCAACGCAAGGGCCGAACGATACAAGGCCGACTCTTCCTGGCTCTGGTTGGTGCGATTCTCGGCAGCGACCACGATTTCCCCTCGCACCAACGCTGTGACAAGCAGGCTCTCTCCGCTACGCGTCACGTCCGATTGCTCCAATTTTGCGTGGCCGATCAGGACGATCTCTACCCGCCGTTCGGCCAGAGCGGTAGCGGGGGATTTGTCGATCCAAACCACGACCGAATCGGCCGATAACTTCGCGCGATCCAGTTGAAGCGTCACCCCGCCCGTTGCCTGAACCACCCCGCCGGCACGATCTGACCAGGTGTACGCCCGGGCGGCGACGACGCGCAGCTCCTCCGTATTGGTGGTCGTTTCGGCCAAAACGGGCTTCGCCCAGACCATGATCGCCAGCAATAAGCAGATGCCCGACAGACGCACGAAACTCCTTCAACTCCGCCGGGCCAGACCGGCGGTCGGGCGACATTATAGAAAGCCCTCGCGCCCGAGCAAAGGTGCCGCTGCCGGCTAAAAACTATCGCCGCCACATCATCGCCGGCATTTGGCGTTGGCGGGCCGATCTTATATCATTCCGCCGTTGCATCGAACCTACTCACTTACCAAACGAGGAACCTGAATTATGTCGCGTAAAGCATTGATTGTGTATGGCGGATGGGAAGGGCACCAGCCCAAGGGCGTCGCAGCGGTTTTTGAACGCGTTTTGAAGAGCGAGGGATTTGATGTCGAAGTTTCCGACACGCTCGATGCGTTCAAGGACGAGGCCAAGTTGATGGGGCTGAGCTTGATCGTGCCGGTATGGACGATGGGGAAGATCAGCAACGAGCAGGCCAATCCGGTATTTAAAGCCGTGCGTGAAGGCGGCGTGGGCATCGCCGGGTGCCATGGTGGGATGTGCGATTCGTTTCGAGAGCAAACCGAGTGGCAGTTTATGACCGGCGGGCAATGGGTGGCACACCCGGGCAATGACGGCACGACCTATCGCGTGCGCGTCATCACTGGCAGCCATCCCATCGTCGAAGGCATCCAGGATTTTGACGTCTGCTCCGAGCAGTATTACATGCACGTCGATCCCAGCAACCGCGTGCTGGCGACGACCGAATTCCCGGTGGCCGCCGGGCCGCATCTGCTTAATGGCCGGTTCGATATGCCCGTGGTGTGGACGCGCGCTTATGGCAAGGGCCGGGTGTTCTACAACTCGCTTGGGCACCAGGTGAACATCGTGGAATCCGAGCCATGCCTGACACTCATGCGCCGGGGATTCCTCTGGGCAGCCAAGTAATGCAAGGCCCGCAGGAGGAACCGAACGGTTTCGATTCCTCCTGCGGGCCTGATGTCTGCAAGTCACCCTGATTCACCGATGATTATCACCATCGACGGACCAGCCGGGACGGGGAAATCGACGGTCGCCCGCGAGGTGGCCGAGCGGTTGGGCGTTGATTTTCTCGATACCGGCGCGATGTATCGGGCGATCGGCCTGGCGGCGATTCGCCGGGAAACTGATCTGAACGACGCCAGGGAAATTGCCTTCGTGGCCCGCCATGCCCGGATCGAATTTAATTTCAGTCGGCATCCACCTGCGGTTTTTTTGAACGGCGAACCGGTGGGGCACCTGCTGCGGAGTGGTGAAGTGACCAACGCAGCCTCCTACGTCGCCAAGGTGACCGCGATTCGTGAGCAACTCGTGGCGCAGCAGCAGAAGATCGGCCGTGAGCGCCGCCGGCTCGTTACCGAAGGCCGCGACCAGGGCAGCGTCGTATTTCCTCGGGCTGAATTAAAGATATACCTTGACGCCTCTCCGGACGAGCGCGCCCGCCGCCGGGCCAGCCAGCTTCGGGCTCGCGGGGAGACGGTGGACGTGCAGGAGATTCGCCGACAAATCATCGAGCGCGATGAGCGCGACGCCAGCCGTGCGGTGGGACCACTGGCCCGTCCGGCTGGTGCTATTGTCATTGATACAACGCAGATGACCGAGGCCGAAGTTATCGAGAGGATTTTGCACGAAGCGCAGGCGCGCACGCTCAACCAGGCATGATCGCGGCCAAGGGGAGCGAAATAGTAATTGCGAGGATCACGGATGCTCTCGTCACGATCGCGTTACGCACGATGGAATAGTGGATACGCCTATTGGCCAGCGCGGGCGGTCTGCCGGATCGTCACCTCGGTTCTATTTGACCTGAAGATCCACGGCGCTGAAAACGTGCCGGAGTTTGGCGGGGCGCTGATCGTCACCAATCACAACAGTTATCTCGATCCGCCATTGGTGGGGGTTCAAATCCTTCGGCCCATGAACTTCATGGCCAAGAGCGAACTGTGGCGCAATCGGTTTTTCGGCAAGTTGATAACCAGCGTGAACGCATTTCCCATACGACAAGGGGAAGGCGATGTGAGCGCCGTCCGCGAGACCATCACGCGATTGCAGGAAGGGGCGCTACTGAACATTTTCCCCGAGGGTTCGCGTAGCGACGACGGGGAATTGCAGAAAGTGCAGTCGGGGGTGGCCCTGATTATCCGGCGTGCTGGCGTTCCGGTCATTCCGTGCGTGATCGAGGGGAGTTTTCAGGCCTGGCCGAATTCACGCAAGGTTCCACGCCGCTACCCGATCGACGTAATGTATGGCCCGCGATTGGACGTGGAAGGCCTGAAATCCGACGCCGTGGTGAAGGTCATCGCAACGGCGTTTGCCAGGATGCAGGCGGAACTGCGGCAGCGCCGCGCCGCTCAACCTCGGGACGGCCGGCGTCTGCCGGGCCTATGATTGCCGGGCGATTTCTCACGGGAGTGATCTGCATGCGCATCTGGTTGTGGGCTGGATCGATCGTTTTGTCGGCGTGGCTGGTATCCGTCGCGCCGGCGGTGGAAATCCCCGCGGTGCAGACCGCTCCGGTTTGCGAGGGTCTGGAGAACCCGCTTTATCTCACGCACGACGGCACCGAGCGCATGTTCGTCTGCGAGCAGCCGGGTCGCATCCGCCTGATTGTGGACGGCCAGTTGCAGAAGAAGCCGTACCTTGCCATCGAGCCGAAGGTGCTAAATCAGGGCGAGTGCGGTTTCTTAAGCGTGGCCTTTCATCCGCATTTTGCCGACAACGGCCGGCTGTTCGTTGATTACACCACTCGCCAAAGCCCCCTGCGAACGATCATCTCCGAATTCCGCACGGATCCCCATTCCAGCAGCGTTGATGTTTCGACCGAGCGCGTGCTGCTGAGCATCGACCAGCCCTACGCTAATCACAATGGCGGGCAGTTGCAGTTCGGTCCTGACGGCATGTTGTATGTCGGGATGGGTGATGGCGGGTCGGGCGGCGATCCACAGAACCGGGCGCAAAACCCGAAAGAACTGCTGGGAAAAATTCTGCGTATCGATGTCGATCGCGGTCAGCCTTACGCCATTCCGCAGGATAATCCTTTCGTCAAGCGCCAGGAGTATCGCCCGGAAATCTGGGCTTTAGGGATGCGCAATCCCTGGCGCTTCAGTTTTGATCGGGAAACGCATCAACTGTTCGCGGCCGATGTCGGCCAGAACCAGTGGGAGGAGATCGACATCATCGAGAAAGGGGCTAATTACGGCTGGAGGCTGCGCGAGGGGACGCATGAATACAATCGCCGGGATG
>JBBQSU010000117.1:0-10587 GCA_038234815.1 Tepidisphaerales bacterium | reverse complement strand
ATCGGCCTGAACACCCCCAGCCGCCAGCAGCCCGTCACCGCAGCCCCCGCCAGCAGCAGCACTACGCCATTCCCAATCAGTTCACTTTGTGTTGCCAGTGACGCCATATCCTCTTGCCGTTATCCTTAGAGGGACATGAGTACCATTCTCGATCAGATCATCGACAGCAAGCGCCGCGAGGTGGCCGAAAAACAATCTCGTGTTTCCATCGCGCAACTAAAGGCGCAAATCGCCGAAATGTCTCGTCCGCGAAATTTCTTTTCCGCAATCACCAAGAAAACATCCAAGCCGGTAAATCTCATCGCCGAGGTGAAAAAAGCGTCCCCCAGCGCCGGAATCATCCGCGAAGACTTTGACCCGGTCAACATCGCAAAAACCTACGAATCGGCGGGTGCCGACTGCCTGAGCGTTCTTACGGACGAGCCTTACTTTCAAGGACGGCTCGATTACATTCAGCAAATCCGCTCGGCCGTCGCCTTACCGGTGCTGCGAAAGGATTTCATCCTCGATCCCTGGCAGGTATATGAAACCCGCGCTGCCGGTGCCGATGCAATGCTCCTGATCGCGGAATGCCTCGAAACCAGCCAGTTGATCGATCTGCAGATTCTAGCCACGGAACTAAATCTCACCGTTCTGATCGAAGTCCATGACATCGAGAATCTCATCCGCGTGCGCGACCACGTCGTCGGTTTTCCCCACAAGAGCTACAGCCTTCTGGGCATCAACAACCGCGACTTGCGCACCTTTCGCACGGACCTGGGCACCACCCTCCGCCTGACCGAGCTGGTCGAAGACACCGGCGTGCTCATCAGCGAGTCGGGCATCAATACCCGCGCGGATATCGAAAAACTCGCCGAAGCCGGCGTCCGCGCGGTCCTGGTCGGCGAAAGCCTGATGCGCAGCAACGACATCGCGGCAAAAATCCGCGAGATGTTCTGACTCCCCTGACGGGGCGTGACCACTTTTCGTCGGGCACCCTCGTTCGTCGTGCATAAAATTGGGACTCTTTTCAAGATTTTTTTATAACCTAATTCAAAAAAAACTTACATTTGTTTTGCGGTGCTTTAAGTTACGCGGCTGGGCACCAATTTACGCACCCAGGGGGCATTGCGTAGAAAGGCAGTGTTTCCACGGGGCGAGCGGTCTCGTGGAGCGTTGCCCCGCCGGGTACGCGCTCGAAATGCGCGTCCGAATCCGTACACTTAAGCCCCCACTACTGGAGAAGCTTTATGAACATCCGATCAAAAGAATCCTGCCGGTTTGACCTGATGAGCCTCGGCGAGTGCATGGTTCGCTTAAGCCCGCCGGGGCATGGGCGCATCGAATTTTCACCCACTCTGGAGGTCTGGGTGGGTGGCGGAGAATACAACGTCGCCTACGCGCTGTCGCGCCTCGGCATGCGCACGGGCTTTCTGTCGCGCCTGGTGGACAATCCACTTGGCCGGATCATCGTCAATCATGGCCGGGCGGTCGGGGTGGACATGGAGCACGTCGTGATGGCGAAATTTGACGGCGTGGGCCGGGCTGACCGGATCGGCCTGAATTTCACCGAAGTGGGCACCGGGGTTCGGGCCAGCGTGACCATGTATGACCGCGGGCACAGCGCGTGCAGTCACCTCAAGCCGGGCATGATCGATTTCAAGTCGATCTTTGCCAAGCAAGGCGTGCGCTGGCTGCATACGGGCGGGATTCTTTCGGCGTTGTCCGACGACTGCGCTGCTGTCTGCAAAGAGGCGATTTTGGCCGCCCGGGACGCCGGCACGATCGTCTCCTACGACTTGAATTTCCGCAGCAAGCTCTGGAGCAGCGCCAAAGCCCAACAAGTGACCCGCGAGCTGGTGCCCTACATCGACTGCCTGATCGGCAACGAAGAGGATTTTCAGAAAGTGCTGGGCTTTGAAGTGGAAGGAGCCGACGAAAACCTTTCGGCGCTGGACACCTCGGCCTATAAAGCGATGGTGGAAAAGGTGGTGAAGGCATATCCGAATATCAAGGTCGTCGGCACGACGCTGCGCGAAGTGAGGAGCGGGCTGATTAACAACTGGTCGGCGATTCTGTACGCGGAGGGAAGGTTTTACGAAAGCCGGACGTTCAAGGATTTGGAAATCGAGGATCGCGTGGGCGGCGGGGACGGATTTTCAAGCGGATTTGCATACGGCTTCCTCAATAACAAGTCGCCGCAGGAATGCGTGGACCTGGGCGCGGCGCACGGCGCGCTGCTGCAATCGACGCGCGGCGATTCGAGCCAGATCGACCTGGAGGAATTGACCCATGTATTCAAAGGCGGCAGCGCGCGAATCAAACGTTGAATCGCACCGAGGGGGCGAAAGGGCTGAACCAAATGCCACCGGCAGACACCAGCACGACCTTGCAGAACTTGAAAGACCAGATGCGCGCCTGGGTGAGCGCTCGGCAGTGGGAGAAATTTCATCTGCCGAAAAACCTGGCGGCCAGCGTGTGCATTGAAGCTGCGGAGTTGCTGGAGCTGTTTCAGTGGCTGACGCCCGAGGAGGCCCAAGCCAAATCAGCGGACGCATCTTTCAGGCAGGAGGTGAGTGAGGAAATGTCCGACGTGCTGATGTACCTGATTTCATTGGCCAATGCGATGGAAATCGACATCGCCGCCGCCGTGGCAGCTAAGATGAAGAAGAATGAGACGAAATACCCGGCGGAGAAATTCCAGGGGCATTATGAGCGACCGAAAAGAATTATGTAATCAACGCCGTTGTGGCGTGGTCTGTAGTACTAAGGGCAATTGGTATGCCCGCGGATTCAGGAGATTTAAATGGGAACGGGTCGGATAGCATGAGAAATACGCAGCCTATTGAGAATCTCGAGGCGCGCCGGCTCTTTGCGATCATCCTGGGTGCCGATTTGCACCGGGCGAGTTTCATCGATTCCAGCGGCGACACGGTGGTGGTATCACTGGCGGGGCCAGGGCAGGCCGCAATCACGCTGGCCAGCGACTCCGCAGGGGATATCACCGGCCTGACCTTCACCGATACCACCTGGCGCAGTAGTTTTGCTGTTACGACCAAGGCCAAGACGCTGACGACCATCGGCGATGTGACGGTGAATGGTTCGCTCAAGGCGCTGACGGCCAAGGGCACCGACCTTGACGGAGACATCACCGTGACTGGCACGCTAGGCTCCATCTGGCTGCACGATGTGGATGGGTCCTCGACGATCGATATTCAGAGCGTTGGCAAGACAAGCCGGGCGCAGTTCAATTTCGCAGACAACCTGATGCTCAAATCGGCCGGCGAGTTTGGCACGGTGATCGCCGGGCGCTGGGTGTCGGTGGATCCGACGAATACGGGAATAAAAGCCAGCCGCGTGGGGAGGCTGCAAATCGCCGGGGATTTCGGGGCGAATCTGATCCTTAGCGATACGGCATCGATCGGCTTGGGATCGGCAGTAATCGGCGGATCGATCGGCAATAGCACGTGGAGGCTGGCCGGTGACGCACGATCGATAAGTGTGAAAGGTGAGGCCTTCGCTTGGAAACTTAAGATTGCAAATAATCTTACCTCTTCGCTCAGCATCCGCGGGGCGCTGTCGGGCGATAACGCCATCGACATCGGGCAATCGGCCAAAGCGATCCGCCTGGGCAGCCCGGTGACACTGGTGGCGCCGGTGGACGTGCCGGTTACGCAGATTCATGTTGGCGGAAAAGCGTGTGTTATTTCGCCGGGGCAGAAGCCACTGCGATTTTCCGGCGCAAGGGTCTTCTCCAACTCGGCCATCAGCTATTCGCTAGCCGAACTTCAGAATAGCCAGGTGGAGAACCGCCAGTGGACCTACGCGACCTATTTTCGCGGCCCCGGCACGTCCGGCGCCAACAGCACCGTGACCAAGGTCAGCAGTGTGATCGCCAACGCCGGCACTGGCGAGGCGCAATCGGTTTTGTCCACGACTGTCGATGATGTCACCACCGATTTGAAGTGGCTTCACACCGATACCGGCTCGTACCTGTCAGGCTGGAGCGTGCAGACGGCCGACGGCAATTTTAATCTCAGCTTCTCCCCGCTGCACATCGCTGACGCCGACTGGACGCTCGGCGACAAGGTGGTTTCCACCGCCGAAATGGTGGGCGATTTTTCCGCTACCAACGGCGTGACGCTGACCGGGGAGATATCCGGAAAGGCGCAATCGATCTCGCGGTTCATCGGCCACGAGGAAGTTGTCACCCCGGCGGGAAGATACCTCGCCGCCCGACTGGCGATCAGCCTGACATTGACGGGCACGATGGATATTAATGTTGGTAATGCGATCCGGCACGTTAAATTTCGAGCGTTGCAGAACCAGTCAGTCTGGCTATCCCCCGGTGTGGGACCGGTGCGCAATATCACGTCGTGGAAAATCAGCGCCGGTTTCGCGGGTGGCGGATCTTCGGGATCGAGTTTCAGTACAGAACAGTTGCTGGAGAGCTGGTCGTAGTGATTGCGACAAAAATAAGAGGCAGCAGATTAAACCGGCCGGGGATTTGCGTTGATCTCGTTGCTGCTTCCGCTGCGGAAACCCTGCAAATCGAGTGTAACGTAGGTGTATCCGATCGATTTGATATGGTTGATAAACGCTGATCGCAGCGGCTCTTGCAGCAGACGGGGCAGCTCGGCGGGGTCGAGTTCGACCCGGGCGAGATTGGTGTGATGTCGCACGCGCACGTTGCGAAATCCTCGCTCGATCAAAAACCGCTCGGCCTGCTCGATGCGCTTCAGCGAATCAATGGTGACGGGCGTGCCGTACTGAATCCGGCTGCTCAAGCACGCCAGTGCCGGCTTGTCCCAATTGGGCAGGCCAAGGATTTTGGCCAGTTCGCGCACGTCGGCCTTGGTGATGCCGGCCTCGAGCAGCGGGGAGCGCACGGCGTGTTCGCTGGCGGCGCGCATGCCATTGGCGTGATCGACCGCATCATCGGCATTCACCCCGCACGCCACCGTGTCGAACCCTCTGGCACGTGCCAGGGCAGTGAGCTTGCCGTACAGATCCGTCTTACAGAAAAAACAGCGATCCGGAGCGTTGGCGACATACCGCGGATCGTCCATTTCCGCGGTGTTCACCAGCGCAAGTGGCGCGCCCAAAACCCCCGCCAGTTGCCGCACGCTCGCCAGCTCCGCCTCGGCCAGCGACGGGCTGACACCGGTGGCCGCGACAACATTCTCCGGCCCGAGCGCATCCAGCGCCACCCGCAGCACCAGCGTCGAATCGATCCCGGCACTGAACGCCACCACCACCCGCTCCATAGCGCCGATAATCCGCCGCAACTCCGCCAATTTTTCGGAAATCGTTTGCAAGCTCGCTCCATCACCAATTGGCAAGCACCAACCCTGCGAAACACAAAATCGCCCGACACCGCCGGGCGATCCTGACCGCGAACAAATCCTCCGCGAGATCCAACAAAACGTTCCCTGCAGGGCTCGAACCTAAAACCTTCGGCTTCGGAAGCCGATGCGCTGGGCATTGACAAGGATTGACCGAAAGGGAAAAACCCAATTTATTGAGCCAATAACCGTATTTTTGGAAATACTTGCTATTACTTGAATGGATGATTATTGACATGATTTGTAGGACCGGTGTAGGATGGAAGCATATTAACCACTTCTCGGACTCGATCGTCCCACCTTCGGCTGGCTGGTGAAACGACCAAACCACTGCCCAAAAGGGTGAACTTTACGCAAGCCTCAATGGTCATGTATCGTGCCCCCGTTGGCAAGAGTCGGGTGAAAATCTATGACACGAAAGCGCCGGGGCTGGCTTACTTCATCACTGCCGGCGATGCCCGGTCCTACTACTGGAGCGGTCGGGTGAAGGGCCTTCTCTGCCCGATCGACTTCCACCTGGGCGATGCCAATGCGCTGAGCGTCGATGCCGCGCGCACCATCGCCAAGCAGGTGGCTGCCGACGCAGCGCAAGGCATTGACCCCCGAGCCGCGCGCAAAGAGGCGAAGGTAAAGGCCGCGGCAGAGGCCGAAGCGCTTTCCACCGTCGGCCAACTGTGGACCGACTACCTCGAAAAGCACGTCAAGCCAAAGTGCAGTGCCGGGACGTTGCGAACCGACCAAAGCCGATACAAACTTCACCTGTCGGCTTGGGGCAAGCGGCCGGTCCAATCCATCACCCGCGAAGACGTGGAGGCATTCCACATAGATCTGAGCGCCAAGAAAACCGGGAATGTCGCTGATAAGACTATCAAGCTGCTGCGGCGGATGCTGACGTGGGCCAAGGTGAACCCGAACCCCGCCGGCGCTGGGGCCGTCGATTTTCACGGGGATAATCGCCGGGAGCGGTATCTGTCGCATGATGAACTCACTCGCCTGGTGACCGCCCTGGACCGTTGCGAAAATCAGACGATTGCCGATGCGATCCGGTTCGGATTGTTCACCGGCGCCCGCCGTGGAAACGTGCAAGCCGCGAGCTGGGCGGATATGCACCTGGGCGAAGGCGCGTGGACCATCCCCGCCGATCAATCCAAGAACCGCAAACCGATGACCATATCACTGCCCCCCGACGCCGTGGCCCTGCTGGAACGCCGCAAGGCCGTGGCCGATCCTGATGCTGCCTACGTCTTCCCCGGAAAGTTTGCCGGCGAGCCGTTGCGCGAGCTTAAAACGACGTGGGAACGGGTGAGAGAATCCGCCGGCATCCCTGACGTTCACTTTCACGACTTGCGGCATACCCTGGCCAGTTGGATGGCCAAGAGCGGTGCCAGCCTGTTGCAAATTGGCCGCCAACTTGGACACGCCAACCACCAATCCACCGCGCGATATGCCCACTTGGACCGGCGCGACGTGGCACCAGTGACCGCCGTCGCCGTCGCCAGCATGTTTGCCACGGCCAAACCCGCGAAATCGGGCCGCAAGCAGAGATAGGCGGATTCCCCCGACGCATTTCAGCCCACTTTCGGGCCGTTTGGGGGGGGAGCTTTGCCGCTAATATGCAGTGGCTTTGTTCGTAAACTGTGTGTATAGTTATACCGACACAGTAAAGGTACTGCTATGGCCGGTTCCTTGACCCCCGAAACGCTGGATGAAGCCCTGAAGCTGCTGGGCGAGCGGTTCAAGGAACCGATCGACGTGGAAATCCTGCTGGTGGGCGGGGCCGCGGGGATGGTTTCCGGGCTTTTGCCTGCCCACCGCACCACCGGCGATTGCGACGTGATGATTTACCAGCCCCACCATGTGATGGCCGCCGTGGAGCTGGCAGCGGATCAAGTGGGCAAAGAATTGGCCCTTCCGGCTCACTGGTTCAACAGCAAGGCCCAGATTCGCCTGGACAGCCTGCCCGATGGATGGCGCGATCGCCGCGTCTGGTATTGCACCCACGGCCGTCTGTCGATCTTCACGGCCAGCCGGGTGGATTTGATCGCCATGAAGTTTCTCGCCCACCGTCCGCAGGATTTGGAGGATTTGAAAGACCTTCACGTCCGGCCGGATGACGCGGCGTTCGTTCGCGCGTATCTGGACGGCTTGCCAGCCAAGCAAACGACGGCCAGCGAAATCAGCGAGGCGCGGGATTATTTGGAAGCATGGGAGATTGAACCATGATTATGAGCGATGACACCATCGGCACTCACGGCCTACACGCCCGCTGGACCCGCGCCGGTGTCCTGTTCAACACCGCGCAGGCGGCGCAGTCACCCGATCTGGAGCGGCTGCTAATCGACACGTCCAAAGCTGCCAGGGATGACGCCCGGCTGTTCATCATGGCTGCGACGTGGCTTTGCCGCTATTCCACCCTGATCGCCAAGCATCGGCTCAAACGTCTGATCCTGGACGAACTACCCGCAGGCGATCGGGCACCGCTGGGCCTGCTGCTGGACACCGCCCGTCAGCAAACGGGGGAGGATCGCTTTAGCGCCGCCCTGGCCGAGTGTTCCCCCGCGCCGGCGGCGCAACCGTTCTTTAGTATCGAACGCAGCAACCCCGCCCTGGCCCGTCTGGCCAAACGTCGGGCATCGGACCTGTCGCGCCGATGGAATCTATGGATGCCCGCCTTCGAGGCGAAATATGACGCCCTGCGCCCGGCGACGTGGATCGTTAACCAAAACCCCGCGTATGCAAAGCGGGCCGACTTCCGCGGCGATCTTCGGGCGACGATCCTGATCGAACTTCACGACAACCCCGCCTCAGGGGAAAGCGAACTGGCCCTGGCCCGATTCACCGGCACCACCCGCGCCGCCGTGCGGGATGCCTTGGCCGATCTGGAACTGGGCGGGCATATCTTCAGGAAAGCCGGTCAGAACCGCCTGGGGGCGGCGCTGGTGCCGGCTGCTGCAGCGTGAGAGATTCAACTGAAGGCGGATTGATCGGGATGCGGCTATTTCAGCAGGTCTTTTGCCTTGCGGCCTTGCTACGCCGGCCAGCGCCTTAAATCGGCAGTTTCGGGTACATCCGCCGGATGGTGGCGAGTTGCCGGCAAACGGCCTGCTGGGTGATTCCCAGCGCCGCGGCGATCTCCTTTTGCGTCGTGCGGTTTTTCAAGCGCAGCAGGACGATCTTAAATCGCCGTTCGCCGAGGACGTATCGCAATCCAAGCAGCCGGTCTTTATCGTGTTTGCTAGTCATTCCAACAGCTTTTTTGCCTTCAGGCCCCACCGTCCGCGCCATATACGAGGCTGTTCCGGTGGCTGTCCCGGGAAGCGCTTTGGACTGTCCAAGGACAGTCCTTGGACAGCCCGAGTTACCAACCAACCTACCAACCAACCATAAACCGGCTGGCGCCGGTGCTCCTCAGGCTCCGCCAGCAAAAGGCATCGACGGATCACCCGCCCTGATTGCCGATGCTCCGGCGGAGAAGCCAGCAAGGAATGCGCCGACCGGGCCGCACGCCGACGTTCGAGCGCATTTCCTCGAGCGCTACCACGCTTCGTACGGCCACGGCTACCCGTTGACGGCGAAACAGCAGGGCACTTTCGCCGTGAAAATCGCCGAACTGCTGGAGGCGTGCAGGTCGTCGGTTCCCGATGCCTGCGCGTCGATTGATCGGTTTCTGGCGTGCGGCGACGCGTTCTATTCCGGGCACAAAATAACGCAATTGATCGGTGACTTGCCGAAGTTCTTGGCCGTCAACGGCCGCGCACGGCAAAGGCCAGCCATAGCACTCAGAGAGGACAACTGATGAAACGCAGCGACCACGAAATGACCGGCGAGTTTGATCGACTTCCGCCGCATTCGATCGAGGCAGAAATTTGCCTTCTGGCGTCGATGATGCAGGCCGGCAAGGACGATCCGGGGTTTCATGCGATGCGATCGGCGGTTGGAAGCGCCGCTGCGTTTTTTCAGGTCGATCATCAAATTATTTTTGCGGCGCTCTGCCAGATGGCTGATCGAGGCACAGGAATCGACCTCGTAACGATAAGAGACGAATTGGCCAAGCGGCAGCAGTTGGAAGATGTGGGCGGGGCGGCTTACCTCGCGCAGATTATCAGCGCGGTGCCGTCGATAGCACACGGCCAGCATTACGCGGAAATCATGGCCGAGAAATCTCGGCTCCGGCAGATGATTGCGGCGGCCAACGAAATGCTGCGCAGTGCCCACGGGGGTAACGACGCCAGCACCATCGCGCAGGAGGCGATGACCCGCCTGGCGAAGTCGGCGCAGTCGGGGAAGGGGTGCGAGTACGTGCGGATCGACGATCTGCTGATGACCACGTATGACGAACTGAGCGAACATGGCGCCGAGCTGGTGCCGATGGGATTTCGGGACTTCGATGAACTGTATGGCGGTATTGCGCCGGGCGAAATGTGTGTCATTGGGGCGCGCCCATCAATGGGAAAATCGACACTGCTGCGGCAGATCGCGGTTAAATCGGCGCTGGGCGGGGTGCCGACGGGACTCGTTTCTTTGGAGGAGGGTAAATCGAAAATGGCCCGCAACTGGCTGGCCAGCGAAACGCTAATCGAAAATGGGCGCATCCGCCGTAGACAACTTTCGCCTGGCGACTTCAACTCGATGGCCGGGGCAGTGGCGCGGTTCGCCGACGTTCCGCTGTATATCACCGATCGAGCGCGGAGGCTGGCTGACATCCGGGCGATGATTTCGCTTTGGGTGGCGCGGTATGGCGTCCGCCTGGTGTTAATCGACTATTTGCAGCGCGTGGGCGGAGTAGAGGGGAAATCGGCGTATGAAAGGGTCTCGGCTATTTCACTTGGCCTGAGCGACATTTTCAAAGAACTGAATGTTGCTGGAATTGTGGCCGTCCAATTAAACCGGCAACTCACTGCACGCGATGATAAACGCCCCCAAATGGCGGATATCCGGAAGAGCGGGCAGATTGAGCAGGACGCGGACGGCATCATTTTCCTTCACCGGCAAGATTATTTCGAGCTGGATAATCCCTCATATCGGCCGACGGGCGAGGCCGAACTGATTATTGCGAAATGGCGAGACGGCCCGCGCAACAAAATCGTGCAACTTAAGAGCGACCTGATGCACCAGCGATTTATCGAGGGCGTGCCCATTTTTTAGGGAGGTGGTAAACTTGTCGCCGTCACCGGCTTGGGGGCCGGGTTTTTTAAAGGAGTCAGCCATGGATCGGCTTTTGATGTTGGATAAGCAGGAATTCGTGACCAGGATGCAACTGGAG
>JBBQSU010000116.1:0-10611 GCA_038234815.1 Tepidisphaerales bacterium | reverse complement strand
AACGCCGCTGCGGCTTTGGAACCCGTCGGTGGGGAGGGCATGGGCCTGGCCATGCGCAGCGCTGAACTAGCCTGTCAAGTGCTCATGGCCGATCCTCGCTCGTCACGTTCTGCGCCTTTGCGATCGGCATTTTCAGGGCTTTGGCGAAGGCGCCGGGCGGGCTGTCGGGGGATCGCCATGGTCATTTCCCGGCCGCGCTTGAGCGAATGGGCCGTAGGGTTGGCCGCCGAGTCGGCAAGTGTTGGCCGGCTCGCCTTTGGGTTGATGGGAAAGGCGTAATTCTGCCACAGTCGAAATTTAGCCATTTCCGGCGGGGAAATGGGGTTTTTCACATGCCGCAGGGGTGGTATTGAATCGATAATTGCAGTCGGTCTATTGGAAATAGCCGATGATGGCTTGCCGCCGGTCACGATGGCCTATATTCTCGAAATCGATTGGAATTCGTTTGGTCCGATCGGAAACGGGAAGTGAATTTTCACCCATTTAGCCGTTTATTAAACAATCTAGGTGGCCCACCAACCGGCCGCCGGCAAAGGAATGTGTTGTATGCTCGCCGTCTGGTTTGAATCTATTTTCCCGGCCAATTCAGTCGCCTTGACCGTGCTGGTCATCAGTCTCGTCGCCGCCTCGGGGCTGGCATTGGGAAGCATCCGCGTGAAGGGCATCGGCCTGGGCATTCCCGGGGTGATGTTCACCGGTCTAATCTTCGCAAAAATTCTCGGCAATGATCAGCTTAACGACAACGTCATGGTTTTCGTCCGGGATTTTGGTTTGATCGTGTTCGTGTATGCCGTAGGCGTGCAGGTGGGGCCAGGTTTTATAGCCTCGCTGCGCCGGCGGGGCTTGCCGCTGAACATGATGGCAGTGTCCATCGTTCTGCTCGGGGCGTTTTTGAGCGTGGGCCTGGCTTATGCCACCCATACCGACATTCGCGCTGCCGTGGGCATGTTTGCCGGCGCTACCACCAACGCGCCGGCGTTCGGTTCGGCTGGTGAGGCGCTGCGGAGCGTCCATCCCAACACCGCGCTGGGCGAAACCGGCCAGACGATGGGGCCGGCCTTTGCCATTACCTACCCCTTCGGACTGCTGGGCGTGATCATAGCGATGGTGGTGCTCCGGGCGGTGTTCCGGGTCGATCCGGCCCATGAAGCCGAGGTGGTTGAACACACCGAGCGCGACGACAAGCCGAAGCTGGAAACCATGAACATCGAGCTGAAGAACGCCAACCTCGATGGCCTTCCGCTGGCGCGCATCGAAAAATTGCATGGCGAGCGCGTGGTCATCTCCCGCGTGCTGCAACAGGGCCACATTACCGTGGCCAAAGACGACCTGTTGATGCACACCGGCGACGTGTTGCTGGCAGTGGGACCGAAGAACGAACTGGTCGATCTGCAACTGATCGTGGGTGGAGAAAGCACGGTGGACCTGCGGTCTTTCCCCAGCAAGATCGTCACTCGAAACGCGCTGGTGACGCACTCGGAAGTGCTGGGCAAGATGGTGGACGAGTTGGACTTGTCGCGCCGCTTGGGGGTTAACATCACCCGCGTCTCTCGAACAGGCCTGGAGTTCACGGCCGTCGGCGACCTGCGCCTTCAGTTCGGGGATTCCATCCGCCTGGTGGGCGAGCCGGATTCGATCGCCGCGGCCGTGCGCGAAGTCGGGGACTCGGTCCGCGAACTTAACGTCCCTCGCCTGTTGCCGATCTTCTTCGGCATCGCGCTGGGCGTGATCCTGGGCAGCATCCCGGTGTTTGTCCCCGGCCTGCCGGCACCGATCAAACTGGGCCTGGCCAGCGGACCGCTCATTGTCGCGATTATCCTGGCTCGGCTGGGTCGGGTCGGACGGTTGATCTACTTCATGCCCCACAGTGCCAGCGCCCTGCTGCGTGAACTGGGTATCGTGCTGTTCCTGATTGCGGTGGGACTTCGCGCCGGCGACGGCTTCTTCGCCAATCTGTTCAGCTTCACAGGTGTGAAGTGGCTGCTTCTGGGCACGGTCATAACCCTCGTTCCGCTTTTGGTGGTGGGCATTTTCGCCAAGAAAATGTTCAAGCTAAACTATCTGCACGTCTGCGGATTGCTGGCCGGCAGCATGACCAGCCCGTCGCTGGCCTTTACGCATACGATGACGCCTTCGGAAGCCCCGGCGGTTGCGTTCGCCACCGTTTATCCACTGACGATGATTCTACGCGTGCTGGTGGCGCAATTGATGATCCTCATCTTCGTGCGATAGGGGTGCGAGGGGGAAAAGCGTGGGGTTGCGAGACGGCTTGATCGGCCCGCGGACTAAGCGGCCTTTTCTACAGGGATCAGATTCAGGGCTGGTTGTGCCACCGCGCGGTCGGTCGGGGTGAATTCACTTACGCAGTGGCACAGCGCCTCGATCACGCCCTGCCGAGCACCCTGCGCCGCTTTGGCCAGCAGCCTAAGCCCGCGCCCGACTTCCGCCGGGTCGGCATCGGCCAGTTGCCACACGCGAATTTTGGGATGGCTGGTGGGGCGGGTCTGCTCATCGCTGCACGAAAGCTCTTCGTAAAGCTTTTCCCCCGGACGGATGCCAGAGAATTTGACTTCGATGTCCTGACCAGGCTGCAGATTGTTTCTGCGGATCATCTCGTTGGCCAAGTCGAGAATCTTGACCGGCTGGCCCATGTCCAGCACGAAAATCTCCCCGCCCTGACCGATCGCGCCGGCCTGCATCACCAGTTGGCTGGCTTCAGGAATGGTCATGAAATAGCGCTTCATGTCCGGGTGCGTCACCGTCACCGGCCCCCCGGCGTCGATCTGTTTCTGGAAAATCGGAACGACGCTTCCGCTGCTACCCAGCACGTTTCCAAATCGAACCGCAACGAACCGGGTGTGCCCGCCGTTCTCGTTTTGGCGCCGGCGGGTCAGGCTTTGAATGTACTGCTCGGCGACGCGCTTGCAGGCGCCCATCACGCTCGTGGGGTTAACCGCCTTGTCCGTACTGACCATCACAAAGGCCGCAACCCGCGCATCTATCGCTGCATCGGCCACGATCTTGGTCCCGAAAATATTGTTCTTCACCGCTTCGCCGGCATTGGTTTCCATCATCGGCACGTGCTTATGGGCGGCGCAATGAAACAGCACCTGCGGGCGCTCGTCAGTGAAAATTTGCTCGATGCGCGCCTGGTCGGTGATGGAGGCAATAAGCGGCACGATGTCGGCGCCGATCCATGTATGGCGAAGCTCGCGGTCGATCTCGAAAAGGGCGTTTTCGGCCTGATCCAGCAGGATGAGGCGTTCCGGGCAGAATTTCATGGTTTGCCGGCAGATTTCCGAGCCGATGCTGCCCCCCGCGCCGGTAACCAGCACCACCTTGCCGGCGATGAATCGCTGAAGCTCAGGGGTGTCGAGATTGACCGCCGGCCGGCGCAGGAGATCGGCAATGTCCAATGGCCCACACGGTTGCCCGGGCAAGCCGGGCAACTGTCGGCCGCGGACGGCCAGGCGGGAAAATATCTGACGGATCGTTTGCACCATCGTCGAGCGCTCTTTACCCGCTATCGGCAAAATCCGCCGGCTAGTTGCAGATATTCTTGGACGTTGGTGGCCTTGCTGCCTGGGCCCTGAAAATGAAAAAAACCGCGAGATCACTGTCTTGCCGGAGGCTACCGCGTGTTGTAACATCGACGATTCTCATTGTTTAACACACTATTTAGGAGCTAACTTATGTCCCCGGAATTTCGTCGATCCAACCATCTGTTCACTAGCGAGTCGGTCACCATGGGTCATCCTGACAAAGTGGCTGACCAGATCAGCGACGCGATTTTGGATGCAATTTTAACGCAGGACCCCAAGGCGCGGGTGGCCTGCGAAACCCTGGTGACCACCGGGCAGGTGGTTCTGGCCGGGGAGATCACGACAACTGCGTATATTGATGCCGCCGAAGTGGCCCGCGCGACGATCAAGGAGATCGGCTACGACCACCCGGAAATCGGGTTTGACTATCAGAGCTGCGGGGTTTTCACGTCGATTCACAGCCAGTCGCCGGACATCGCCCGCGGGGTGAACAAGGCCGAGGACAACGAGCGAGAACAGGGCGCCGGGGATCAGGGTCTGATGTTCGGTTACGCCTCGAACGAGACCGACACACTCATGCCGCTGCCGATTCACCTGGCCCACCGGATTGTCGAACGGCTGGCCATGGTGCGCCAGAACGGGAAGCTCAAATGGCTTCGTCCCGACGGCAAGAGCCAGGTGACGATCGAGTACAAAGACGAGCGGCCCGTACGCGTGCACACGGTAGTGGTCAGCACGCAGCACGACGAGAGCGTGCTGGATAAGAACGACGCATTTTCGAAAAAGGCCAAGGAAGCGATCATCCAGGACGTGATTCGTCCGACCATTCCCAAGCGGCTGTGGAACGATGAAATCGTGTTTCACATTAACCCGACGGGAAAGTTTGTGGTCGGCGGCCCGCATGGCGATACCGGCCTGACCGGCCGGAAGATTATCGTTGACAGCTACGGCGGGCGTGGGGCACACGGCGGCGGGGCGTTCAGTGGGAAAGACCCCAGCAAGGTGGATCGATCGGCATGCTATATGGGTCGATACATCGCCAAGAACATCGTGGCTGCGGGCCTGGCGCACAGCGCCGAAGTGCAATTGGCCTACGCGATCGGTGTGGCCCATCCGGTGAGCGTGACCGTCAGCACGGAAGACACGGCCGTAATCCCCGAAGACCAGATCGCCGAACTGGTGCAGAAGCTTTTCCCGCTCACCCCGCGGGGCATCATCAAGCACCTCGATCTGCTTCGTCCGATCTACAAACAGACGGCCCGACACGGGCACTTTGGCCGCGCACCCGGCAAGAATGGCGAATTCAGTTGGGAAAAGACCGACATGGCCGACAAGCTGGCCACGCTGGCGGGCGTGAAGCGATGATGCATCAGGCCGGTTGAGGGAGCGCGTCGGCGTGCTGGGCGCTGCTGGTTCCGAAGACGAACCACAGGATGACGCCGAGCACTCCGAAGGCCATGCCCAGGATCATGCTGAGGCTGAATGGCCCCCACACGGGGGGTTCAACGCGCAGCATTTCCAGCAGAAACCGGCTGGGGCCTTCAAGCAGGAACATCAGGGCCATCACCCGGCCCGGCGCGTGCGGGAGGGTGAAATAGCACAGCATCACCGCGCAGATCAGCAGCGAGGAAATCGTGCTGTAAAGCTGCGCCGGGTGAACCCGATTGGACCGCCAGGAGGCCGCCTCCTGCGACAGGGCGGTATTCGAATGCAGCTCGCTGAGTGGTCGCGGCTGGTTGGTTTCCGGGTTAATCAACTGTGGCGACGGCGGGGTCAGCCGGCCTTCGTGGTATTGGTCGGTGAAGGGAATCGACCGGTAGGGATAAGTGACCGCCCAAGGCACCGAGCATTCAGACCCATAGCAGCAGCCATTAAGAAAGCACCCTACCCGGCCCAAGCCCAAGGCCAGCACGATGGACGGGGCGATCACGTCCATGCCGACGCGGATCGGCACTTTCTTATACATGCCATACGCAACCGTTGCCGGGAAGGCCAAAATCAGGCCGCCATAGTATGTCAGCCCGCCGGAACGCAGGTCGAACACATTCCTGACATTTTCAAACACCGATAAGCTGGGATTGGTGAATTCGCTCCAGTTCTCCAGGACATGCGAAAGGCGCGCCCCCAGAATGCCCGCTGCCAAGGCGATCAACCCGGCGGTGGCGAAAACCTCGGGATCAAGCCGCGAACGACGGGCTAGGAACTTGGCCAGTTCCACCGCCAGCAGCACGCCGATCACCAGCATCACGCCGTAGCCGTAGATCGGAAAATTGAAATACGGAATGCGAAAAAGTTCTTGAAGCATAAATTTCCCGTTTCAGGATATCAGGATAGTGGAGGTAGTAGCGTGATGTTATCGATCAGCCGGGTGGTGCCCACCCGAACCGCGATCGCCAGCACCGCCGGCACCGTTAAATGGTTTTGCGGCTCGAGGGTGAGCGCGTCGACGATCGCGACGTAATCAATCGCCAGTCCGCTGGCCAGCAGTTGTTCGCGCACGCTTTCGATAAGCCCGGCTGCGTCGCGGTGGCCCAGCCGGACGGATTTCTCGGCAGCGAAGATCGCCTGATTGATGGTCAGGGCACGCCGGCGCTCGTCAGCGGACAGATACCGATTGCGGCTGCTCATCGCCAGCCCGTCGGGATCCCGCAGGATGGGACAGGCGATCATCTCGATCGGCCAGTCAAGGGCTTCCACCATTGCCGACAAGACCCGGAGCTGCTGAAAATCCTTCCGCCCGAAGCAGGCGACGTCGGGCCGAACGATATTGAACAGTTTGGCCACGACCTGGCAAACCCCGGAAAAATGCCCCGGGCGGTGCGCGCCCTCAAGCACGGTGGTCAAGCCGGGCAGATCGACACGGATTTCGGGGAGGCCGGGCCGATACATTTCCGCCGGCGCGGGATGAAAAACGAAATCAACACCGGCCTGGCGGCACATTTCCAGGTCCTGTTCCATCGGACGGGGATAGCGCGAGAAATCCTCGTTCGGGCCGAATTGCGTGGGATTAACGAAGATGCTGACCGCGACCGCGCTGGCTTGGCGGTGGGCTTCTGTCACCAGTGAAAGATGCCCCGCGTGGAGCGCGCCCATCGTTGGCACCAGCGCCAGCGGACCCAGCGTTGCCCGATAGTCCCGCGTCGCCGAGATCGTCGTGAAAACCTGCATCATCAGGACTGCCTTCGTAATACTTTACGCGGATGGAGTTACTGGCCCGGCTTGGCGCGATCGCGCGCCATGTCCTCGTCCAGCAGCCCGCGGATGCTCATCTGAAGCATTGGATGCACCAGATCGGGGGCGATTTCGACCAATGGCTCGAGGACAAACCGCCGCTCGTGCATGAGCGGGTGGGGCACCACCAGCTCGTCGCTGGAAAGCACCTGGTTATTATAGAGCAGCAGGTCGAGATCGATGGGCCGCGGTTCCCACTTGGTGCGGCGCTGCCGGCCAAGTTCCTTTTCGATGTCGAGCATTCGATGCAGCAGTGCGTGCGCGCCGAGCGTGGTGCGTAACTCGGCGGCGCCATTGAGAAACGGCGGGGCGTCGGCGGGCCCACCGACCGCCGAAGTCTCGATCAACTTTGACACCTTGGCTACCGATATGCCCTGGCTCATGTCCAGCAGATCAAGCGCCGCGTGGATACTCCGCTCCCGGTCGCCAAGGTTTGCGCCAAGGCCGATGTGGGCGAGGATGGGAGCTAGGAATCGCATGGCAACTGAAGAGGCATATCGAAACAGATCATCGTGCGCTACGGGCACCGGCGACGCCGCCGGATGCCGCCACCATCAAAACTCGAACCGAGTCGTCGCCAGTCGCCGGTCGATTTCATTCAGCACGCGTGTCTCCTCGGCCTCATTGGCAGCGAGAAACGTGACGCTGAATCGAACGAACGCGCCGGCGTCGTCCCAAGGAACGGTGCTGATGAGCTTTTCGGTGATCATCCATTGACTGAATCGCTCGGCGGTGTCGAAAGTCACCGAATTTCCGTCTGTCGTCGCAGTCGAGTTTGGACAGCCGACATACAGAAAGAACGATCCCCGTGGCTTGCGGGCCTTAAAGCCGTGCTTGTTCAGCACCGCGACCAGGCCATCCATCCGTCGGGAATACTTTCGGGCAATCCGGGCGGTCTGATCGGGGTGATTCAGGGCAAACGAACAGGCCTGTTGGATGGCCAGGAACTGTCCGCTATCGGTGTTGTCCTTCACGTCAGCATAAGCCTTGACGATCAGTTCGTTCCCAGCAACAAACCCAAGCCGCCAGCCGGTCATGTTAAAGCCCTTGCTCATCGAGTGCAGTTCTACACCCACGTCCATCGCGCCCGGTGTGGATAAGAACGACAGAGGCTTTCCGTCAAATACCAGAGCTGCATAAGCCGCATCGTGAATGACAATCAAATTGTACTTGCGTGCCAACGCCACCACCTGGGCAAAGAATTCGGGTGTTGCCGACGCGCCGGTGGGGTTGTTCGGGTAGTTAATCACCAGCGACTTGGCCCGGGCTAACTTGTCGGCCGGAATAGAGGAAAGATCGGGCAGAAAGCCGTTCTTTTCGAGGAGCGGGAGGTTATAGACCTGTCCGCCAAGATAATTGGCGTGCGTGCCAAACACCGGATAGCCCGGCGTGGTCATCAGGGCCACGTCGCCGGGATTGATGAAGCAATTGGGCAGGATCGACAGTGCCGCCTTGGAGCCGATCGAGTGACAGACGTGCTTTTCCGGGTCGATGCCGTCGACACCGCAAACCGCCTTCATCCACCGGACGGCGGCCTCTTTGTATTGCGCGCCGCCGTTGTCGGCATACCCACGGTTGGCCGGATTCTTCGCCGCCTCGGCCAATGCGCTGACGGTATCGCCAAAGGCCATTTCATCAGGCTCGCCCACGCCCATGTCGATCAGTTCGCTCCCGGGATTGGCCGCCAGCGCCGCCCGCTTGGCGCGTTTGATCTTCTCAAACTTATAAATTTCTGTCCCTTTGCCATAACTTTTTCCCCCGATGCGCTCGGCAAACAGATTTTGAATGTAAGAATCGCTCATAAGTCGCTGGAAAGTATAGCAGGGGCGCACGGGATTCAACCCTTAGAGCACCGGCTTGCAGTCGCAGAACAACGATCGCCGTAGTTCTCAGGTTCTGGCACGGAACGTGGCATGACCATCAGATGAGTGGCTGGGGCCGGAACCACTTATCGAACGTTGGTGTGACAAGGCTGGCGATGAGCAGGGCGAGATAGGCTCCGAACGAGACCGCGACGTAGAGCTGGAACACCGCTGTCAACGCGCCAATCAGGGAGCCATAAATCCATCGGGCACGGGTGGACATGGGACGAATCGACGGGCTGGTTGCAAGGAAACAGGCCATGAACAGAGCCGGCCCGGCCAACAGTTCGTAATTGATAAAAGTGATGGCCCGCGGCCAGCCCACGCTCGAGTCGCGCCAGGCGAAGGCCGAGTAGACCGGTTTGTCGGTAATGACGATCGGGACGGGAAGGATCAGCAGCATCACCAGCATGGTCAAGACAATGATGAGCGGGATTCGAAAATCGATCAGCCCGCGATAGAGAAGGAACAGCCCGCCCACCAGCACCGCGATGGCGCTGCTGGCGCCGATCGGTCCGGGATGTGCGCCCAGGACAATATCTTCGAGTGGCGGAAGCGCGTCGCGCAGCAGGGTTTGGAATGACAGCAGGGACCGATCGCCCGCGGGCCTGCCCAGGGTATAGTCGCTAAGCGCCTGGCTGGCCGGCTCGGTCCAGAATACCTCTCCAGCAAGCACTTTGGGCCGATCCAGCCACGGCCCATCGGACATTCCGGTTACCGCCGATGAGGGACTGGCATTCAGATCGCCGATGCCCAGCCGACCGCGCCTGAGCAGACGGTGGGGGGTCAGCGGATCGGAAAAGAGGGTGGTCAGGAGCAGGTAAGTGACCAGGACGGGGTGGATTCTGCCGGCCCCGATCCCGCCGAGAGTCCAAAGCAAGATCACCAGTGTCAACCCCGCCGCCGGAAGGATGGGCCAGAGCGATAGCGCGCCATCGGGACCAATGCCCGCTAGGTGCGCCGGCAACATCATCGCCAGCAATAAGGCCATCCAAAGTGAATGAACTAAATGCAATTGTCGCCCGCGGGCACCAATACGCCGCCACGCGCCCACTCCCAGGGCCGCAACCGCCAGCACGACCAGCAGGGACAATCCCGCCCGCCAGCCATAGAACAGCAGTCCGGCCATCACCGGAAACCCCGCAGCGATGAAGTGCGTGCCGTAATACCCATTGACCGTCGGCGGCCTGCGCGCCGGTCCATTTTGGCCGATCGGTGATTTGGAGGCAGGTTGCGCGGGTCTGGCTCGGGGCACTCGGGCATGTTATCGCGGGGGGGATTGATTGTCTTTGTCCGACGATTCTATAGACTTGAGAAATCCATGCGAACACGCTACGAGCCTCAAGACGTTGGGCGGTTGATCGACGGCTTGGTCGATGCCATAGCCGGTCATTTCTCGGCACGGCAGCCGCTGACCATCGTCGGCATTCGCACGCGCGGCCAAACCCTGGCCGATCGCCTGGCCGGCGCGCTGACGGGCCGCGGATTCGACCGAATCGATCGTGGCATTCTCGATATCACGCTGTACCGCGACGACCTTTCAGAGATCGGCCCCAAGCCGATGGTCCGCCCGACTCGCATCGAAACCGACATTAATTCCAAACCGCTGCTGCTGGTGGATGACGTGCTGTTTACCGGCCGAACGGTTCGCGCGGGCTTGAATGCTCTGGCCGACTTCGGAAGGCCCAGCGCCATCCGGCTGGCGGTGCTGGTCGATCGTGGCGGCCGCGAACTGCCGATTCAGGCCGATTTCGTCGGCGTCACCCAGCGCGACGTGCCGCTGACGCACCGCGTGAAGGTGAAGCTAGTGGAAACCGATAAAATCGACGAGATTCTGATCGAACCGAGGGACGCGCCATGAGCGAATCGACCCCCATTTGGACGCTGAAGCATCTGCTCGGCCTGGAAGACCTGACTGCAGGGGAAATCAACCTGCTGCTGGACACCGCCGACTCGTTCAAAGAGGTATCGACGCG
>JBBQSU010000115.1:0-10653 GCA_038234815.1 Tepidisphaerales bacterium | reverse complement strand
AGGGCAATATCCACCACTGTGCTGATCGAGTCATAAAATATACTGTTCTTGACAGACGCTACGGCCAGCGGATGAGTCAGGCCAATAATGTAATGCGCCGTCGTAAACACCCTGGGCAACGCCGACTGATACCATGTGCCGACTTTGGTGATGCTCATCAGCACCACCGCTACGTGCGGCATGAGGGCCAGCCCACTCACAAGCACAAATGGGATGAGCACCGGAATACTTCCGATGAATCCGAGCTTAACTGTCGTGTGCTGCACGGATGCCTTGGTCACGGCAGTCGCTTGGGCCTGTCCCAGCACCAGTTTCCCCGCGACATACAACAGCACGCTGCTGAAAAGCATTATCACCACCAAGGCGTAGGGAATTGGGCTGCCTTCGACCTGCCCAAGGCTCTGGAAAATCTGTACCGGCGTCGCGGTATAAAAGTCGAACATCAGGGGAGTGCCCAGTTCGGTGAAGCTCCAAATTAGCACGATAGTTCCGCCGGCAAAAAGTCCCGGGCGCATCAGCGGCAGCGTGATTCTGCGGAAAATCATCCATCGGCCCGCACCCAGGTTGGCCGCGGCCTGCTGCATCGCCGGGTCGATGTTCGACAGCGCGGCGGTCAGGTTCAGATAAAGAATTGGATAAAGCCCCAGAGCCATCACCAGCATCACCCCCACCATGCGCCAGGCCAACCAGTCCACCGGCTGCCCCGCCGCCACAAGCCCGATGTGCTGTGCGATCGCAGTCAATACCCCGAATCGGCCCAGAATCTGCCGCATTCCGATCGCGCCGACAAAGGGCGGAAGAATCAGCGGAACCAGCAGCAGCGCGCTCAGGAGCTTCTTACCAAAGAAGTCATACCGCACTCCCAGTACCGAAAGTGGGATCGAAATAAGCATGCACAAAGTCGTCGTTCCTACGGCGATCATTGCGCTGTTCAACAGTCCCGCGCGAAGCGACCGCTCCTGAAAAACTGCAGCCAGATATTGCAGCGAGAAATGCCCGTTCTCTCCGGCCACGGGCACGCCAAAAAAGCCGATGCGAACCACGCGGTAAATCGGCCAGAGGAAAAATGCGCCAAACACGCACACGATCACAAGGAACAGAAGATATTGTCCAAAACGTCGCATGTTTTTTCGGCACGAGAGTGTGGCTCGTGCCATATCCAGATAGAACTCTGCGGGGTTGCCCGGGCCTGGCTCGGGAATTTCCGGCATCGCCTCGGGACTCCCGATCAACCGCCTTCAGCCCGCGCCTTTTGGCGCAACCGCATGTATTCGTCACGAAACGCCTCGCTCCATTGCCGAAGCAGTTCCAACCGTCTAAGCGAACCGGCGTCTTTGTATTGGCTGGCCCGTCGAAGTGCCTCGGCTTGGTCGAAGGGGAACCGCCCGAGTTGCGCGTCGAGTTCAGCAGCCCGCGGGGAAGCCAGGACTGCCGCGCGGGTGTCGCGCAGTTCGCTAAGCAGGTCCATGCAACTGGCCTGAATCAGAATGCCCAGGATTGGAAAGGTGCGCGTCCGCTGGCGGCTGGTATTGAAATTGGCCGTCTGCGCAAAAGGATTGACCTGATCGGTAAACCCTGTGGTGTCGTTATAGACCGACGCAACGATGGGCAGACGCCGTAGGGCGCTGATCTTCGGCCCGCCGGGCCGGCCCACGGCCAGGTTCCAGAGCCGCTGGGCATCGGGCGTGAGAACAAATTCGATAAAATGCTCGGCGATCTCACGATGGGGCGCGCCTTTCACCACCGCGATCGGATCGGGATTGATGATCGTGGCGTTGGCCGGCTCGACATATCCCATGCGCGCGTCCCCCACGAAGGCGATCTGACTGCGGGCAAAGAAATCGATGGTCATGCCCGCGGCCACGTCGCCGGTGCTGATGACTCCCGGTAGCGATTGCGCCGAATCGTTGAAGTTCCGCGCGTTGGCAGCGATCTGTCGAATCAGTCCCATGCCATCTGCCCAGCCCGAATCCTGTGCAGCCGCCACCTTCGCCGGCACCTTTCGATCCTCGGCCGAGAGCCGCTCGACGGCATCGGCCATGGCCCGTTCGACAATCACCATGAACGCCGCCGCGGCCGAACTGCTGCGCGTCGGATCGGCTAGAACGACCCAACCTCGTAAGCGGGGATCGGCCAAATCGCGCCAGGTCTTAGGCTCAGGGATGTTCAACTGCCGCAAGGCATCGCGGTTAAAGCTAATTCCGAAGCTGGATAGCGCCGTGCCGAACCAAACGGGCGCGGCTTGCGCGCCGGGCCGCGTGGCTGCGGCCGAGGCGGTCATCGTTCCACCGCCGGCATCTACAAACGTGTTGCCGTCATAAAGCGGCAGCCCGGCCAAGGTAGGCCTTGGGAAGGCCGCAGACATCATTTCCGCAGGCAAGATCGTCGGCTGAAGGTGCGGTCTAAGCTGCTCGAACAGCACATCCCCCCCGCCCCACACCAAATCAATCTCATAAGTCTTGCTTTGAACGAACGTCGTGCCGGCGCGTGCCTCCAGCGTCCTGCGGATGTCCGATCCCCCGCCAAAACTCAGGTAGTTGATCGATACCGGCACTTGGTACTTATTAAGATGCCAAGCCCGAAATGCGTCGGCAAATTCCCTGCGGATGCTTTCGGAATGCGGGGTGATAATGACGAGCGGGGTGCCCGAATCGTCAGGCGGGGCTTCCATGTAGGTCCCCACCACCCAGCGCAGGCCGAGCGGCACAATCAGCACCATGAAAAAAATGAGAATAAGCAAATAACGCTTCATGCCGGCTATTTTCCGTTCTCTTACCTGCGAAACACTCGCCCTCACCCTGCGAGCACCAGCACATCGCGCGGCGCAAATTCCACTTCCATCTGCTCGGGCACGTCAAACATCGGCGGCGCGCTGATGACCTTTAACTTCTGCTCGTTCACCACCAGCACGTGTTCGCTGGCTTCGCCGAGGAATGTCGTTTCGATGCACTTGCCTGTCACGCGGTTGATCCGATCCCCTTGCAGTCGCGCGCGGAAGCGCGTCGCTGGCTGCATCTGTTCCGGGCGGATGCTCACCGTCACCGCGTCGGGCATCGGCACGTCGCCCACGTCGGCATGAAATCGCCCCGCCGGCGTCTCCACCTGCACGGCCGACTGCTCACGGGTGACAATTCGGCCGGGCAGGAGGTTGGTTTGTCCGATGAAATCGGCGACGAACGAGCTATTGGGCCGGTGATAAAGCTCGCCCGGCGTGCCCACCTGCATCAGCTTGCCATCTTTCAGCACCGCGATCCGGTCGGCAACGCTCAGGGCTTCCTTCTGATCGTGCGTCACATAAATGGTGGTAAACCCCGTGCTCTTGCAGATGCGGCGAATTTCGCTGCGCATTTCCAACCGCAATTTTGAATCCAGATTGCTCAGCGGTTCGTCCAACAGAAGACACGCCGGGTTCACCGCAAGCGCCCTGGCCAGTGCCACCCGCTGCTGCTGCCCGCCCGACAACTGATTCGGCTTCCGTTCGGCATAAGTGTCCATCTGCACCAGCGTCAGAACGCGCTCGACCTGCTCCTGTTGGGCCTGGCCCGTCATCTTTCGAACCTGCAAACCAAACCGCACGTTCTCTCGAACGCTCATGTGTGGCCAAAGGGCATAACTCTGAAAACACATGACCGCGTTCCGCTTGTCCGTTGCCAACTCCGTCACGTCATGGTCGTTAAACCAGATTTTGCCGATAGTGGCATCCTGCAACCCGGCGATAAGCCGCAAGAGTGTGCTTTTCCCACAGCCACTTGGGCCTAGCAAAAAAAACAACTCCCCTGCCTTGATCGACAGTTCAACGTCGTCCAACGCGGTCGTTTGCGCAAAGCGCTTGGTAATGTGATCGAGACGTATCGAAGTCATGACGCGGGAAATTGTACCGGCAATCCCTTGGGCTTGGCCAATTGATAGCGCAATCGTAACGAATCAGTTGCAATCAATAAGCCACATCGACCTGCCGGACGGCATCTCCCAGAAACTTCGTGACGATACCGAGCGACGTGTTGCGCATTAATGCACCCGTGTTCTTCGGGCATTCCACTATGGCTATCCCTCGAAAAATGGATACAAACACGGCATGGCTGCCACGCAACCCTACACTTCTGACGGCACCGGATTGATGAAAAATGACTCCTGGCTGGCGCCGTTTGCCCAGCAGCTTCGCCAGCGGTTTGAGTATCTGCAGCGAGCGCGCGCAAAGATCGATTCTGCCGGCGGGCTTCTCGGGTCTATCAGCCAGGGGCACCACTATTTCGGCTTTAATCGAGGGGAATTTCACGGCAAACCGGGGGTGTGGTATCGGGAGTGGGCACCCAACGCGCTGCAACTCCGGTTGATTGGCGATTTCAACGGATGGAACCGCTATGGCCACCCGATGGTGCGCGACGAATTTGGGGTCTGGGGCCTTTTCTTACCGGACGAGAAGTTTGCCACGTCGCTGGTGCATGGCAGCCAGGTGAAGGTGCATGTCATCACCGAGGAAGGCGCGATGGACCGCATCCCCGCGTATATCCGGCGGGTGGTGCAGGATAACCAGACCCGCAACTTCACCGGCGTGTATTGGAACCCGCCCGAACCTTTTGCCTTCAAAAATACCCTGCCCAAACTCAATCGCGGGTTGCGCATTTATGAATCCCATGTGGGCATGGCCACGGAAGAACCCCGCGTGGGGTCGTTTGACGAATTTACTCGCAATATTCTCCCGCGGGCCAGCCGGCTGGGGTATAATGCTGTCCAACTAATGGCGGTGATGGAACATCCCTATTACGGGTCGTTCGGCTATCACGTCAGCAACTTCTTCGCCGTCTCCTCACGTTTTGGCACGCCCGAAGAACTGAAACATCTGATCGATACCGCGCACGGCATGGGCATTCGTGTGCTACTGGATGTGGTCCACAGCCATGCGGTCAAGAATCTTCTCGAAGGCCTCGGCCGGTTTGACGGCACCAGCTATCAGTATTTCCATGACGGTCCGCGCGGGTATCACACCGCCTGGGATTCGCTGCTGTTTGACTACGGCAAGTTTGAAGTCCAGCGGTTTTTGCTCAGCAATTTGCGCTATTGGCTGGAGGAATATCATTTCGACGGTTTTCGTTTTGACGGCGTGACCAGCATGTTGTACCTCGATCACGGTTTGGGCAAATCCTTTACCAGCTATGACCAGTATTTCGGTGCCAATGTCGATCCTGACGCACTCGCCTATCTCCAACTGGCCAACGAGCTGGTTCATGCGATCAATCCCGAGGTCATCACCATCGCCGAAGACATGAGCGGGATAGTGGGTATGGCAAGGCCGGTATCCGAAGGCGGGCTGGGGTTTGATTATCGCCTGACGATGGGTGTGCCCGATTACTGGATCAAGACACTGAAGGAAAAACGTGATGAGGATTGGGACCTGGCCCAGTTGTATCACACGCTGCTGAATCGCCGATTCAGTGAGAAGCACATCGGCTATGCCGAAAGCCACGACCAGGCGCTGGTGGGCGACAAGACGATCGCGTTCTGGCTGATGGACAAGGACATGTATTTTAAGATGGACAAGGGTAGCCAAAGCCTGGTTATCGATCGCGGGATCGCCCTGCACAAGATGATTCGGCTGATTACCTTTGCCTTGGCAGGCGAGGGGTATTTAACGTTCATGGGCAATGAATTCGGGCATCCCGATTGGGTAGATTTTCCGCGGGAAGGCAATGGGTATTCGTATCAGTTTGCCCGCAGGCAGTGGTCGGCGGGCGATGCCGATTATTTGCGATACAAGGGTTTGCAGGACTTTGATCGGGCGATGCTGCAACTGGACGAGCAATTCAATTTACTCAACGATCAGTTCATCGAGCAACTGGCGATGCACGCCGACACGCGGCAGATGGTCTTCCGAAGAGGCCGCTTGGTCTTTGCGTTCAACTTCCATCCCACCGAATCGTATACGGACCTGCGCATCCCCGTGCCCGACGCCCGCGACTACCGCGTGGCGCTGGACACGGATCGCGCCGAATTCGGCGGCTTCGGACGATTGGCCCGGGAAGTCACGTACTGGAAGCAGCCCGTGCCCATGTACGGCCGCGATCAGAGCATCCAGATCTATCTGCCCAACCGGAGCGCGCAAGTGTTGGTGCCTGTATAACCCCCTCGATTGTTTACCGCTGTTTTCCGGGCTTTCTTTGCCGGCGCGATTCCCCACCGCTTTTCCGATGTGCGACTTTGTTCCGCTGTGCGGGCTTGCCTTGCTTCCCGGGTTTGCCGGGTTTTTCGGGCTTTTTCGGACCAAGTTTCGGTTCGGTCCCATTGGGGAGTTTGACGATGGCCAGGTCCAACTCGCGCCGGGCCACGTCCACCCTTACGATTCTCGCCGTCACCACGTCGCCGATACCCAGCTTAATGCCCGTGCGTTGCCCGCGGACCACGCCCGCGCGGTCGTCCACGTCCCACCAGTCGTCGAACAAGTCCTCGTAGCGCACCACACCGTCGTTTAGATAGGTCTGTAGCTGCACGAATACACCGAAATTGGTGATACCGGTGATGACTCCGGGGAAGTCCTCCCCAACGTGCTGTTTCATCAGTTCCAGAATCTTGATCTTGCGGAGTTCCTTTTCCGCGTCGTCGGCACGGCGTTCGGTGAAGCTGAGATGCCGGCCAAGTTCGACCAGGTCGTCGTAACTCGGCACGTCGTCCGGATCGACTTTTGCCCGCTTGGCGGCAGTCGATTCGCGCGACGCGAAGTAGGCATCGAGCAGGCGATGAATGGTCAGGTCGGCATATCGGCGGATCGGCGATGTAAAGTGGCAGTAATGCTCGCTGGCCAGAGCATAATGGCCTATCACCTTGGGGGAGTATTCGGCGCGCGTAAGACTTTTGAGCACCGCCAGGCTGATAGCGAAGCCCTCGGGCTTTCCGCGAACCTTGGCCAGAAGCGACTGAAGCGCCTTGCGATCGAGTTGCTTGGGAAGGGTGAACCCCGCGACCTGCACGAACTGGCGCAGGCGCTCTGAATCCTGCAAATCCGGCTCGGGATGCGTTCGGCGAAGAAAGCTAAGATTTTGGGAATCAAGCAGGCGCGCGACCGCTTCATTGGCCTCCACCATAAACATCTCGATGAGCGTGTGGGTGAAGCTCTGGTCTTCCGGGCGCGCGTCGATCACTTTGCCTTCATCGTCCAAAACCAAGTCCACTTCAGGCAGGTCCAGCACCAGTTGTCCCTGCGCAAGCCGCCGCTTTTGCAATTGCCGGGCCAATGCGTTCATCTGATGCAGCAGTTCAACGACGGCAGGATCGTAGTCGGCGATCGTCTTGTCGCCGTCGGGATGAGGAATCGTCTCGGCGCGGTCGAGAATGGCCTGGGCCTCTCGATAGCGGAGCCGATTGGCACTGCTGATGACCGTATTGGCAAACTTCGTGCTGATCGGCCGGGCGTTCTGGTCGTAGGTAATGAACGCGCTTTTGCACAACCGCGGAACGCCTTCCTGCAGGCTGCACACGCCGTTGCTGAGAATTTCCGGCAGCATGGGAATGACGAACCCGGGGAAGTAAACGCTGTTACCGCGCAGGCGGGCTTCCTGATCGAGCGGAGAATCCGCCGGCACGAAATGCGACACGTCGGCGATGTGAACACCAAGCTGCCAGTTCCCGCCGTCAAGCCGCCGAAGGCTGATGGCGTCGTCATAGTCCTTGGCGTCGTCGGGGTCGATGGTGCAGACGAGTTGGTCGGTCAGATCGACGCGCACGCCGCGCTCGGTTTCGGGATCAAAACGATCAACGCTCTCCCGGGCCTGGTCCTTGACCGCATCGGGGAATTGTTCGGGCAAATTGAACTGAACGATGACGCCCTTCAGGTCAACGTCCTTCTCCCCGGCCTCGCCCAGCACTTCGGTAATGACGCCCTTGGCTCGCTGGCCGTTCTCGGGATAGCTGGTGAGTTCGACGACGACCTTGGTGCCGGGTTTGATGTGCCGCGAGGCCGCGTCGGGGGTGAGAATCGGCTCGGTCAGCATGTTGCCATCGGGCAGCACCATCCACTGGTCGGCGTTCTTGAGCAGCGAGCCGACGAACCGCTTCTGGGTGCGCTCGATGATCTCCACCACCCGGCCATTGTGGAACGCGCGGCCGTCGCGTTGTCCCCTTGTCACAATCTTGGCTCGAACGATGTCGCCGGTGAGGGCGCCGGCATTGGCGCCCTCAGGAATATACAGATCTTCGTGCGATGCCGGATCACGCGGAACCACGAAACCGAAGCCTCGCTTGTTGTGGCGATAAGTGCCGGTGAACTCGTCCCCGCTGGCCTTGTTGCCCGGCAGGACGATTGAACCCGAAGCCCCCAGCACCAGGCGGCCCTGGTGCATCAACTCGCGCAGCGCGTTACGGAAGGCGTGATACTCGGTATCTTCCTGAACGTTCAGCTCTCTAGCCAACTTTCGCGGCTGCTGCGGCTGGTAGGCTGGGGACTGAAGATGGGAAAGGATGCGAGAATGAATGGAATCAGACATAAACAGAACCAAAAGAGGCTCACAACTCCTGAAGGAGAACCACTAGGAAAACAATCGTAACAGTCCGGGGCAGCAAACGATACGGCCGAAATGACGCTTACGAGGTGCGGAAGAAACAATCCGCGTGTCCCGACAATAGCAGTGCCCTGCGGCATTGGCAACTCTCGTGTGTTGGGATTATCGAACAAAAGACCGTTTGGGTTTAGCCGGCGCGAAGGTTTTCAACGAAATCTGCACCGGGGAGGCGGTGCCGGCTTGGATTGCGCGCATGGCCGCAGGCAGATCACGCTTGAGCAGGTTGGCAACGTCGAGCCAGAGGCTACCCTTCCACCACGCTCATCTCGATCGGCTCCACGGTCACGCCCTGCCTGCGGAGGAAGGCGATGGCGGCGGTTACGTCGTGCTGTGGGCCGGTGAGCAGGACAGCCATGATGCCGATTTCGTTCTGCACGCTGGCTTGGCGGATGTCGAAACTCACCTCGGGAAACTTCCGGCTCATACGCCAGATCACCGGCTGCTCCACCTGCGTGCGCGTGGGGAAGGTCAACCAGCAACGCTTGGAAAAGGGTTGCGCCATAGCGGACTCCTTCAGCGGCCGCCGGCTATGGCGGGGACGAGGCTGAGTTGATCCCCTTCCTTTACCGGGGTTTCCAGGTTTTTCAGGAAGCGGATGTCTTCGTCGTTGACATACACATTGACGAAACGATTGAGTTGCGTGGGGGTTTTGAACAACCTGGTTTCGATCCCCGCGGCCTGGGCTTTGAGGCCGTTGAGAACCTCGCCGACCGTCTGGCCGGGCACGTCCAGCGCGTCGGCGCCGTTGGTATATTGCCTTAATGGAGATGGAATTCTTACTTTGATCGCCATGTTGCGTTCCTTTTTTTAGTTATTTTTTCTTTGACGCCGCGCCATTGTCCTTAAACTTGAACTGGTTTTGATCGGGGTTGGCAATCGCCTGCTTGATTTCCTTGATCGCCGTCTCCAGACGCTTTTTGTCCAGCCCCTCCTTCTCCACCTTCAGCTTCATTGCCAGCTCCTTGTCGTTCCAAACCACCTCCCGCAGTACATCGACCTTCCCTTGATAATCCTTGGCCTTGCCAAGCATGTCGCCGACGGCCTCAAGCTGGCCGGGATTGGGGCTGTCGAGCGCCACCCAGTCATGTACGGAATCCGCGAAATTCTTCATCAGCCCACCGACCGGCACCCCAACGTCCACGCGTACCCTGGCTTCTCCCAGCACCATCGAAAACGCCTCGTAACTCCGCGGCAGGCGAGTCAGCAGCGCGTCACGCAGGCCAATCACGATGTCGTTGGCCAGGTCGACGGTCGCCCGGAGTCGGCCGAGTTCATCTTTTACTTCCCCTTCCTGCTCCTGCTTGATGCCGTGCAGCCGAGACTCGAATTGCCTCCGCTCCTGCGGGTCGGTGCCAAATCGTCGATAGGGCAGCGGCGCGGTCTGCAAGGCGCCGAGCAAATATCGCCCATGCGACGCGTCCACTTTTTCCGGCAGCCCGCTGGTCAATTGCCACCGGACGTAGGCATCGAGCAATGGATCCGACGACACCGGCCGCTGCATCGTGTTCCAGAGCGCATCGACTGTCGGCTCGTCTTGCGCGGCCGAAAAATATTCTGCCTTGCTCGAAAGCTTCGACCCACTGGGTTTCTTGGCAAAGTCCCGGAACGCCTTCGTTAACTCCGCGACCGCGGCCTTCGCCTTTTCCGTAGCGGCCTTATTGCTGTCGGTGGTTTCTTTTTTCCCGACATCGGCGGTTGTGCCTGGCTTAGTCACGGTGCCTGCATTGCTTGGATTGGCGACCGACTTGGGTTTGGGTTCCAGCGGCTTTTTTTCCGCCGCCTGCGCCGATACACCCAGCAGCAACCCGATCAACACACACCGCACAAGCCCGCAACGATCGATCATGGAATCTGCTCCCTTTCCGGCTCAAACCCTTGCCAAGTCCGCTGGCACCTGGGTGGGCCGGTCCAGTAGTTTATCAAATTCCTCGATCTTTGGGTCAATCACCTCGGGATACGGCAGTTCATCCTGCACCACCTCCAGGGTTTTCAGGCCATTGCCGGTGATACTGATGACGATGCTTTCGTCGCGGGGAATACGGCCCGATTCAATCAGCTTGATCGTCGCCGCCAGGGTGGTGCCGCCGGCAGGCTCGGTCCAGAT
>JBBQSU010000114.1:0-10790 GCA_038234815.1 Tepidisphaerales bacterium | reverse complement strand
CCTGTTCGAAAAGCCCGGCACGGACATGCCGCAGGTGACGGCGCTGGTGAAAGACCCGCGCACCAACGAGCCGACCAAGCAGGAATTGCAAATCCTCAATCCGACGACCAATCGCAAGGAACTGCTCGATACGCTCAAGTTCTATCGATACGGGGCCGACCTTAAGGCCGGTGGAAACGAAGCCAATCTCGACAACCCGGAGTTCAAGGTCATCATCCGCGGGTCTGGCGACATCGCTTACAAATCCATCGAACCGGTACTGATTAACTGCGCGGAAGCCAACGTCAAAAGCGTGAACTTCAACACCAAGAAGGTCGAAGCGGTTACCAGCACCAACTAAACAAACACCTAAAAGCAGAGGCATTGCCATGAGATTAAAAGGCGCAAAGCAAGTTCACTACGATTCCGGGCCAAACATGACGCCCCTGGTGGACGTCGTGATGGTCATTCTGATTTTTCTGATGCTCGCGGGCAGCTTCGGCGGGGCCGAGCATTATCTCGTCAGCGGGGTTCCGGTTACTCAGACCGGCGCTGGTGGAAATTCTGATAAGAAGGACTTTGACGAGCCAGTGGAAATTCGGGTCGACTCACCCGTTCCCGATCGATTTATCGCCCGCGTGGGCGACCAGAACATCAGTGATCAGGACACCCTTAACGCCAAGATGATGCAGCTTCGGCAGAAGCTTGAAGCCGCCGGCACCAAGCGCGAGCGGGCGCAGATCGTCATCAGTCCAGGGAGGAATGTGAAGTTCAAGCACCTGATTGCGGTCTTTGAGGCCGCGATCCGTCCTGACAAGGATGCCGATGGCAACAAGCTGGCCGATGAAGGCGCCGCCTTCACAAAAGTGTCGTTCGCGACGTCGCACTAGGCATTCAGGTCAAACTCCCATGAACCGCTCGCTCTGCTTTATTCTCGTCGGGCTCATTACCAGTTCGGTGTTTGCCCAGTCGGCTCCGGTCGGCCTGGCCTCGCTTTCCGAAGACCGCTTGCTGAATGAACTGGCCAACCGCAGGCTCACGGTGCTGCTGGACCACGCTTTCAGCGTAGATAAAACCCCAAAAGATAAGCGCGACGGCGTTATGACGCTCATTGCGCTCCAGCAATTGGCCGACCCGGCGGAAAAATTGAATCGCAAAGAGCGGCAAGAAGTGATTCATAAGGTCATCGCCGGGATTGAGCAGGCCTTGCCGAATATGACCGATGGCACGACCCTGATGCAGCAGGCCAAGACGATCATCGCCGCCGGCACGGATCCGCATCTGAACACGCTGGAATACTGGGGAACCAATCCGGCCAAGATGGCCGAGTTGAAGCCGATCGCCGAAACCGTTTCGAAGATATACGCCAAGGCGGTCGCGGAATACCAGAAACAGGAAACTGATCTGGCCAACAAGATCAACAGTCCAACCGACCCGCGGCTCGAACAGGTGGAGAAAATCGGCCAGTTGATCGTGCTGGCGCAATTCAGTTCCAAGATGTTCGATTATACGCTGGCGACGTCGATGGACCCGGCCAATCCGGCGCGGGCCAAGATTATCGACGAGGCGATCAAATACCTGAAGCAGTGGGACAACGCCGACAGCCAGGTCCAGCCGGTGGTCAAAAACGCCACCGCGAAGTTCCACATGCTTAAGGGGGATTTTGAAACGGCGAAAAAGGTTTTTGATGAGGTCATTAACGATAAAGGCGGCCTGATACCGGCTCCCAATATTTATCAGCGATACGAAGCCCGGTATTTCTCGGCACAATGCGACGTGCTGGCCGGAAAGTTGGATGCGGCGCAGAAGGGGATAACAGACCTTGAAACCTGGGAGAAGGCGTCGCTTCCCAAAGACCCCGCGGCCCAGAAAGGTGCCGCTGCGGCCTTGTCGATGCTGCAATTCCGTCTCCATTCCAAGGCCGCAGAGCTGGCTAAAACCGACGCCGAGAAGGAAAAGGCCAACGACGCCGCCATCGCCGTCTTGACTCAGCTCCGCAAAGACCGGCCTGACCTGGTGTCGATCATCGACGAGCAGGTGTTGGCCCGCTTGCCTGCCAATCCCGACATGTCCAAGCTCGATTCCCTTTTGCTGGGCGCGATCGTCAGCAAAGCCGATGCGGAACTGCACCAGGCCGACGATCAGAAGCCCGACCCGGGCGTTCTGGCCCGAGGTGCCGCAGCGGCAAAGGAATACATCAGCCGCAAAGGCAAGCCGGGGATCGAACCACGATTTGTGGACGACGCGGCCATTCGCCTTCCTTTCTTTTTCATGAAGCTCGATAAGAAATTGGAAGCGGCCAACAGTTTCATGGATTACATGCAGAATTTCGGTCTGGTCAATCAGGCCAATGGAAAACTGGCCTTGGACAATGCCGGCGCGCTGCTCGTGCAAATCCGCAAAGACAACATCGTTGACCAAGAAGCGAGCAAGGCGTGGGACCGATTCCTGGGGCTGGCGATCAATAAGCCCTACAGCCGGGTCGATCTGGCCTATGCATATGCAGCCCGCTTGCAGCAACTACAAAAATACAAGGATGCGGTCACCTATTTTCGGCTGGTGCCGAGCGGCGATCCCAACTATCTGATGGCCCGCTATCGGATGATGGTGGCGCTCAAACAGTGGATGGATGACGAAGGCAAGAAGATGCCGATCGCGCAGCGTGACGGGATCGTGCAAGAGATTCAGGGCCTGGCTGACGAGGTGACGCGCAGCGCCTCGGCGGCGCTGACCAACGGCAAAGACGACGCTACCAAGCACACCGCGCAGGGGATGCTCGTGCGGACCTCGCTATTGGCCGCGGACCTGGCCAGTCGCCTGCAGAATAACCCCCAGCGGACACTGGATCTGCTCAATAATTTCGAAGATCGCGCCAAGGGCCTGCCCAACGAAGACGATCTCGTTCCCGAAGCCCTGCTGCTGACGGTGAATTCGCAGATGGCCTTGGGGCAGACCGGCCGGGCGACCAAGGCGCTGGTCGAGTTGCTTAATCGCCGGCCCGGCGGACAGGGCGCGCAAATCGTGTTCAACCTGCTGCAAAAACTTAATGAGCAATATGACGCGGCCAAGAAGGACGGCAATCAGAAGGTGCTGAAGCGTTTGGCAGACGATCGCGCGCAATTGAGCGGATTTCTGGTCGATTGGGCCAAGGCCAGCACCAAGCCGGAGATTAAAAGTCAGACGTACGTTTACGAGCGATTTAATGCCGGCACAAAGCACGATGCCGCCGAGCTTGAACCCGATCCGGCCAAGCGTAACGAAGAACTTAAGGCCGTGTTAAGCCTGTTTGAATCGCTGAAGAACAAGGAGAATCAGGCCGCCTACAAGGCATCGACGAAGAACGCCGGGGATTATGACGCGCAAGTGGATTTCAAGCTGGCGATGATTCAGTTTGATCTTAAGAACTATGCAGCGGCGAGTGACATCCTCTATAGATTACGCCGCGATGGCAAATTAGGCCGGCCGCTTCGCCAGGACGTTCAGAACGATCAGGTGGTGATGGTGGATAATGAGCAGTACTGGGAGGCCACCTACAAGGAACTCAAGAGCATGGCGGAGTTAGCCAAGGCCGGGAGCGGCAAGCCCGCCGACATCGAGGAAGCCCAGCGATTCCTAAAGCGCCTTTATGTCGAATTGAATAACCAGGTGGGTGGAAAACTTTGGAAATCGGAATTCGAAGACTTGCGGAAAGAGATGGTTCCCGGTTTTGATCCGGCGAAGCTGCTTACTCCAACGACCCAAGGATAGAGAGAATCAGGCCGTGCAGCGCCGCATTCCATCGCCTCCCCAATTGCGTCAAGAACCGACTTCAACCGCCTTGGCCGCGGGCTTGCTCCGCAAATGAATGTAAAACCACGCGGCCAGACCCAACACGCCAACCACGATCACAATCTTGTCGAGAATCTTGTAATAATGCTTGAGTTCGTCGATGTGATTGCTCCACTGGAAGCCCACATAAAGCAGCAACGCGTTCCACATCGTGGCACCAATTACGGTGACGATGCAAAACTTGAGCAGCGGCATTTTTCCCATGCCGGCGGGGATGGAAATAAAGTGCCGGACGACCGGAATAAAACGGCTCACGAAGACTGTCAACGACCCGCCGCGCTTGTGAAACCAGTTGATGGTGAGATCGAGATGGTGTTCGTTAATGAATAGAAACCGGCCGACTTTCATCACCAGCGGTTTGCCGCCGACACTGCCCAGCCAATAGGAAATGAGCGAACCGACCAGCGAACCGATGGTGGTGGCCAGCAGAGCCAGCCAAAGGTTCATGTGTCCGCGATGCACCTGCACACCGACGAACGGCATGACCGCTTCGGACGGAATCGGCGCGATCATGCTTTCCAACGCCATCAATACTGCGGTTCCGGTGTAGCCCGCCCAGCCGATGAATGATTCGGCCCACTGGGTGATGATTTCGGTAATCCCGCGGGAACCCTCGGCTAGTAGAAAAAGCATGGGCAGCAACCTGAAAGAGAACCCGCGGGCTGCAAGCCTTTGGCCCCGGTGGCCGACAACGAGCGCCGCGACGGTGAAGTTGATACCAGAGAGTTGCCCCGATGGCAAAGTGACTGAGCGCGCCTTCGCCTGGTATCAAGCGACGGGTTCTGCGCCAACGATTCATCGCCCGCTCGATTGAGTTGGCTGCGTACCCGAATTACGATCCGTGCTTGATGATCGTTTTTGCGTGCGATTTCTGCAAGACACCGATGTGCGTTGACGATTCGCAGGTGGGCACGCTCGTGCGCTGCCCCACCTGCATGACCACGGTGCAGGTGCCGAGCGAATCCGCGGCCCTGCCGGTTCCCGCGCCAAAGCCTAAGCCGACGCAGCAAGTCGATGAACGCCGATCGCGCGGGCGTATCGCGGTTAGCGGGATCAGCCGCGCGCCGGGCAAGCGCTACGGATTTAACTGCGCCTATTGCTCTTCGCGGCTGGAGGCCAACGAAGGCCTTGGCGGGCAGGAAGGCCAATGCCCAACCTGCGGAAATAATATCGTCATCCCGATTCTCGATCGGTACGGGCGGCTGATCGATCCGATTACACGCGAGATCATCAAGCAGGACCCGCACCCGGTTCACGCTTATGCCGCTGCCGGTGAGCGCGCGCCTGAGATCGTGCGCCAAACCAATGGCGCGCAGAGCATCAAGTGCCCGCGCTGCCAAACGTTCAGCACGATCACATCGAATAACTGCCGCAACTGCGGAATGCCCTTTACGATGGAGGGCACGACGCTGGAATCGACCAGCGCCAATAACGGATTTTGCGTGGCATCGCTGGTGCTGGGAATTCTTGGCATTCCAGCCAGTTGCACAGTGATTGCGCCGGCGCTGGCGGTGGTGTTCGGTGTTCTCGGGTTCGTGCAGGTGACACGCAGCGGGACATCGGCTGGCAGAGGGATGGCGATCGCGGGCGTGATCTGCGGCGCGATCGGCACGGTGTTGTCGATGGTCTATTACCTCCATCATTGACCCCAATTCTCCGGAGCGATCGAGCGACGCCACGCACGTCCGCAATCCGTTGACAACACTCAAACCGGCGGGGCTTGCTCGCGCATGGCGCGTTGCAGCACCGACGGACAGAGCATGAGCGTGAGCGGGGATTTGAGCTTCAAGTTTTGTCGCTCCTCCAGCCGCTCGGCCAGCATTTTCAGTTGCTTTAGTTCCGCAGCCTTCAGGCCGGTTTCACGCATGATTTCCTTGAGGAGTTTGCCCTGGTGATTGAGCGTACTCGGCGAAACGGCGCGAACTTCCCTGTGGCTGAGGTAGACCAGTCCGCACAGTGCAATCACCCCGCCGACAAACAGCAGCACGATCAGTGTGGCATCGCTGGAACTTTCGCTCACGTGCGTGCGGATGCTGTTGAAGACTTCATCCTGCGACGGGGATGCTATCGTAATTGTTGTAAATACAAACAATCCGATTGCCCAGGCCGAAACTATTGCAAATGGCTTTGCATTCATGCTTACCCCGCCTTGCTTTGTGGGTGTTCCTGGTGAAACACTTCCGACACCTGCCGCAGGACGTTCACCGCGTACCTGCGCACGCGCAGGTTCTCATCCTGTTTAGCCAGGGCCACTACGTCCTTGAGCAACGGCCAGAACGCCACCTGGCGCAACGCCCACAGCGCGCTGATGCGATGCTCGCTACGCGGATCGTGCAGCATCACCTGCAACTGACTGGAGAACGTCTGCACTTTAAGCTTGTGGAGCGCCTTGATGGCGTTAGCCCGTTCGCGGTTGATGGACTGCTGGGCCCGCTGAATCAGCACTGGCAACATTTCGCGGTTGCCCTTGGATTCTAACACTTCAATAGCATTCGCCCGCACGCGCGGGTCCGAATCACTTATCAGCTTTTCGATCAACAGATCCGGGGTCACCGACGGCAAATCGCCTAGAACGCTCACGGCCTTGCTGCGAAGTCTCGGATTGGGATCAGAGCAGTTGGCAATAAGCGGTTCCTTGAGTTGCTCAGCCAGCTTCAGCTCCTGGGTGATCTGCATCGCCTTGATACGCTGTTCCATCGGCCCACTGAGCAGCCGCTTGGCCAGGCGATTGGGCGCGTCTGGAAGAAGCTTGAGCATGGCTCGACCGGCCTGCCTGCGGGTCGATCGGTCCAGCTTGTCAAAGCGCGTCCAGAATTGCTCGAATCCGCTCTGCCCCACCGCCCGGGCGATCACCCCGCGAACGCTTTCCGGGGCCGTGGTCATCAGTTGCAACAGCATGTTCTCGAAGTCCGCAGGCCGACGCCGGACGATCTCCCGAGCGGCCATGCGCACCAGTCGCTCGTCGGCTTCATTCAGCATTGCCCGCAAGAATGCGACCGAGGCCCCCTTCTTGCGCCGGGCCGCTATCATTAGCAGCCGAAGTTTGGCCGCGAAGCTGTCCTGCGCATAGATGCGAATCCGGTCGAACCGCTCGTCCTGCGACACGTCGTGCATCCCCGACACCGCCAGCCACTCGGCCACCTTGGCCGCATCCAGCGGATCGCGCCGCTCGATCTCCCGCTGTAATTCCACCTCGCCCCACCACGTCCCGCGCGTCACCTGCTGCATGGCCTGCTGCAGATGATGTTCCTTCAGCCAATGCGTCTTGCGCAACAGTGCATCAAGCACTGGCGCTTCATCAATTTGCGAAAACGTGATACCGAAGTGTGATCGCAATCCGCCCACCGACGCGCCCAGCAAAAATGCCTCGACGTGTTCGCTCTCGGGTGATTGTTGCAGCCTGCGGACCATCAGGCTTTGCCCGCCATGCCTTGCAGTCGTGACGATCGCCAGCGTTTGAGATCCCGACCAGTCGGCCAGCAGCATGGCGGCGCGAAGTAAATCCTGACCGTGGCGGCCACGATGTACGTCAAGCGCGCGGGCCACCGCCAATTCGATCTCCGGCCGCTGCGCCATCAGGTCCTGGTAGACACTCAGCGGCGAAGTGGGCACCGATGCAGCCCCCGCTGGTCGCTTTGCCTGCGTTTCGCCGGTACGAATTTCTTCGTGCCCACGTTGCAGGCGGCGAGTTTCCACCGAAACCCACCGGGCCAGCGCCACCATCGCTTCGCAGGCGGCCTTGCTGATCGTCTCGTCGGAATGGTGCAGACTGTCAGAAAGCGTATAGGCCAGTTTTCCTTGTCGCCCCATCGCGAGCAATTTCATTGCCGACAGGCGCAGCTCCTTGTTATCACTGCGGGCGCACTCGCGAATGGCGTGGTGAAACGCCTTAATATGCTCCATCACCTGGTGCTGTATGGATGGCGTCAATTCCGCGAAGCGGCCGATTACGGCTCCTAGTCCGTGCGTGGTTTCTCGACGAATTAATCCGTCCAGTGCCACTTCCTGCTCCCGGTCATTCCCGAGTTGCAAGGCCTCAAGCAACAGATCGTCGGCGGCCTCGTTTGAAGAGGCCACCAGCGCATTGATAAGTCGATCGAGCATCACTTCGGACTTATCGGACTAATCCTGCGGGCCGCTTGAATGTTTGCCCTGAAGGTCGGTAACGTCCTAACCCCCACAGGTTGCGTCCGCCGATCGGCTTACCCCAACATGTAGAGCCGCGGTCGGGAAACTTTCCGCCCGGCCCGGTCGCCTCCATCTCACTAAAAGCCCCGAAAAACCGGGCCTTATCGCCCTTGTTCTTCCAGAATTTCCTTCTTCACGTTGCTGGGTACTTCCGAATACTTCAGCGGTTCCATCACGCTACTGGCCCGGCCGGTGGACATGCCACGAAGCTCGGTCGTGTAGCCGAACATCTCGCTCAGTGGAACTTCGGCCTCCACGATTCGCGTGTTGCCACGCTGGTCGGAATTGAGAATCAGCCCGCGGCGCCGATTGAGATCGCCGACAACGTTGCCGACGAATTCTTCCGGCGTGGTCACAACCACCTTCATGATCGGCTCGAGCAGCGTCGCGCCGGCCTTGGCGCAGGCGTCCTTGAATGCCCCGCTGCCGGCCAGTTCAAAGGCGATCTGCGAGCTGTCCACCGGGTGATACGAACCGTCGGTCAGCGTGATCTTCGCGTTGATGAGCGGATAGTTGGCCAGCACGCCGGTCTTGGCGGCCATGCGGGCACCATATTCCACCGAGGGGATGTATTCCTTGGGGATCGATCCACCAAAGATTTTGTTCTCAAAGGCGATGTTGTCTTCCCAGCCCCACTTCTTGAGCAGTTCGGGATCGACGCCCGCTGCGTTGAAGTGTTCCACGGTGAGCGTGCAGTCGCCAAACTGCCCGCGGCCACCGGACTGCTTGACGTGCTTGTAACGGCTCACCGCGTGCTTGGTGATCGTCTCCTTATAGGCGACCTTCGGCTTGCCGACGATCACGTCCACGTGCATGTCGCGGATCAGCTTGTTTCGCAGGATTTCCAGGTGAAGCTCACCCATCCCGGCGATGATGGTCTGGCCCGTTTCCTCGTCATAATTAGCCCGGAAGGTCGGGTCTTCGCGCTTCAGTGTCGTCAGCGCCTCGCCCAGTTTTTGCTTGTCGGCAGCGGTCTTCGGCTCGATCGACATGCTGATAACCGGCTCGGGGAAGGTCATGCGTTCAAGGATGATCGGGTGGTCCGGGTCGCAAAGCGTGTCGCCGGTGATGGCATCCTTCACTCCGATGCAGGCGATGATGTCTCCGGCCTCGGCCACGTCGATCGGATTGCGGATGGCCGAGTGCATCTGGAACATCCGGCTGATGTTTTCGCGCTTGTTCCGGTTGCTATTGAGAACGCGCGTGCCTTTTTCCAGTCGCCCGGAATAGACGCGCACGTAAGTCAGATCGCCGTGCTGGTCGTTGACGATCTTGAACGCCAGCCCGCAGAACGGTTCGTCCGGCGTCAATTTTCGCGTGATTTCGGCAACGGCATCAGACGGGTCATGCCCGACGATGTCTTTGAGGTCGGTCGGTGCCGGCAGATAATCGATCACGCCGTCCAGCAGCTTTTGCACGCCGACATATTTCAATGCCGACCCACAGAACACCGGATGCGCCTTAAATGCCAGTGTCGCCCGGCGAAGAGCCGCGCGCAGTTCCGCTTCGGTGATCGGCTCTCCACCCAAAAATTTCTCCGCAAGCGCGTCGTCGGTTTCGGCGATCTTCTCAACCATCAGCGCGTGCCATTTCTCATAGGCCGGCTTCATGTCTTCGGGAATAGGCTTCTCCGTGATGGTCTTGCCCTGATCGGTGTCTTCCTGAATTTTGTAGTAATACGCCACACCACGCATCAGGTCGATCATGCCCTGGAAAGCGCTCTGCTCGCCAATCGGAATCTGCACCGGAATCGCCGGCGCGCCCAGGCGCTCGAGGATGCTGTTATACGAAAACTCGAAACTCGCCCCGACCTTGTCCATCTTGTTGATGAAGCACAATCGCGGAACCGAATACTTGGTCGCTTGGCGCCACACCGTTTCCGATTGCGCCTCGACGCCTTCTTTGCCGTCAAACACAGCGATCGCCCCGTCCAGCACGCGCAGGCTGCGCTCCACCTCGGCCGTGAAATCGACGTGCCCCGGCGTGTCGATCAGGTTGATGTTGTATTGCTCGCCTCCGCGGTTCCAGAAGCAACTCGTCGCTGCCGATTGGATCGTAATCCCGCGCTTCTGCTCTTCTTCCATCGAGTCCATGACGGCGGTGCCTTCATGCACTTCGCCCATCTTGTAAATCTTGCCGGTATAAAACAGCACACGCTCTGAAACGGTGGTTTTGCCCGCGTCGATGTGGGCGGCGATTCCGATGTTCCGAATTTTTGTCAAATCACGAGCCATAAAATCCTCGATTGCGTAACGAAAAAGACGTCGATCCATCGACCCTGTTTTTGTAAAGCCAGCGGCAGTGAAAATCGTCGCAAGGTGGGTCGTTGACCTTCGACGAACCGGGACAAACCCCGGCATCGGACACCCACCGGGCATCCGAGCTGCATGGTCTGCTCACGCCGACCTTGCAGCTTTCGCTCCAGTCAGCGCGAGCCGTTAAACCGGCTCAGTCTTCAAGACAGCTCCCGAGCAGTTGAATCTCCACAAACAACACGCCCCTTGCGCATGCAAGGACAACGCGATTTTTGGGAGCCGGGTAATGTACCCACCCCACGCCCGCCGTCAAGCCGACACTTGACGCCGTTGTTCCGCGGGCATGGCAATATTTTCTCGGTGGTGGTGGATTTAGTGGCACGTAGCTCCGACCGGTGGCCGGACTCGGACCGGAGGGCCAAGCCACGGGGGCAAGATCGAGCTGAGGTAAGGCGCCCCACATAAAATGGCCGCCACCTTCCTGACACTTGGGTCGCAAAGGTCGATTTCTCCATATTTTCGGGGCTTTTTGTGAATATC
>JBBQSU010000113.1:0-11079 GCA_038234815.1 Tepidisphaerales bacterium | reverse complement strand
CGGATCGGATCAAAGGCCGGGGCCGCCGCTGGGACATGGACAACGCCGAAGCGATGATGGCGTTGGAGGCGTTATACCAAAGCACCGGCCTATGGGACCGTTACTAGGCCAACGCATTTGCGCACAAGAATTAACGGCTGCCCCGAAAAAACGGGCACGCCCTTTATCGACGTGGTGAGGCCGCAGGTTGACAACGGGGGGCCATTCTGATGCGCGACCGAATCAACAAACCACAAAAGGGACACAACGACCTTAATGCCCGGTGATACCGCAGACGCCAATCGCCGATTGACCCCAAAGCCGCCCCGCCGGCGAAAACGCGCCAGCGTGGCGCCTATTGGGATTTCCGAAGGAACGAAAGCTGGCAAGGTTCAAGGTGGGCCGCAAGAAGTGGGCGCGGTCAATGACTTCGCGGCTACTGCCCATGAGCGGGAGAAAGGACGCGCGTCATGGATGGTCGGGAAGTGTTCCCCATCATCGCCCCCCCCTTAGCCAATGAGGTCCGAGACTTTTGAAAGCATTGAATCTACCGAGGGTTTGAATGTTCAAAACATTGAAAACCCAGTTTCGTGACAAGTGAAGTGACACAAAACGCGCGGCTGGAGCCGTAAGCGTAGCAATGACCGAGAGGTACAACGTTGCCGAAGCGGACTACATATCCGCTACCCGGCCGAAAGGTTTGAAAAATGAACAAATCGTTAACTCACGTTTCTAACGACACGCAGGAAGCAGTCCGGGCCGCGAAGATACGCGCCATGCTGCTGGACAAGCTCACGCCGATAGAGGCGGGCGCGATTGCCGACGTGCTGATCGCCGAACTGAAGATGTTCGGTGGTGGCAACCGTTACGCGGCACTGGGGGCGGCCGATATCTACGCCAAAAAACTGAGCCTGGCGGCGGGTGCCCCGACGCGGGAGGAATCGAAGAAGGCGCAGTTGGATGCGTCGATGTTTGCCATTGCGCACGCGCAGGAACTCGGGGTGAAGGACGCCGACGGCAGTTACCTGAACGACGCGGACCGCAAAGAATTCATCGAACTGACCAACAAGGGCTTCCACATCACGACCGACCAGTGGATCGAATACCACCGGATGGGGATTCAGGGCAAAGGCAATTCGTGGGCGGCTGAGCAGGGCCAGCGATGCGCCCCCGAAGATTCTTTCGCCTGGCGGTGGTGGATTGGTCTTCATGGCGAAGCCCGAGCGGAAATTAGACGGATGACCATTGAACGGAAGGTGGTCGAGCGGGACTTGATGGACGAGTTTCTTATGGAGCGCCAGCGGCTTATGGCGCGGTTCGGATGATGTCGGGGATTGTAGGACAGGTGTAGGATGCACAGAATTTCAATTGTCGGCTGGCTTGCGTTTTCGTGCTTTTCCTAGGTTTTTAATGTTCCCTGTAGGGCTCGAACCTACAACCTTCGGCTTCGGAGGCCGACGCTCTATCCAATTGAGCTAAGGGAACCCGGGCACCCATGCGAATGTACTGCCCCGCCGGGGGGTTGTCTATGTTCTGTCATGCGGCAGTCCTATAGCACGCGTGCCCAAAGTTTGGGGGAAGCAGCATACCTTCGGTTCGCACAGGCTGGCGGTCGCGGGTTGCGGGCTTTGTGGCCGACGGACAGGCCTCGGCCCTGCTTTCCAAGCTTAGCGGTCTCATGCTGGCCTCGACGGCGGGGCAGATGATCTTCATCGGGACGCGCAACCTTGTGACCGTGGCTTGCGCTTGAGCGGCTTTGTTCCGTGGCAGACCTCTCTTGCTGATTTCCGATTCTCCTTGCCCCCGGAGTGACGGGCTGATGGAGAGCAACGCTGCCCACTGTACCGGATCCCTATCACCGCGGATCAACCAACAGATTCGCCGCTGTCCAAATTAGGCCGTCCAACGGCAGCTGTTGCAGCACTGGGCGCATGATAGCCGAAAGCTGAAGTCGTCAGTGCGTTCTCTCGGCAAAGTAGGGCGACGTTTTGCGGCAATTGCACTCCCGGTCAACGCGCTGGTTTGGAGTTGTCTGCGGCGACTAAAAAGATCATGCCGCGCTCGCGTCGCCGCACGTCCTCGAATTCTCCCGCGACGTTAGCCCACTCGGGGCGGTATGGTAGGCCATCACCCGGGGACAAGAGCTAACAGCCCGCGGCGGCGAACATGCGCCTTAGCGACACGACCATTTTCACATGGGTCGGGCGTGCGCGCCTGGCCACTTAACACCGCGATGGGACACTGAGACGATTGAGCCAGCTTGAAAATCCCGTCCCTTCGCCCACAATACCTGCCCGTAGCCGGCCCGGGTGCCGGCCCTCTTAACATCTTGCTGATGCGGAATCTTCATGCGCAAATTGCTGGTAGCCAATCGAAGTGAAATTGCCATCCGGGTTTTTCGGGCCGCAACCGAATTGGGATTGCAAACGGTCTCGATTTATACTCACGAAGATCGGTTCGCATTGCATCGGTTCAAGTCCGATGAGTCCTATATGATCGGCCCCCCCGACGGGGGTATGCCCGTCAAGGGATATCTGAATATCGAGGCCATCATCGCCGTCGCCAAGGACCACGGCGTCGATGCCATTCACCCCGGTTACGGATTTCTCAGCGAAAATTCACATTTCGCCCGAGCCTGCAAGGAAAACGCGATTGAGTTCATCGGTCCCTCGGCCGAGATGCTCGAAGCGTTCGGCGACAAGACCGCCGCCAAGCGACTAGCCGCCAAGGCTTCGGTGCCGACGGTTCCAGGCAGCGAAGGCGCAATCAGCGATCTGGCCGAAGTCCGCAAAGCCGCCAAAGAAGTGGGCTACCCGATCATTCTCAAGGCTAGCTTCGGCGGCGGCGGGCGCGGCATGCGCGTCGTCCGCAAGCCTGAAGAATTGGCCTCCAAGTTGGAAGAAGCCCAACGCGAAGCCGGCGGGGCCTTCGGCCGGACCGAGGTCTTCATCGAGCGCTACATTGCCCGCGCCAAGCACATCGAAGTGCAGATCATGGGCGACAAGCATGGCAATCTGGTTCATCTGTGGGAACGCGATTGCTCAGTACAGCGGCGTCACCAGAAGGTGGTGGAGATCGCGCCCAGCGTGAATCTCTCCGAAGACCTGCGCCGGGCGATTTGCGAGTCTGCGGTGCGTCTTACCCGCGCGATCCACTATTACAACGCCTGCACGGTCGAATATCTCGTCGACGCCGACTCAGGGGAATTCTTCTTCATTGAAGTCAATCCGCGAGTGCAGGTCGAACACACCGTCACCGAATGCGTGACCGGGATCGACATCGTAAAGACACAGATTCTCGTCGCCCAGGGACACAAGCTCCATGAAGCGCCCATCGGCATCCCCGCTCAGGCGAAGATCACCCCGCGGGGCTATGCGATGCAATGCCGTATCACCACCGAAGACCCGGAAAACCATTTCATCCCTGATTACGGCCGACTTTCAACGTATCGATCCAGCGCCGGCTTTGGTATTCGCCTTGACGGTGGGAGCGCCTATGGCGGGGCCGTCATCACCCCCTACTTCGACTCGTTGCTTGTCAAATGCACGGCGATGGGTTCAACATTTTCTGAAGCCATCAAGCGGATGGACCGGGCACTTCGCGAGTTCCGCATCCGCGGGGTGAAAACCAACATCCCGTTTCTGGAAAACTTGATTCTGCACCCGAAATTTGTGGCCGGTGACGCCACCACCACTTTTATCGATACCACGCCCGAACTGTTCAATTTCCGGCCTAAGCGGGATCGGGCCACGAAAATTCTGTCGTACCTCGGCGACGTGATCGTCAACAGCCGGCCCGATGTGAAGGGGAAGTTTGATCCAAAGAAGAAATTGCGCAAGCCGGAAATCCCCAGCTATCCGGTCGGCGTTGCCCCCCCGCCGGGCACACGCAACAAGCTCTTGGAACTGGGGCCTGAGGCCTTCTGCAACTGGGTCCGCAAGCAAAAACGGCTGATGTTTACCGACACCACGATGCGCGACGCCCACCAGTCGCTTTTGGCGACGCGCGTGCGCACGTACGACATGCTGCACATCGCAGATGCCACCGCCCATCTTGAAAAGGACCTGTTCAGTTTGGAAATGTGGGGAGGGGCGACTTTCGACACGGCCATGCGGTTCTTGCAGGAAGACCCTTGGGACCGACTCGCGGTGCTTCGCGGGCGCATCCCCAACATCCTGCTGCAAATGCTGCTTCGGGCCAGCAACGCCGTCGGATATACCAACTATCCCGACAACGTCGTCCGCGAATTCGTCAAGCGTTCGGCCGAAGCCGGGATGGACGTTTTTCGAATTTTTGATTCGCTCAATTGGACCGAAAACATGAAGGTGGCCGTCCAGACGGTCCGCGAGCAAACCAATTCCATTTGCGAGGCCGCGATTTGCTACACCGGGGATATTCTTGACCCCCGGCGATCCAAATATAGCTTGAAATATTACGTAAAAATGGCCCGCGAGCTGGTGAAGATGGGCACGCACATCCTGGGCATCAAGGACATGGCCGGATTGTGCAAGCCTTATGCCGCGCACATGCTGGTGAAAGCGTTGCGCGACGAAGTGGACGTGCCGATTCACTTCCACACGCACGATACGAGCGGGGTAAACGCATCGACGCTGTTGCGCGCCGCCGATGCTGGTGTGGATATTGTCGATGGCGCACTGGCATCCATGAGTGGATTAACCAGTCAGCCGAACCTCAACAGCATGGTCGCTGCGGTGAAGCACACGCCGCGAGATTCGGGACTGGACGTGCATCAGCTCAACCGACTGAGCGATTATTGGGAAGCCGTGCGCGAGCAGTATTATCCCTTTGAAGAGGGCATGAAAGCCGGATCGGCCGAGGTCTACGATCACGAGATGCCCGGCGGGCAATACACCAACTTGCGACAACAAGCCAAGAGCCTTGGCCTGGACGGCCGCTGGCACGAAATCGCCGACGCGTATGCCCGAGTGAACGAGATGTTCGGGGACATCGTGAAAGTCACGCCGTCCAGCAAGGTGGTCGGCGACCTGGCGCTATTCATGGTGACGAACAATCTCACCGCCACCGACGTGCTGGCGCCTAAATCCAAGCTCAATTTCCCCAAGAGCGTGGTCGAAATGATGCAGGGGATGCTTGGCCACCCCGAAGACGGCTGGCCGCGGGTGCTGCAGAAGATTATCCTCGATTCGGCCGGTGCCAAACCTCTGGCCGGCCGACCCGGCCAGACCATGCCGAAGGTGGATTTGAAAAAGGCTCGCCATGAACTGGAAAAGAAGATCGATCGCGCGCCGGATGAAAACGACTTGATGTCTTATCTGATGTATCCGCAGGTTTTCGTCGATTACGACAAGCTTCTGCGTCAGTACGACAACATCAGCCTGATCCCGACCCCGGCGTTTTTCTACGGCCTTCAGAACGAGGAAGAAGTTACCGTTGAGATCGAACCCGGCAAGCAGTTGATCGTGAAATTTCTGACTACCAGCGATCCGCATGAGGACGGGATGCGCACTGTCTTTTTTGAGCTGAACGGCCAACCGCGAGAGGTTCGCGTGGAAGACCGATCGATGCAGGGAAATTTGCACAAGCACCCGAAGGCCGACCCGGACGATCCGAGTGAGATCGCGGCCCCCATGCCAGGAAAAGTCTCCAACGTGGCCGTGGAACGCGGGCAAACTGTCAAGGTCGGCCAGCGGTTGCTCAGCATCGAAGCCATGAAGATGGAAACGGCCGTTTATAGCCCGCGCGATGCGGTCGTCGGTGACGTGCTGGTCAAACAGGGATCGGTCGTCACCGCAAAAGACCTGCTCGTGAAATTGCAATGAATCAGCGGCGCGGCAGGATGGAACGCAACACGGGTTTTGAGATGCAGACCGGCGCCAGATTATCCTCCAGAACCGACAGCAATTACGAAAGCACGCCATCCGGCGAGTTGGCAACGTGCAATCGCTTCCGCCTGAACGAGCTCCGAACGGGGATCAAGCCTTTCCGGCTGCACTTTTTTCCGACGCTGCGCAGCACCAATGACCACGCCTTCGCGATGCGCATTCGTGGCGATCTGTATGCCCCGGCGGCCGTGTTAACGCCCCGCCAGACCGCCGGCCGAGGCCGCGGAATGCACGTCTGGTGGTCGAGTGCCGGTTGCCTCACCATTACTTTCGTGTTTCCCATTCACGATCACCATCAACCGCATCATATTCCGCTGCTTGCCGGCCTGGCCGTGCGTGATGCCGCGGCCGAAATTTCCGGCAAGGGCTCCATCCAACTAAAGTGGCCAAATGACGTGCTGTTCGACGGTCGCAAAATCGCTGGTCTGCTCTGCCAGCGCCTGGAACGGGCTGATCTGGTCGGCATTGGCCTGAATGTGAATATGGACCCGGCGGGCGCGCCGAAGGATTTGCGCGATCGCGTCGGGTCCCTCCGCCAGGTCCGCGGACATTGCATCGATATGACGCTCGCCACCTGCGTGCTCGCCAGACACCTTCATGCCATGCTCAGTCATCGGCCTCAGCATCCGGTCGCGCACTTGCTCCAGCGGTATGACGAGCATCACGCATTGGTGGGCCGCAAGGTAACGGTGCTGAATGCGCCTGGGGAGCCGGCCGTCTCCGGGATTTGCGAAGGGCTGGATACGATCGGTCGCCTGCGGCTGCGGCACGGATCGACCTTGCATCGCGTACTGTCTGGACAGGTCATCCTTTGAACGAATTTGCCGCAGTTTGGCGCGATCTCTATAGTGATGGCACTGGTCCCCGGCGAGGAAAGCAACGCGTGACACGCATCGTCAGCATTGTCCTGCTCTTCATGCTCACGGGGTGCGTCACGTCATCACGCAACACCTCTGGGCGCATTCTGGCAGAACATTCTGCGGCCCAGGTCTACCTCTTTCGAGGCGGAGTTGGCGGGATTTTCTCACGAGGCCTTGACGAAATGGCCGCAGAATGTCGTTCAGCGGGGATTGAGGCATTTGTATTGCCCTATTGGTGCTGGCGCGACGTGGCGTTGGACGTGCCGTCGGGCCGCAGGGGCCACCGCTTGATCCTCATCGGCCACTCGATGGGCGCCGACGTTGCCATCGGCTTGGCACGCGATCTCGATCGTTCCGGCGCAAGCGTCGATCTGCTGATTACGCTCGATCCGGTTTACCCGCCGCCGGTCCCTCCTAACGTGCGGCAATGCTGGAACGTGTTTCAAGCCCGGCCCGGCTTCTTGAGCTATCCATTTTTCAAAGGTCAAGCCCTTCAATCTGACTTCACATCATGTCCACGCGTTGAAAATCTCAATCTTTGGACCTCGCCAAATGACCTGCATGATGCCAACCTGTCGCACTGGAACATGACGCGCCAGCGCCAACTTCAGCGGGCAATCGTTCAACGCGTTCTCACCGTTTGTCAGGACGATCATGATTGAGCGACTGGCCACATTTCTGCTGGCGATCTTCATCGCGGCCTATTGGGCACGGGTGTTGCGCATGGTGCGCAAGCAGCGAAAGCGTACGGGCCGCGCGGCCAACTTCATCCCCCGCGAGCGGACCGGCAAATGGCTGCGCCTGATCTGGAATCCGGTCGTGGGCTTGTGGATTATTCTGCCTCTGCTAGCCACCGTGCTGGATTCGCCTCCGCGATTTCTGTCCCCCGTATTCGATAATGGCCTCATCGCTCTGCCCTGCGCGCTGCTGGCCGGCATCTGCTTCGTTGCCACCCTGGTCTGCTGGCAAAAGATGGGATCGAGCTGGCGAATGGGGATCGACCCCGGCGAGAAAACCGCGCTGATTTTTGGCGGACCGTTTGCTTACGTGCGACATCCAATTTATGCCCTCTCGATGCTGATGATGCTGGCGTCGGTGGCGACGCTTCCCTCACCCGCGATGTTTGCCATTGGTGCGATTCATATCAGCCTGCTGGCATGGGAAGCTCGCCGGGAAGAGCGATACCTGGTGGGCCTGCACGGCGAGATCTACGCGCACTACCTCCAAAACACCGGCGGATTGTTTCCGCGATCTTTCCAGCCTTATGTGCCCCAAGGGACCGTCCGCGCGGCCGCCGAGGGCCTGTCAAACGGCCTTTCCCTCAATCTCTTTCAGCGCCTGATGCGATGGTGGGACCAGGCACATCCGTACAACGCAATTCACATCCTGAGCCTGGCCGGCGTTGCCGATTTGCCGCAAATGGAACAGGCCTGGCGGGAGACACTCTCGGCAGCCAGACTCGGCAACGTTACCGCGACCGGCAGGAAGTATGCCTACCAGCCCGTTTCGCCCGGGCAAAGTCTGGCGCCGCGGCTGTTAAATGCCGGCAACGACTTCAACTCAGTTGCTGCTGAAGAATTAAACACTCCGTTCGCATCCAATACCGTCCCGCTGCGGATTTTCGTTCAACAGGCCGCGGGCATGTACCACCTCGGGCTGACTTATTCCCATTGGATCGGCGACGCGCACTCCCTGCGGATGCTATTACTACAGTTGCTGTTGCGACTTCAGGCCAAGGGTACATTAGCCCCCCAGGTTTCCCCGACCGATGTAGGCTATTGGCGGGCTTTTTCACCGGCTGCGGCGCGATGGGACTTGCTGGGCGGGCTATTGCACCTCATGCGATCCTTCTGCGAATTCCGGCAGATGAAAAAAGTCAGCAGTGAAGGCATCAACGAACCGAGGGTCGAAGTTCTGCGGCTTCAGTTCCCGCTCGGCGCGCTAGCGCTGCGCGATCAGGCCCGCAGGCAGGGCGTGAAAGTGAATGATCTGTTTATGGCCGGACTGTTGGAAGCTGCCAGTCGGCATGTACCCACGCAGACCCGTAGGAAGCGCCAGCGACTGGCGGTAGGAAACGTCGTCAACATTCGCCCGCTCACCCGTGTCGACCTATCCTGCGGTTTTGGCCTGTTTCTTGGCCTAACGCACGCCAGCGCCCTGCCGCGGGCTCTCCGTGATTGGCCACGACTGCTGAAAAGCGTATCGAGGCAAAACCAGCGCATTCGCCAACAGCGATTGGCTGCCACCAGCTTCCTGCGCCTGTTCGCCGCCAGCGTCGCGGCTTACTTCAGCAGCGTCGAAGAAATGTACCACTTCTTCCGAAAAGAAATGCCGTTGGCCGCCGGGGTCTCCAATGTCAACCTGCTCGATCCCCAGTTGGTTGAACTGCAGCGCACCGGCACCCTCCTCCGATACGAGCGCGTGGCCCCCACCGGACCGATGGTGCCCGTCGCCCTTGCCGTGACGACGCTGGGGGACCAATTAAGTGTGGTGCTGACCTATCGCAAATCACTCATCACACCCGCGCGGGCCGGCCAAATCGCCGAATCGCTGTGCGCACGGTTCAAGTCCTGCTCCTGAAATCATTTATCCCGGTGCCTTCGAGATTTCGTCAAGCCGCTGTAGAATGGCCCGACTCTTTTGGAGTCAGTATGAAATCGGTGGTGTTCGGATTGTGCGGGCTGGGTGGATATGCTGCAGCGATTTTGCGATTTTTGGAACGCGATAGCGCACTGGTCGATGCGCCGGTGAAGCTCACAAGCGTTTGCGAACCCGCGCAGCAACTACACGCCCAGAAGATAGCCGAGCTTCAGGCCCGCGGGATCAAGGTTTTCTCGCGATACGAAGACCTGCTGGCCGAGCCGATCGAAGCGGTGTGGCTGCCGTTGCCCATCCATCTGCATTTGCCATTTACGCAGCAGGCCCTGGCCGCGGGCAAGGCGGTGATGTGTGAAAAACCGATCACCGGCACGATTGACGATCTCACCGCTATGATCACCGCCCGCGATCAGGCCAGGCTACCGACTGCAGTGGCATTTCAAGATATTTACGAGCCGGCGACCCATGCGATGAAAACGCTGCTGCTGGATGGCACGCTGGGGCCAGTTCGGTCAGTGACGGTGCGCGGGCTTTGGCCTCGCGACAGTCAGTATTACGCCCGCAACGCCTGGGCCGGCAAACTGAAGATCGGGCAAACTTGGGTACTGGATTCACCGGCCAACAATGCCATGGCCCATTACATCATGTTGCCGCTTTTTTTGCTGGGTGAGACCTATGACAGTGCTGACACGCCAGTGTCCATCGAAGCCGAGCTTTATCGCGCCAACCCGATCGAAAACTACGACACTTGCGCGTTGCGCATTCAAACAGCGAAGGGCGCTTCCATGCTCGTGCTTTTCTCGCACGCCAGCGAAAAAGAAGTGACGATAGAGACGGTAATCCACTGCCAGCGGGGCACGATGCGCTGTCGCGTGGGCGAGGCGGTCGAGGTCATTATGAACGACGGCACGGTGAGGCGGCTGGACATTCCCAACACCGACCGTGCGGCGATGGTGCGGCGGTTTGCCAGACTGGTCCGCGGGGTGGAAGACCGAGAATCGCACCTGGCCACGCTGGAAGTAGCCAAGTCACACCTGATTGCAACCAATGGCGCTTCAGAAGCCACGCCGGTGCGCACCATCCCTGAATCGTTCGCCACGCAGATCAAGTCGGACGACCGAATCCTCCGGGCCGTGCCGGGAATCGATCAACTTTTTGATGCGTGTGTGGCTAAGCACCAGTTGCCGGATGAAACCGGCCTGGCTGAGTGGACGGTGCCAGCGGGCAAGCGCGACTTGCGCGGCTATAACCACTTCGCCGGGCCGGCGGCATAAACGACTCGACACATTCACCGAACCCTTTCACACCCAAACACCGAATGCTCCTCACCGGCCGAAATCTCTCCAAGCATTATGGCCCGCGCCTGCTGTTTTCCGGCATCACGCTCGGATTTTCCGAAGGCGAGCGCGTCGGCCTCATTGGGGCCAACGGCTCCGGTAAATCCACGCTTCTGCGCATCCTTGCCGGCCAGGAACAGCCCGACGAAGGTGAGCTTGTGTCGCGCAGGCTGTTGCGCGTCGGCTATGTCCCGCAGGAAGATACGTTTGATGAAGGCGGCACCTGTATCGATTGCGTGGCCAGCGGGATCGATGCCCACCTCGACGACCACGAGCGTCATGCCCGCGCCGAACTCCTCCTGGCGAAGTTCAGGTTCGATGATCCGTCATCCACGGTGTCGCGGCTTTCCGGCGGATGGCGCAAGCGTCTGGCAATCGTCCGGCAACTGGCCGGCGAGCCGGATCTGCTGCTGATGGATGAGCCGACCAATCACCTCGATC
>JBBQSU010000112.1:0-11100 GCA_038234815.1 Tepidisphaerales bacterium | reverse complement strand
CCGCATCGCCCTGGGGCTGCTGCGACGGGACAAGAGTGTGAAGATCGGCGTCAAGAACAAACGCCTCAAGGCCTGCCGCAATCGCGACTACCTGCTAAAGGTGCTGTTATCGCCACTTCTGGCCAAATGATTTGGCCCTGGCTTCTGGGCCTCTTCATGCTGCTGATCATTGTGCCGTCACTGGGCCACGAGCTACGCTACTGGTAAGGCGGGTGCGCCGGCAGACAGAGCCGAAGCCGAAATCGCCAGCCCACTGCCGCATAACCAAACCCTGCAATAGGCCGGGGGCCGCGCATTTGTCCTTTGTAATTCGTGAGTGTTCGGAACCGGGCCTGGCGGACGACAAGATCGGTCTGCCGACCGGTGTGCGGCTAAGCGTCGACCATGAATCAGTCACCACGACTCAGCCGGCCGCGCGCGAAGCAACCCGTTAATCATACGCCACAGTGGCTCGGCCATCGGGGTCGGGCGCCATCGCGGCGGTGCATACAACGCGGACTACCCCGGCCAGTGGACGTATTCTGAAAAGCCAGGATTGACGGCCAAGGCGGAAATTGTGATAACATCGAGATTGATAAGGAATTACCTGATAAATCAGAGGTTTGTGTCTTAGGTAAGCCCCCGTGGCGGAACGGCAGACGCTACGGACTTAAAATCCGTTGACTTAACGGTCGTGCGGGTTCGATTCCCGCCGGGGGCAATGGGCTGTCAGTCTGTGGTAGGAGCAGGTTCGATACCCAGGGAGGACTTGGCGCTAAGCAAACGCTGTCGCATGGCTTCGGCTATCAAAATGGCTGATGCGTGTGATAGCGACAGGCTGGACGGCTCGGGGCGCGAGGGGATGGACACGAATTGATCGCAAATGCTTCGGACCGCGCCGGAGATGCCGCGTTTTTCTCCCCCTATACATAGGATACACGGTGCGGCCAGATTGGTGTCGTACATCGAATGTTTCACCCCTGCCAGGCAGCCATAGAGCTTCAATCCGCGGCGTTGCAGCTTTATTAGGAGGTCCAGGTCGTCGATCTGCACGAGGGGCAGCCGTTCATAGGCGCCCGAGGCCGGGCGGGCAACGTCTGTTTCGTCGAAATCCCAAAGGTGTTTCTTAATCAGAACCGCATGCACGCCCATCGCTTCGGCGGAGCGCAATGAGAACCCGAGATTGCGTTCGTCGTCAACACCCTCCAGCAAAAGCAGCAGCGGAGGTTCGCGGAGTTTGCTCAGCAGTTCGAGCAGTTGTCCTTCCGTGGTTCGAGGCTTGGCAGAGCAGATGGCCAGAACTCCGCCGTGGCTTGTTCCGTGGGCCATCGCGTCCAGTTCGGCCCAGGGCAGGCGCTTGATGGGGATGTTCTGCGCTTCTGCGGCAAGAAGCACGTCGGTCAGCTTTTCGTCATGCCCGCCCGAAGCCACAAGCACCATCTGCATTTTTCGCTGCCGCGCGTTAAGGGCAGCCAGCACGGATTGTCGTCCTTCAAGGTGCTGCATTGCGCGATCAAACGTTGAAAAGGAAATGCACGACGTCGCCGTCCTGCATGATATACGCCTTGCCTTCGGCGCGCAGTCTGCCGGCCTGCTTGATTGCTCCTTCGGTCTTGTGCTTTTCCAGGTCAGCAAGGGTGTAGATTTCAGCGCGGATAAATCCCCGTTCAAAATCAGTGTGAATCACGCCAGCGGCCTGCGGAGCGGTGGCGCCGACAGGCACGGTCCAGGCGCGAATTTCTTTCGGCCCTGCCGTGAAATAACTTTGAAGGCCCAGCAGTCGATACGCCTCGCGGCTCAGCGTCGCCAGCGCCGGCTCGGTCAAGCCCATCGATTCAAGCATTTCCTTGCGGTCTTCCGGGGCCAGCTCCGCCAGTTCGCTTTCCAGCTTTCCGCACACCGGCACCACTCCGCCGCCTTCGGCCTTAGCGCGGTCCTTCACCGCCTGCACCATTAGCCCCTCGCCATGAGTGTCCGATTCATCCACATTGGCGATGTACAACACCTTTTTGGCGGTTATCAAACCGAGCGTCTTTAGAACCTTGCGTTCGTCGGCCTCCAGTTCGATCCGGCGAAGCGGTGTGCCGGCATCGAGCGCGGTCTTGGCCTTTTTCAACACTGCGCACTTGATGATCGCTTCCTTATCCCCGCTGCGGGCCAGCCGCTCCGCCTTGTCCAGGCTGGAGTCGACCGTTTCCATGTCGGCAAGGCAGAGTTCGGTGTCGATGGTGTCGATGTCACGGAGCGGATCGACTGTGCCTTCGACGTGAATGATGTCTCCACCTCCAAAGCAGCGGACCACGTGCAGGATGGCATCTACTTCTCGAATGTGCGACAGGAATTTGTTGCCCAATCCTTCGCCGGTGCTGGCACCGCGCACGATGCCTGCGATATCCACCACCCGCACGGCGGCAGGGATGATCTTCTCGGTCTCCATGAACCGGTGGATCGTCTCGAGTCGATTATCGGGAACTGCCACGACGCCGACATTGGGTTCAATGGTTGCAAACGGGTAGTTCGCCGCCAGCGCGCCCGCAGAGGTGAGCGCGTTAAAAATTGTGCTTTTGCCAACATTGGGCAAACCGACGATTCCAACTTCAAGTGCCATTTGGTCCGAGGTTATACAGCCAAGCCCACGCGCGTGAAAGCCGGGCGCAGTGCGCCCGTCCACAACCCTGATTATGCCTGCAAGAAAATCCCAAGCCTGTTACTCACCGAAGCCAGAGACTAGCATTCAGCACATGCCTAACCGTCCGCTCATCGGCATCACCATCGACCAGCACGCCAAGGTGAATCATTACGAATCGCCCAGGGGTTATGCGCAGTCGGTGCAACGCGCCGGGGGCTTGCCGGTGCTGTTGCCGTATCAATGCCCTGCGGAGTTACTAGCGGATTATCTGGATCGGCTGGACGGGCTGCTGTTGAGCGGAGGCAACGACCTGTCGGCGAGTCGTTATGGGCAGGCGGCTGACCCCCGGGCAGTGACGCTGGATGCCGAGCGTGAGGCGTTTGAATTTGCGCTGCTGGCGGAGTTGGAGAAACGGCAAATGCCCGTGCTTGGGATTTGTCTGGGATGTCAGGTGATGAACGTGCATCGGGGCGGATCGTTGCACCAGTTCCTGCCGGAAGTGTCCCGTCAGAACCCGATTGAGCACCGGCGCTTGAACGAAACAGCCGAGCGTCACGACGTGGAATTGATCGGTCGTGATTCGCAGTTGTATCAAGCGATCCGTGCCGAGAGGCTGTCGGTCAATACGTCGCACAAGCAGGCGGTGGACAGGCTGGGGGCGGGGCTTGTGGTGACTTCGCTGGCGCCCGATGGAGTGATAGAGAGTTTCGAGGATGCGTCAAAGAAACTATGGCTGGGCGTGCAGTGGCATCCCGAAAGATTGCCCGAAGAGCCGGCGCACCAGTCCCTATTCAGGTTGCTGGTGGATGCGGCGCGAAAATAGATTCATCCAGCGCGCAACGGGCAGGAGAGCAGCATGGCGGGCAATCAGCGGCTGGCCGGCTTGTGATAGGATGGACGAAGCAGTTCGGTCGTGCCGTCGGCCCGTGCGGTGGGCAGGCCGGCAGGGCCATCCGACGACGAACCTGCCAGCATCTGCGCTGCCGATCGCCGCACGCCCGCAACGTTCATGTGCTTGCCGGGGCAGGCGGTGATCTTGGTATCGCCGTGCCCGACGATGTGGTCGGGGGCGATGTGATAAGTCCTCATCAAAAACGCCACGAGGCGCGTGAGCGATTGAAGCTGTTGGGCGGTGGGGTTGGTCTCATCAAAATTCCCGACAAGGCAGATGCCGACGCCCTGGTCGTTAAAGCGATTGTCGGGAGTCTTGGCATGCGCGCCCATCAATTGCTGCACCCAGCGATAGCCCACCTCCACTTGCCCGTTGCCAGTGTCAGTGCCGTTGCCGATGACGAAATCATATCCGAGACCGTCCCACCCCTTGGCCTTGTGCTCGCGATCAAACGCCACCGCTCCGCCCGTTGGCGTGGCGCTGTGATGGACGACGATCCACTGCCAATTGCGCAATGGCGTTTTGGGAATCCAAGCCGCGGGCACGCCGCGCGGCGCGATTGCAGCCGGCTTAACATTACTAGTTACCGCAGGCGTAGACCGGGGGGCCGGCGGGGGCACCGGTACGACGACAGCATGGGCTGGCGGAAGTGGTGTCGCGCGGGGGGCATTGTAAGACGGCGGGGGAAGCGATCCGATTGGCGAAGGATCAGATTGGCAGCCCATGACAACCGTCAAGGCGATGAGCAAAAACGCAATTCGAGCGACCATCCGTGGCCCCTTTCCCGCGAAAATGCGGAGGCAAATACGGCCGGCAACCCTGCCAGCGGTCTTGCTGTTGTATCGTCTAGGCGGGCACTTTTCCAGCAAATTAGCCCCGAATTCCCAGCCGCCGCCCCGGCGCACAATGGCAGGATCTGGCCACGCGAAAGCTGTCAACAAAATGAATTCATCTAGGCAATGGATACGCAGGACGTTAAAATGGGCAGTTCGCACCGCCCACCCTTGACGATGCGTGCGATCGAACAACCCGCCTCGAAGGAGTTTTATTATGGCCACGACCGCCTCCGCAAAAATCTGTATTGCCTGTGGGAAAGACGTCACCAATGCCAAACGCATGAAGGATTCGGAAGGCAGGTATTGGTGCGTAGACTGCGGCACTGCGGACCTGGCCCGCCGCAAGGCCGGCAAAGTGGGCGTGGCCGGCGGAGGCCTTTGCGCGAGTTGCCGCGAACAATACCCCGAACACAAGCTGACCAAGTTCGGCAAAGACAAACTCTGCCCCAAGTGCATCCAGGCACGCACCAAAAGCGATGGATTGATCGAACGATTGCGCGGGATGTTCTCCGGCCTCCGCGGCGGGGGCGGCGGAGGCGGAGGAGGACAAACCGGCAAGGGCCGGCTGATCGGCATGTTGGTGCTCGTCGCCCTATTGCTAGTCCTGGCCATCTGGATGAACACCAAGTAAAGCGCGAGAAATAATGCGGCGGACAACGCGAATTCTTCGTGTCATTCGGCTGTGGCCGGCAGAAAAAGGGCAAGTTGGACGGCGACATCGCGGGGACCGGAACCCGAACTCGTCGTGGCGTTCGGAAATAGCTATTGCGTGAGCGGGAAAATGCAGAGGGGTCGGCAGCCGAGGAAGGCGGGCGTATTCGCCCGGAGTCTTTCTTCCGTTCTCAGGGTTAATCACACGGCGGGCGGATGCGTTCACGCCACGAACTGTGATGCGAAGAGAGAATCCAGCAGCGATTTGGAGCCTTAAACGATCGCGGCGGACTTCTGAGGCACGCCGGGGGAAACTGGAAGTTCACTTTCGGACTTCAAACGTTCACGTTTGACTTTGCAACGTTCACTTTTGATCTTCAAACGTTAACGTTTTACTTTGTAACGTTCACTTTTGATCTTCAAACGTTAACGTTTTACTTTGTAAAGTTCACTTTCGATCTTCAAACGTTCACGTTTTACTTTGTAACGTTCACTTTCGATCTTCAAAACTGCTCTTTGTTTCCCCAACTGAATTGCGGCAGTGACGAATTGAGCGGCATTATTGGCAGCGCCGAAATAATCGGAACAATCCGCATGATCTGCTTTAGCGATACGCTTTGCGAGCCGACAGAAATGGTGAGCGGTGGCGCTGGAGCGCGTGCTTTGGCCTGTTCTGCCGGTCTCTCAGAATGGGAGCTTCATCATGAATCAGACTTTTCTTCCGCTGGCCGACAACGCTTTTCGGACGTTTTCCGAGAACTTTGCTGCGTTGGTGAGTCTCAACTACAACGCTTACGGAATTTCCCAGACGGTCGCGCTGGATGTTGTGGCCAAGTTTGATACTTACGCGACGGCGCTGACGGCAGCGCAGGCACCCGAGACGCGCGGGCCGGCCCGGACGCTGGCCAAGAACACGGCCAAGGCCGCGCTGGTGGCGGTGGTGCGAGCGGTGGCGCGGGCGATCACCCACCATCTTACCGTGACCGATGCGCAGCGGCAGGAACTGGGGCTGACGATCCGTAAGAAGCCCGCGCCGGTGCCGGCCCCGGTCGCGCGGCCGACGGTACAGATCAAGAACGTGATCGGCAGGACGATGACGATCAACGTCTGTGATCTGGCGTCGATGAATGCAATCGGCAAGCCCGCCGGCGTGATCGGCGCGAAGGTGTTCACGTTTGTCGGCACGAATTACCCGACTGATCCGACACGATGGGCCTATAACGGCGATGCCACGCGGACGAAACACACGATCGCGCTCCCGGGCAGTGTGGCCAACGGCGCGGAAGTGTGGATTTGTGCGGCCTGGTATAATCGCAAGGGCGAAACCGGGCCAATGAGCTTGCCGATCAGCACGAACATCCAAGGCGGCGGCACGAGCGCGGTGCCCGAAATGAAGACCGCGGCGTAGATTGTTTTCCACCACGACGGCCCGGAGTGCGCCAAGAGGAAAAGAGCAGCTTTCTTCGTGTTCTTCGTGTCTTCGTGGTGAAAGCATTTTTTGACGAGGGCAAGCGTCGGCAGAAGGTTGATCCGGTGGGCTTCGGCCCGCAAGGATCCTTTCATACGAGTGATTTTGGCCCGGCCGGGCGGGGCGGTTGCGTTTCGCCTGATATTTCTCACAATAGCGGCTTCCACTTTTTATAAGGAATTGTGTCATGGCAGAAGAGACAACGACGACAGATTCATCCGGCCAGCAGCCGGGCGTGCAGGTGATTTTGGACGAGCGCGAACTGCGCACGCTGTTCAGCAACGCCTATCGCATTCACACGACGGCAGAGGAAGTGGTGGTGGACCTGGGCTTTAATATGCCCAACCCCAATCCGCAGCAGCCGGGCAACCCGCAACTGCTGTTTAAGGTGACCGACCGCGTGGTGATGAGCTATGCCAACGCCAAGCGGCTGGCGATGAGCCTGGGGCAGTTAATTAAGCGCTATGAGCAGCAATTTGGGGAACTCCCGCTGCAACCGGGCGCACGGAAGTAAGCAAACGAGTTGCCAAGCAGGCCGAAAGTGGCTTGAATAGGTAAGCGCTCGTTGGCGGGCCGGTGAAGTATCGCCGGGACCGGCGGGCAGTTGCGCTTGCATAAAAGCACTCTGGAGCAGTCACAGACATGGCCAAGAAGATTCACGACGACGTGTACAAGGAAAAGTTCAGGCCTGACGATTCGGCACTGGACAAGCAACTGGACGCTGAACTGGCTGGCGTGTCGATGGAGGCTTTGTACAGCTTCGATAAACCGCAGGCCGAAAGCCAATCGGTGGCGGCAGGGGCCAAGGGATCGAAGCGCGGGCGGATCGTCTCGATCGGCAAGGACGACGTGTTCGTAGATTTCGGCGGAAAGAGCCAGGGCGTTTGCTCCGTTCTTCAATTCGAAGAAGAACCGCAGGTGGGGCAGGAATTGGAATTCGACGTCGATCGCTATGACACGCGCGAAGGGCTGTTGGTATTGACTCGCCGGGGGGCCAAGGCGACCAACGTGTCGTGGGAAAATCTGCAAGTGGGGCAGATCATTGAAGGAACGGTTACGGGTGTGAACAAGGGCGGGCTGGAACTGGAAATCAAGTCGATGCGGGCCTTCATGCCGGCAGGGCAGTGCGACCTCTATCACGTGCCCGATCTTGAGCAGTTCATGGGCCAGCGCATGACGGTGGAAGTGACGCAGTGCGAGCGCGAAAGCCGCAATCTCATCGTCAGCCGCAGGAATATACTGGAACGGGAGAAAGAGGTCGCCAAGAAGAAGCTGATGGAGGAACTGGCCGAAGGGCAGATCCGGCGCGGAACGGTGCGCAACGTCATGGACTTCGGGGCGTTTGTGGATTTAGGCGGGGCCGACGGCCTGCTGCATGTCAGCGAAATGAGCTTTCGTCGCGGCCGCAGTGCCAGCGAGTTCGTCAAAATCGGCGACGTGATTGATGTGAAGATCATCAAGTTCGACAAGGAATCAGGCAAGATGAGCCTGAGCCTTAAGCAGGCCCGCGGAACCGATCCCTGGGGCGATGCCGGGAGCAAATACGCTGTCGGTTCGTCATTGACGGGCCGGGTGGTCAAACTGGAAACCTTCGGGGCCTTCATCGAAGTGGAAGAGGGCGTGGAAGGGCTGCTGCCCATCAGCGAGATGAGTTGGAAGCGCATCAAGCATCCCAGCGATATCGTCAAAGAGAACGACACCGTGAAACTGATTGTGCTGTCGGTCGATCCGACGCAACGGCGGATTTCATTCAGCCTGAAACAAGCCGGCCCCGACCCCTGGACCACCGTTTCCGATCGCTATGCCACCGACATGGTGGTGACCGGGACGATTACGCGCACCACTGATTTCGGCGCGTTTGTCGAACTGGAAAGCGGTATCGAAGGCCTGGTGCATATCTCCGAGCTTTCAAACCAGCGCGTGCGGACGACGACCGATGTGGTGAAGCCGGGACAGGAAGTGCGCGTGCGGGTTTTGGAGATCGATAAGGAGCAAAGGCGCATCGCGCTGTCGATCCGAACCGCTGCCGACGTAGCCCCGGCCGAAACACCGGCAACGGGAACGGCAACAGGCACTCCGGCCCAGCCGAAGAAGAAGCGCCCACAACTGCGCGGCGGGCTGGATTTTTAGCTGATTTCTAAATGAAGCCAGCAACGCTGCGGACGATTGCGCGGCGATTATTTCGCATCAAGCCGCGGGCGATATTCGCATCAAGGCGCGGCCGGCTCGCGGCGCGAGAAAAGCGACCGGATGGCCAGCGGATTCCACAGTTGACTGGCGCTGCCCATCAGGGCTTCAAGGCACAACAAGAACAAGACGATCGCAATGGGCATCGACCATTGCGGTTCCGGCTCGGCCAAGGTGGTGAGCTTGGCCGCAAGGTCGCTTATTGATGTCGCCACGACGACGTTCGGAGAATCGCCGGCAAGCTCTTTGGCCGGGCGGGTGATGAGCGCTGACTCGTCGGCGGGCAATTGCACGTTGGCAATGGCGATCTCGGTAGTGCTGCCCGCTCGATGCCACTGGTAATACCCCGGGGCGGTGGCACCTTCGAATTCAAATCGCCGACCATTGCGATCGTCGCGGGGTTTGACCACGAACGTAGCGCCATCGGGCGCGGTGATTTGCAGTTCTGAAACGCCCGTCAGCGCCGTGCCAGTGAGCGAGACCGGCTCGCCCAGTTGCACATTGGCCGCAAGGCTCTGGCCCGGCGGGCGCAGGGCCATGCGAACCATGAGCGGTAGAAATACCGGATGCGTCGCTAGATTCGTCAGGCGCGATTCGGGAAGTGTGGTCCAGGTATAAACGTGCCCCGTGCCAATCATTTTGCGGAACAAAAGCCCCATCGGTCGAGAACCGGGCACCGGATCGACCGGCGAAAGATTAAGAATGACCTGCGCGCCTTCGGTAAAGCTGAACGGAACGAATCCGCGGGCCTCGATCGACCCGAGTTGGAATTTATCATCCGTCAGGCCGGTCAACAGAGAATCATTTTGACTGGCCGGTGAAGCCCGTCCGGTGCCTGAAGCCGGAACGTGCGTTAGCGGGGCCGAGGGCAGGATATTAAGCAGCGCCTGTTTTTGGCTGTCCGGCAAGGCGCTCCAGGCCTCTTCAAGACCGGGCTTGAGAAACAGCACGACGGTTCCGCCGGTCTGGGCCAGATCGCGCAGACGGTTGGCCTGGGCCTCTGCCGGCCAATCGTTCAGCAGCCATTCAACCACATTCTCCTTTCCGGTGAGCGTCGGGCCTGTGGTGACTTCGATCGGCCACTGGCCAAGTGTGCCTTCGCTGGGGTCCAGCGCCAGCTTAACGAACCGCTGGGCCGATGCCGGCACCTTGCTGTCCAGCAGGGTCACTGGCTGGCGCGGCGGCATCTCCACTAACTGGCTGCGCGAATCGTCCCAGGCCATGGCGTCTTCACCCGGCAGCGCCGCAGTGATGAGTTGCCAGTGCTGTGTCGCCAGCTTTATCGGGAAGCGCAACGTGGCTTTGCCGGTTGCATCCAATGTGGCCATGCGCGCCGGCGATTCGGAAATCGGCTCCTTTTGAAGGGAAGTCGTGCGAACCACCACCGCCCGGGTGTCGTTGGGCCGGCCGGTGATGTTGACGACGGCCTCGGCCCCAACACCGGCAATTGGCTGAGGCGGATCGAGCGCCACCGACGTGATGCCCGCCGACCGGGCCTCGGGCGCGTGCAGGTCAATCAGAATCACCCGGCCGGCAAATTCCGGCAGCGGATGGGGAAATTCCTTGCCCTGAAAATCGCTAACAACGATCAGCCATTTTTGGTCCGAGTGCTGCTGCTTGAGCAGTTCGACGCCGGCGGCGATGCGCTCGACAAAGGGCCGCGGGCTGGGTTGAGGCTTGAGCGGGGTCCACTGTGAGAGAATCTGGCTGGCAGAGAGGATCGGCTCGGGGCTGTCGATGGGTGCCGGCAGCGAGCGCAGGATCGCCAGGCGCGCATTGGCCATCTGGCCGCGCAGGAGGTCTTCGATGCTCTGGCTGGCTCGATCCAGCAGGGAAATCTGCTGATCCTGAAGGAGCATCGAATAGCTGGTATCAACCACGATGGCCGCGACCGGCGCGTTGGCCGATCCGAACCATCCCGAAGCCAGCATCTTGGCCGGCTGGGCCACCGCCCAGATGAGCAGCAACAGCAGCAGTGCCCGGCAGGCCAACAGCAGCCAGCGTTGCACGCGCTTGCGCGCGGCCGTCCGCTGCACACTCATCTTGATAAATCGCAAAGTGCTGAAGGGGATCACCGGCGATTTGCGGCGAAACAGCAGGTGCAGCAAAATCGGCAGCCCGGCCAAAGGCAATGCCCAAAGTGCGGTCGAAAATAAAAATTCCAGTCCGAACATGGTCTATCAATCGTTTTCGTCCGCAAACTCAAGCCCTGCGGGTCAGGAGTTTTATCAGCGCCCGGTCATAAGGTTCATCGATGCGCAGGCTGTGGTATTCGATATCAGTATCGTTGCACGCCCGGCGAATACTCTGAAGGTACTGATCCACTTCGCGTTTATATCCCTCCCGAATGTCCGCAGGGTCAATCTGTATTTTCTCGCCGGTCTCTAAATCCTGCAACGTCACCTGCTGTTCATAAGGCAGGTCCAGCTCGGATTGATCCAACAGATGCAGGATGATT
>JBBQSU010000111.1:0-11121 GCA_038234815.1 Tepidisphaerales bacterium | reverse complement strand
TCAACTCCTGTGATGCGCGTCCGGTTGGGCGGCTCTTATCAGGTGTGGCGGGAGTTGCAGCGTTTTTTTCTTCAGAGGTCTTCGGGATGAAATCCTTTACCTTCAGCCGTTTTTGTTTGTGGGGCGCGCTCACTGCCGGCGTGCTGGTCGGCTGCGCCGAGGAAGCCAATCGCATCCCGTCGAAATATCCGACTCTGCCGGCCAAGATCGTGCCACTGTTTTTGAAGGATTCGGTTCTTGAGCGGGTGGACCTGGCCAGCATCGATCCCGTCCAGGTTTCCAACTATGCGCTGGTCGCGAACTTAAACGGCACGGGTGACAGCACCGCTCCCACGCCCGTGCGCGAGTACATGACGAAGGAACTGAATCGCCATCACCTGGCCGCTGACTTGCTGCAAAGCCGCAAGGTGGCCGTGGTGCGCGTCGATGGGTTAATCCAGCCGGGCGCGCGCGCGGGCCAGTGGTTTGATGCGTATGTGAATTGTCTGCCCGGAAACAACACGACGAGCCTGGCCGGCGGCACGCTGTTTCAAACCGACCTGAAGCCCAACGGTGCCAACCCGGCGATTCCTGGCGGGGGCACGCCGCTGGTCGCAGGGATCGTGACCGGGCCGATCTTCGTCAACCCCGCGTATGCACTGAATCCTTCCGATAACTCGGTGGCCGCGCGCATCGGACGACGCACGGGCGTCATCATGGATGGCGCGCAGGTGATGGAGGATCGCCCGCTGATCCTGCGCTTGAGGCAGCCACAGCGCAGCCTGTCGCGCGGGCTGGCCGATCGAATCGGGCAGTATTTTCAGAATCAGGACGTGGCCGAGGCAATGGACGAGGGCGTTATCAAGCTGCTCGTACCGCTATCGTACAACGGCGACTGGGAGCATTTCGCGGGGCTGGTGAGGCATCTGTATCTCAACGCCTCTCCAGAATTTGCCGCTCTGAAGGCGCGACAACTTGTAGACGAAGCCCTGAAACCCGACGCTCCGTTGGCCGACATCTCTTTTGCCTGGGAGGGCCTCGGGCCGACTGCGCTGCCGTTCCTTCAACCGCTGCTAAGCCATTCCGATCCCAAGGTTGCCTTTGCCGCCGCCCGGGCGGCAGCGTTCCTGGAAGACCGCGCGGCCCGGCAGGCGCTGTTGGACATGGCCCGAACGAAAAATCATCCGTTCGCGCTGTCGGCGGTGCAGGTGCTGGGGGCGCTGCCCGATTCGCCATCTATCAACGCCGGCCTTCGAGAACTGCTGGATTCGACCGAGAACGTGGTTCGCCTGGCTGCTTATCAGCTGCTGACTAAGCGGAAGGATTCGAGCATTATCAGCACGGTCGTGCATGATCGGTTCGTGCTGGATGTCGTCAAGTGCCAAGGCCCGCCCTTGATATTCGCCACGCGCCAGGGTGTGCCACGCATCGCGGTGCTTGCGCTTAAAGCGGAGATCGACACGCCACTCACCTTCCTGACGCTGAGCAGCCGCCTGAGCATCAGCGCTGGTCCCACCGATGAGTTGCTATTGATCTATTACCAGAGCGGCGAACTGCCCCAGCCGATAAAGATGAAGAGCGGGGTGGACGCCGGCGAACTGATCGCAAGATTGGGTGGCGAAGGGTCGCTTGGGGACAACGGCCTGCGTTTCGGCTATGGCGAGGTGGTGGCGATCGTGCAATCGCTGGTGGATGCGCGAAAGATCGTCGTCCCACCGACGCCCGAGTCGCCGGGCCAGCCACTGTCATTTGTGTTGCAGGCCGCCGGCGCGATCGGCAACGAAATCGACACCGCGCCGATCATTCCCGACGGCAGTCGTCCGCAGGCCGAAACCGATGGCGCCAACGCGATCGATCAGGCCAGGCCCGATGCGCCGTCCGAAGGCAATCCTGCGCCGAAATCGCCGTAAATAGTGCTCTACTACCTTCCAACGGAGCAGTCCGATAACCATCAAGGGAGGTGGCTATTTCTTCATTGCCAATGCTGTTGCGCTGATTTCCGCCCCATAACATTCAAGTTTTCCTGACTCGATCACCGATGCTACGGGTAATCGGACGGCTCGTCCGGCGAACGCACAATACCCGATCGGCTCTTGAAGGATCAGGGGCATTCGATCGAACCAAGGAAGGTTTTCCATGCGGACCATCGCAATCATCAATCAGAAGGGCGGCTGTGGAAAGACCACAACCAGCATCAATCTGGCCGCCTGTCTGGCTCGCCTGGGCCAGAAGACACTCCTCGTGGACATGGACCCCCAAGGGCATTGCGGAGTGGGCCTGGCCGTGCCCGAAGAGCAGATCGAACGCACAATCCTCGACTGCCTGATCGAAGAGGCCGATGGCAAAGTCTCAAAGGTCAACGAAATCGTCTGGCAGATCGCCAGCGACTTTGACCTGGCCCCGAGCAATATCAAGCTGGCGGCGTTCGAGCAGTTGTTTGCAGGTCGGCAGGGGAGAGAAGACCGTTTGAGCAAGGCGCTGTCTGCGGTGAAGCCCAATTATGGGTGGTGCATTGTCGATTGCCCGCCCAGCGTGGGGCTGATTACCTTCAATGCGCTCAAGGCCTGCGAGGAGGTCATTGTTCCGGTCGAAACTGGATTCTTCAGCCTGCACGGACTGACCAAGATGATGGAAACGCTGGAGATGATGAAAGACCGCTGCGGGAAGGAAATCCTTGTACGGATTCTGCCAACGCTTTATGACACCCGGACCAAGCTGGCCCGCGAGGTGCTGAGTGAGCTGCGCGCCAAGTTCCGTGATTACCTTATGGATAGCGCCATCAACTTCAACACGAAATTGAAAGAGGCCGCCAGCTTCGGGCAGCCGATCACCGAATACGATCCCGGCTCTCGTGGATACAAGGACTTTGTGAACCTGGCTAGAGAATTGATGGGTCATCGCCCGGTGGACGTGGAGCCTGCGGTCGTCGAGCCACTGTCTCGCCCGGCGGAGCTGGTTCAGCGGGCCAAGCAACTGGCGCAACTGGCGAATTTCCAATTCGGTCGAACCACGGTGAATGCAAGCAGTCCTGCCGCATCGACTGCGCTCGCCGCATCGCCTGCGACTGCAGTTTTAAGCCGTCCGACGACCGCGCAAAAGATCGAAGCGTTCTATGGCGTGAAGCAGGTGGGCGAAGACGTGGTTTTTGCAGCGCGATTCGAAAACGCCCGCAAGGTGCTGGTGGCCGGCGATTTCAACAACTGGTCGCCGATGGCAACCCCACTGGTGTCGGCCGAACGACCGGGCGTGTGGACCGCGAAGTTGCCGCTGCAACCGGGCCGATACCGCTATCGGTTTGTCGTGGATGGCCGATGGCTGACCGATCCGCACAACCAATACGTCGAAGCCAACCAGTTTGGTGAACTGAACAATGTGGTGGAAGTGGACTGAACCGCGCCGGCGCTGCGTTGATAAGCATCCGAAGTCGACCGGCCAAGGCGTAACGCTCACACTGGCATATTATGAACGACCAGCCCAGGAAAAATTTGAGTGACATCAGCCACCTTTTCCTAAGTGGCCTGCGGGACAAGAGTGCCGGGCAGGGCGCCGGCCCGCGACCCCAGCGGATCGGGCCGCACCAGCGCGGCACTCCGGCGCTCAAGCCCAATGTCAGCGTCGATCTGACTCCCGAAGAATTCGCGCAGGTGCTCGGTCATACCGACGCGGCCGGCGGGGACCTGGTTGCCCCACATGTTGCGCCCATCAGCGCGCTTCTGGGCGCGCATCTGAACGGAACGCAGTTTGAGCGAGTCAAAGAATACGCTCGTCATCTGGCCGGCGGCGGGGCTCGCATCGGTCTGATTGAAGTGGACGCAGGGCAGTTCCGGCTGATGTGTTTCGACCGTCAGGGAACCATGGACGCCACCGACGCCGAGCCGATTGAGTCGCTCGATCCCCGGCAGATGGCCGAAGCGATCGAAGAACTGAACTGGGACGTTCAGCGATGGCTGCTGCTCATTCCTAATCCCCGTGTACCCGAGGCCAAAGCCCTGCTTCGCCACGTCGATCACTGGGTGCTCCTCACGACCTGCGATCATGACGGCATTGTCTCGTGCTATCGAACCCTCAAGGGCCTGGCCGACGTGCATCGCCCGAGGCTTTCTCTTGCCCTGCTGGAGGCTGCCGATCAAGCCGAAGCCGGGAAGGTGTTCCGCAAGATCAGCGTGGTTTGCCAGCAGTTTTTGAACTGGCCGATCGAAAGCGACGGCATTGTGAGCGCCCACCCGGAAGTGGCCGGGCATCAAGTGATGCTCTGCAAAGCGACACACGATAAAGCGCAAGCTTCGGCGGGTCCGCAGTGGCAGGTGGTCGATGATTTCCTCAAGCAGCATCATTCGCCCGAAGCGGGCCATGCGTCTATGCAGTCGATTCAGCTTGAGGCCGCGGCGATTCACGAAGACGCTCAAAAAGAGAATGAATTTGCCAGCCGTCACATTGCCGATGTGGTGATTTCCACCGCTGTGCCCAATGCCGCAAGCAAGAGTGAAGTGTCGTCACCGGCCCCGCTTACTTTCTCTGCATCGTCCACATCGTCGCCTTCCGAGGAAGTGATTGACCTGCCGGCCGGCGCGGACTGCGAGCAGGGAATCTTGCGGGCTGTGCTGTCACGCAACCATGAGTATGTGGAAACGCCGATCAAGGCGCCGATGTGTCCTGATGCGGTGCTGACCGTCCGGCGCGATCGAGCGCTGGTGCTGCATGTCGTCTCGCGCGCAGGTCTGTCCGACCTTCGCAGCATCGGCCAGGCCTACCGCTGGCTGAGCGAGAACCGCGGGCTGATCGCAATGGCTTTGCCCCAGTTTGCCATCGACACCCATGCTTTGCCGGCGATGAACCTGCTGGTCGACCACGCCGACCTCTCTGCCGACTTGCTCCAGCCGCTGGTGCAAAGTTCGCAGGTGTCAGTCCAGTCGTATCGCAAACTGAAATGGGGCACGCGCCTCGGCCTGCTGCTGGAAGCTGCATAGGCAAGCCTGTGCCCGGCCGGCGCCTCAGCGCATTCATGCGACAGCAATTGCCTGGGCGATGAATTCCTGTACGCGCGCCCGGACCTTATCAACCGGCACCATCTCCGCTGTCGCCTGATGGCGCTGCTTCAGCTCGATGTTGCCTTCCTTCAGCCCCCGATCGCCGATCGTCAGCCGGATCGGGATGCCAATCAGATCGGCGTCGGCGAACTTCGATCCCGCTCGCGCGTCTCGATCATCCAGCAGCACATCCACGCCTGCCCGAATCAGTTCATCGTAAAGCGCATCGGCAGCCTGTTTCACGTCGCCGTCATATTTGATCGGTGTGATGACAACACTATACGGCGCGATCGCCATCGGCCAGACGATTCCCTTCTCGTCGTGCAGACTCTCCACGGCAGCGATCAAAATCCGCCCGATGCCGATGCCATAGCACCCCATGATGATGGAATGGCTGTCCCCCTTTTCATCAAGGAACCTGGCACCCAGCGCGTCGGAATACTTCGTGCCGAGCTTGAACACATGCCCGATCTCGATGCCCTTGCGCGCCTGAAGTTTTCCGCCGTCGTTCTTCGGGGATGGATCGCCGTCCAGCGCATTGCGGATGTCCGCGACGAGCGTCTTCTTCGGATCGGCCAGCTTGTCGCCGCACTCTCTAAACCAGTTGAAGTGCTTGACATGATAATCCATCTCGTTGGCCCCGCTGGCCCAGAAGCCCCCTTGCGCTGCATCAGGATCGACCACCAGCACCGCATCAACACTACGCACCGCAGCATCCGGCGCGACAAAACCGATCGCCCATTTGCTGCGCACTTCGGCGTCGTCCACAAGTTCAATCGCATCGATGCCAAAGCCCTTGGCGACCGTTCGCAGCTTCGCCTCGTTCACATCATGATCGCCACGCACCACCGCCACCAGCCAGCGCGCCTGCGTGCCGTTTTCCAGCGCCGGCCCCGCCGGGCTGGTCACCTTAAACACCAGTGTCTTGAGCATATTCTTCGGCTTCACCTTCATGAACTTGCCGACGTCTTCGATGCCCGGCAGATTCGGCGTGTGAACGCGCTCGAGCGCTCCCGTCGGCGCGGCACCAAAATCACTGGCCCGCGTGCCGATCTGCGCCTTCTCGACGTTCGCCGAATAGTTGCCTTTGTCGCTGGTCAGGATGGTGTCTTCGCCGGCCGAGCAGGCCGCCATGAACTCGTGACTGGCGCTCCCGCCGATCGGTCCGCTCTCGGCTTCCACCACCACAAACGGAATCCCACAGCGAGCGAATATCCGCGCGTAAGCCTCGTAGAATTGATCGTAAACTTTGTTCAAGCTCTCAAGGTCGGCATGAAAGCTGTAGGCATCCTTCATCAGGAATTCGCGCACGCGCAGCAGCCCAAACCGCGGGCGAAACTCGTCCCGAAACTTCGTCTGAATCTGATACAGGCTTAGCGGCAACTGCTTATATGAACTGACGCACGCCGCCATCAGCTCCGTCACCACTTCCTCATGTGTAGGCCCCAGCACCACCCCGCGACCGTGCCGGTCCTTAAACTTCATCAGGTTCTCGCCATAGCTCTTGTCCCGCCCGGTCTTCTGCCAAAGCTCGATCGGCTGAATCGCCGGCAGCAAAACCTCGGCGCAGCCAATGGCGTCCATCTCCTGCCGCACAATCGCCGCCGCCTTCTGCAATGCCCGCAACCCCAGCGGCAAAAAATCATAAGCCCCGGCCGTCAACTGCCGAATCAACCCCCCGCGCACCAGCAACTGATGACTGATGATCTGCGCATCGGCAGGGGTTTCCTTCTGGGTCGGAATAAGTGTTTGAGTCCAGCGCATAGTGGTATTTGAACCTAAGTAATAAGCAGGGGGAAAGTGCGTCGCGTAGGACTTGAACCTACAACCCGTTGATTAAGAGTCAACTGCTCTGCCAATTGAGCTAGCGACGCAGTAAGCGGGGGGAGTTTATAACAATGGGTCCCGCCCTTCAAGGGGCTGTCATTGATTTGGCCATTGGCCCTTGGCCATTTCCTCTGTCCCCCTCTTGTGCCACCCCGCAGCATATTTATGCCCAGGGGAATTATTGCCAACTCTCCATCGGAGCGTTATATCTCATGCAACCGATGCCAAAAGACGCCCGCATCACGGGGAGCAAATCGCTCAACCGCTCCCTGCACGCCGCCAAGTCGGCCAAGCAGGATGAGTTCTACACCCAGTACATCGACATCCAGAAGGAAGTCGAAGCCTACCTTGAATTCAACCCCGACACCTTCAGGGGCAAGATCGTCTACTGCAACTGTGATGACCCGTTCGAGAGCCATTTCTTCAAGTACTTCGCCGCCAACTTCAACACGCTCGGGCTGAAGAAGCTCATCACCACCAGCTACGATGGTTCGCCCATCGCCGGGCAAGGCACGCTCTTTCCCGAGCATAACGATGGCAATGGAAAGCAGAAAAAGCCCAAGGCCGTCGGTGTCATCGTCGACCACGTGAAAGATGAGAACGGCGATGGCGCAACCGACATCGAAGACGTGAAGCTGTTCCTTGAGCGCAACAAAGCCAACCGCATCCCCCTGAAAGCCGACGACCAATACCCCGGCGGCGACTTCCGCAGCGCCGCGTGCGTCGAATTCCTCAAACAAGCCGACATCGTCGTCACCAACCCGCCGTTCTCCCTCTTCCGCGAGTATGTCGCGCAGCGTTTTCTTTGTTGATGGTGAAACGAGATCGCGTTACTCTTCAATGACATGCAAGGTGCGCAACAACGATTTTCTTTCTCGCCCGATACAATTGTGAACGTTGCGTCGGTCCCGCAGCGAAGTCCGTTCCGTTACCCCGGCGGAAAGACGTGGCTAGTTCCTCACGTCCGCGCGTGGCTCGGTAGTTTGAGTCGCAAACCGAAGCTCCTTATCGAACCGTTTGCTGGTGGCGCGATCGTTGGGTTGACCGCAGCGTTCGAACATTTGGCCGACCGGGTGTTACTTGTCGAACGAGACCCAGCCGTCGCTATCGTATGGCGTGCTATCCTCGGCAAGGACGCAGGCGAACTATGCCGACGCATACTCGATTTCGAGATGTCTGTCGGTCGCGTGAAAGCGGCTTTGAGCAAGAAGCCGCGGACGATTCTTGATCGCGCCTTTGCGACGCTCCTTCGTAACCGAGTCCAACACGGCGGGATTCTAGCGCCGGGCGCGAGCGTGATGAAGGCAGGGGAAAACGGAAAGGGAATTGGGTCGCGCTGGTACCCCGAGACTCTTGCACGCCGCATTACCGACATCAGAAGCGTGCGCGACAAGCTCGGGATCATCGAAGGCGATGCCTTCGAGGTAATCCGTGAGTACCGAAGTGCCGCCAATGCGGTATGGTTCGTGGACCCTCCCTACACCGTCGCTGGTCGCAGGCTCTACTGCTTTTCCGACGTGGACCATCCCCTGCTCTTCAACGCCATGGGCGAGACTCGTGGCGATTTCCTTATGACCTACGATGACACCAATGAGGTGCGCGGATTCGCGGGCGCTAACGGTTTTGTAACGGCTCAGGTTGCAATGAAGAGCAGGCAACACACCGCCAAGAGGGAATTGCTGATAGCGCGCTGTCTGGGTTGGCTCTGAGGATTACAGTTCGGCGCGTCGTCGAATCTTCGCCTCGAACTCCGCTTGGGTGGTCGGCCGTCCTCCAGTCAGCGCCATTACCGTATCAGTGAGCTTCAAGAAGCGTGTGTCATGGGTCTGCAATTTAATAGCGTCGCCATCCTCGACGTAATCCACGATCAACCATACGACATCGCTGTTAGAAATATCTGACACCGTCTGCGCTGCTCCGACGTTGTTTTGATACCACGCACGATCGGTGACGACTACGAGCCGCTTTCCCCATCGCACAATCTCGGGGACTTTGATTTGGAGTTGGGGCATCAGCCGCTTTACTCCGCTGCTTCTCCAATCCGGTCCCCGTCGTCGATCGGGAAATGGAATGCCGTTGCCGCTATAGCTTCCACTCCCGAGCCCGCCAACGTGGCGAAACATGTGTTCCATCTTTTCGCCAGAGAAGTATACCGCTTGTAGTTCCACGGCGCACCACTGCAACGGCTCGTTTGGCGGGGCTGGGACTCGCACGACAATGTTGTCAATCCTACCCACGCCCTCCGCGTCATCGTCAGTCGGGGCGGCAGACTGGCGCTTGAGAAACGGGATTTGCCCGATCACTTTGTAGTCGCGGCCCCGCAGTACGGTTCTTGAAATAGAGTCGAAGATCGTATTGCCCTCAAGAAAGCGGTTCGGGCAAATGGTGACGAACTCATCGGCTCCCGCCGTGGCGCCTCCATCGCCCGTCGCCCCGTAAGGCCGAAGCGAACAAATTCCGCCCTTCTTATTGCAGACACCTACCTTGAAGGGGCAAGGGATATTTACTCGCTGGTCCTGGCGTGTTCGGCTCGTCTCTCCCAAGTGCTGGAGCGCTTTTGCTGCAAGTTCACTGCGCCGCTGTCGGTCGAGGTTGACGAACGAATGGGCGTACCATTCACAGATTCCGTAAGTCGTTGCCCGTGGTGTTGACGGCATTTGCAGGATCGTATTGAGAACACCGTCCCACCGCCAGTGCGGTGCATCAGGGCTGCCCGCTCCGGGCCGCTCGGGCTGATCTATTTCAACAAGCTGGGCGGGTCGACCGACAAGAAACTGCTGGCCGTGCGGGTGTTCGATGAGAAGACCAAGCGGGCGGCCTACACCAAGCAGACGCAGGCAGTGAAGGGCAAGAGCAACTGCCCGCTGTGTGCGATCGGGCACGATGCGAACAAGGCCAAAATCTGGGAACTGGACGAGATGGACGCCGACCACGTTTCGGCATGGAGCAGGGGCGGGGACAGCACGGCCAAGAACTGTCAAATGCTTTGCAGTACGCACAACCGGGCGAAGGGGAATCGATAAGTTATGTAGAGCTGCGGGCAAGACCACTGACTACTGACCACGGACTACTGCCCCCCCCAAACCACACCGGCAGGAAGACAGGCAGGAAGAGTTCAACACGAAGGCGCGAAGGCACGAAGGCGCGCCGGGGGTCTGATTGTTCATTGCATGATCAGAGCCGCGACGGTGAGGGAGCGGGCGGAAGTCCAATCGGCTTGGTGGGCGGATGGCTTGATTCGAACTGTCTGGCTTGGCTTGAAACAATATAGTTTCGCTTGAAACAACATAGTTTCGACGTGAACCCATATGGTTTTGACCTGAAACAACATAGTTTCACCTTGAGCCCACATAGTTTCGGCTTGAAACAATATGGTTTTGACTTGAAACAATATGGTTTCGACTTGAAACAATATGGTTTTGACTTGAAACCATATAGTTTCGACTTGAACCCATATAGTTTCGACTTGAAACAATATGGTTTTGACTTGAAACAATATAGTTTCGACCTGAACCCATATAGTTTCGACTTGAAATCATTTGAGTTCGACTTGAAACAATATAGTTTCGACTTAAATCCATATAGTTTTGGCTTGAAACAATATAGTTTCGACTTGAAACCATTTGCGTTTGGCGTCAAAACGCGGCGGCTGAGATTCGCGCATCGCGGTTTTCAGGTAAGCGACGCGGGTTTTTATTTGGCGGGGACATTTCATCGCGGAAAAGTGGGGAATCGTCTTCAGCCGCTGCCCTATCCATTCGATTAAAGGCGTGTGGTTTGGTGAAGATCGCGCGGCGATTGGCGAAGAACTTCTTCGCTCGCCGGTGAGTCATTTCGAGATACTAGAAGGGCATCACCCTTCAGTAAAGCGGGGTAGGGCAGGTGCACGCGCCCGCCGGCTTTCTCCTCCGTTGGTTTGATCCCACGTTGACGGGTACGTCCATCCTACATGCCCGAAGTCATCGCCAAGAATTGTACCGAAGACGGACAGCCGCGCGATGATAGTCCGGAGGCAAATGTGCGAGTTGTCGCTCCGCCTGGCTGATAAACAGGAGCGTGTACGTCATCCTACTTCTTCTTCTCCGCCTTTGCCCACGTGTCTTTTAGTGATACCGCCCGGTTGAAGACTGGCTTTCCTTTTTGCGAGTCGGCATCCATCACAAAATAGCCCGTGCGTTCGAACTGGAATTTGTCGCCGATGTTGGCCTCGCCGAGGCTCGGTTCCAGCTTGGCTTGCTTGATGATCTGCAGGGAATTGGGATTGAGGTTGGCCTTCCAGTCCTGGCCG
>JBBQSU010000110.1:0-11150 GCA_038234815.1 Tepidisphaerales bacterium | reverse complement strand
GCCCCGCGTGGGGCTATTCTTTGACAATAGGTGGTCCCCGATTCGCCGCCCGCCGTGGCCCCCGATTCAATCGTCGTTTCCACGGCGGAAGTGATGTAGGTGCCGGCGTCGCTGGCCAACGGCGTCAGCACGTCCAACGTCAGGGCGGAGCCACCGACGGTCCAGCCCGCGGTGGAGAATCGGAGCAGGTTGATCTTGCCAGCGCCGCTGGGCTGAGCGATATCGACGGTCGGCTGATAGGTTGCCGCGGCGTTGAACTGTGCGGTGTCCGCCTGGCCGGAAACGCTGCCCGGCAACACACCGCCGGTCCAGTTGCCAGTGTTGGACCAGTTCACACTGGTATCGCCGTCCCACGTAATGGTCGCCGCCTTGGACCGGCTAGGGGTGAAAACTAAGGGGACTGCCGCTGCTGCGGCGAGAGTTAACGCTAAACGTGCAGAGCTCATCATTGTGAGCCTCCTATAAAAAGAGTTGAAAAAAGGGACGTGTTTTGAAACCCGCCGCTGACGCGCGGCGACACTCGACGCTGAACGTGCAATTGTGATCGTTGGCCTCCTGGAAAAGATGGTTAGAGTATACTTCAAGAATTGTTGTGGAGTTAATTGATTCACCTGAGCCTCCAGTCCCACGAGCGGGCGCTGGCATACGCGCTGAAAACCAGCGGTTCACCATGCCCGTCGGCGAAGACGATACAAGTGACCTTGTTCTTGTTGTGGCGAATGGCCGGCCATTCGCTGGTCGTGAGGGTTGCGCGATTTCTGACAAAGGGTCCATCAGGTCCGGTGCGGCCCAGGGCATCAACGAAGCCGGGACCGTTCTTGTCAGCGAAGGCCACGATTTCACTGGTGCGGTGAATTTTTGAGGGTTTGACGCAATCGCTTGAAGGCATTCCGGTGGCGGTCGGATCGAAGAAGTGGCTCATGCCGTAGTGAAGCCGGTTATTACCCGTGAGGCCCAACTGGTCCATAATGGGACAACGGAACATCGGCTCGGTGAAACGATCCCCTTCCTTCCAGCCCTTGCGCCAGAAGCGTGGGAGAATGCGGACCCATTCATTGCTGTCCCGGTCCGCGAATAGAGGGTCGGCCGGATCAATTGTGTACGGCTCATCGGCGTGGGGGTAGGCGTGATAGTCGTTGACATAAATCAACACCGATTGCCCGAACTGGCGAAGCTGCGACAGGCAAGCCAACGTCTGGGCCGTCTGCCGGGCCTTGGAGAGCGAAGGAAGCAGGAGGGCGATCAGCGTCGCGAGGATGCCGATAACCACGAGCAGTTCCACGAGGGTAAACGCGGAACAACCGGGCCACCTTTGAGGACATGTTCCTTTTGCCCGCATCACTTGTCGCTTCGCAACTCTCCCGCTATCAGGCCGGTCAGATTCTCCTGGGCATAGCCCGGCAAGCCGGACACGATTAGGCTCGGTAGAAGCCCGACGAGGCAGACTCATCGAGTTTTTACCTGCAACCTTTGACATTCCAACCTCGATACAAGCACACAAAGACCGAATCGCGACCCAGCACCGCAAACGCCTGTGATTATCTCGAACTGGGATACTTCGACTGTCCGGTGACCGCCTTCGGGAACAGCTTCCAGGCATTTTGTGGAGACAGCGACTCCGCATGCCCATCGGCAAAGAGGTAGTTGGCGCTGCCGCCATGACGCTGGGGATCGGCGGCATCCGCAAATGAGGGACGGCACCACTCTGCGGCGTTCAGCGCCGCATGCAGCCCCGCGCCGCCCGGAGCATCCATTCGCCTGCTGGTCATGTCGCAGTTGTCCGTTGGCTTTGGGCCCCCTGTATAGAAGTAGGTCGCGCAGTCGCCGACGAGAATCTTTTCCGTCGCCGGCCGGAAACGCGTCAACTTGAGCATGTAGCCTTCGTCGCCGTTAGGCGCATAAATCACGCCAGTATCGTATCGCCGCCAGTAGTTGGCTCCATTGTTAACATTGGGGCCTAGATTCTTCATCATGCCGTAGCTGAGCTTGTTGCTGGTCGTGGACTCGAAGGACGGACAGCCAGTGAAGATCCGCGACAGGGTCGAAAGCCCGAGGTGGGTCGACAGCAGTCCGTTCCAATTGGTGCTGAATACCAGGCCGAAAGCCGGGTCGTCGTTCCGGTACGTGCGGGGCACCAGCCATCCCTGATTGGCGTTGGCATAGGAATGAATTGCGATGCCGATCTGCCGCAGGTTGCTCAGGCACGCCGTTCGGTTCGACGCAATTCTCGCCTTGTTCAGCGCGGGCAAAAGGACACTGATAAGAAGGGCGATGATCCCGATCACGACGAGCAACTCGACGAGGGTAAACGCGGATAGTCTGTTTCTCATTTGAAGCTCCAGTTAATGGCCCTGCATCATTGGCTTGGCCCAGTCAACGTCGGCGTAGCGGATCACGCGGGGTGGCAGGCTTCTGGCACCCTCGCGAATACGGGTAGTAAGCATGTCGACCGCCTGGTCCGCCATAACGGACCAGGGGAGATAGATCGTCGTAATCGGCATTCCCTCATCGCTCAGCCCCGCCTCGTGGAAGGTAGCAAGGTGCAAATCTTCGGGAACCCGAATCCCACGTCGCTCGGCCATCTGCAGTACTGCAAACGCCTGCCGAGGCGTGTACGTCAGCACCGCCTCGGGCTTCTGCTGCCAGTCAAAGCTCTGCCGCAGGTACGACATCGCATCCGGCCGGGTCAGCAGATGTTCCGGGCAAAGCACTTGCGGTCGCAGCCCCGCATTCACCATGGCCGACCGGTAGCCGTCCATGCGGTGCTGGCTGCTGTAGTGGCTCGGACCATTGCCCGCGGTGAAGTATTCGGCGTCAACGTACACGATACGGCGATACCCCTTGGCGATCAGCTCTCGCGTCAGGCGCTCCCCGGCTTCGCGGTCGTCCGGACGCACCACGTCGACAGGCAGGTCGTTGTTGATCCAGATGCTGGGAGCAGACCCGCGGGTAATGCTGTTCTCAAGCTCCGGCGGCATCCGCCGGCTGTAGTTCACGAGCAGACCATCGACAACCAATTCACGCAAGACCTTCGGAATAACGCCCGTACCAGAGGGATCAATCGCGAGGTGGGCGAGGGTAAGGTGGAGATGGTGGTCAGCCAAACTGTCGTGTAGCGCATCGAGGAATCGAAACGGCAGGTAGCCTCTGCCAGCCGCGGGGGATAGCAGGGCGATGGCACCGAAGCAGCCATTGCGGGTAGCCCGGGCGGCCGCGTTCGGGCGATAGCCCATCGCGGTTGCTGCCTCCTGAACTCGCTTACGCGTCTCTATGGAGATCCGGCCCACCCCGCGCAAGGCACTGGACACCGTCATTCGGCTGACGCCCACCTCATTGGCGACTTGTTGTAGTGTCGAACTCATTATGATTTGGCCATCGCAGGTGAATTATCGATATTCGTAACGTGAATTAACGATATACCATACTTCCAGAAACAGTCAAATGAAATTTCGTTAAAATTCGGCGAATTGATGGTTACGTCATGTCCGCCACAGTGTCGGCCGGTCGTGGACAGGAGGGGTAAGTTCCCGGCCATCGGGTAAGCGCACTGTAATAATGGGCTTTTCCTTCTGCTCGGGGAGGTTCCAGAAGACCTCCCACGACTCAGAGAAAATCGCGGCGAGGGCCACGTCCTTCGAATCTTCAACCATAAAGATGCTCTCGCCCGTGGGATTGGCGGTCGATCCGATGCCATAGACGGCGATCTTCTCGCAATTTCGAATCCATATCACCCGGTGATTGTTCTCGTTCTTGGACCCGTACTCCCCTGCTCACTCACGAGGCGGCGGACTGCGGCAGGGCCTGCGGAGTGGCGCTAGTGTGGCCACGGTAGTGAGAGGGGGGCAGCCCAACCTCCTGGCGGAAGGTACGGCTGAAGAAAGAGAGGGAGTGGAAGCCGCACTGGCGAGCGATGGCGGTCAGGGAGAGGGAGGGGTTCTGGAGCAGTGTTTTGGCGTTGTGGATTCGCATTTCGCGCACGTAGTCGAAGACGCTCTGCCCGGTTTCGCGCATGAAGACGCGCGCCAGGTGTTCTTCACCCTTGCGAACGTGCCATGCGATGTCGCGCAGACGAAGGTCGCGGGCGAAGTGCTTGAGGATGAACTCCTTGGCGGCGACCACAATCTGCGGCGCGTTGGAAGCGCGCGACGCCTGGCTGACGCTGCGGCCGGCCTTCAATCGCCGGGAGACGGCGACGACGAGGTCGACGCAGATCGAGCGAACGCGGTGCCGGTAACCCAGAGCGCGGTGCTCCGTTTCCTTCCGCAAGGCGTCAATCAGTTGGGTGATCTCGTTATCGATCCCGCCGCGGAGGTGGGCAACGTGGTCAAGATGGTGCATGACGTAGTCGCCGAAGTCGGTTTCCGGGCGGAGAAAGCGACCGCTGGCGTTCTGCTTGAGCCAGGCGTCGTCGAGGAACATGCGGATCGCCTGGACGGGGATCGCCTCGTGGGGGTTGCGGTTGATGTAGTGGTGGCGGCCTACGACGGGGGCGACGAGGATGTCGCCGGGGGCGAGGGGCTGTCTGCCTTCCAGCCCCTCAATTTCGTGCTCAATTTCGCCGCGGAGGATGAACAGCAGTTTGAAATGGTGCTTGCTGAGCCGCAGCCGCCCGGCCTTGGGGATGACGAACACGACCTCGTCTACCAGAAGAAAGGGTGGCCCGAGATTCTCAACGGAATGGGACGTATAGCCCATAGGAGCAGGCGACGTTACGCCGGCGACGGGGGGAAGTCAAAATAGTGCAAGCAATATCAATCCCCGCTAACGACGCGCCGGGCAGGAAGAGTTATAGAAGTAGGGCATGAGAACCGCCGGCACGCGAGCCTTGGCTTTGAGCGCCTATCGCAAGCACCTCGAGGTCCATCGCAACTTCGATCATTACACCGGGGCCGTAACGCTGCACGGGTTGGCAAGACTTGCGACCGCAGCCCCGGATGAGCAACTGATCCAGGAGACGCGCTCCAAGTTTCTGCCTCACGTGCGAGGCGAACGCAAGTTTCCGTGCAACTTCCCGAACTACCAGTGCGGCGGCAATGGAACGGCGTGGCTGTTGTGGAAGGGGATGCTTCCCGAGGCGGCCGAGATCGGGTGTTGTGCAACTCGCTGCCTGGTGAAAATGCGATGTTGGTTGAGATCGGGGTGAATCTATGAGTTTTTGGATTTGGTTCGATGGCGGGAACAGCATGTTGCAGGACCACACCTGGCGGCAGCGACTGGCCCTCTGGTGGGGCCGTCGCCTCGCGACACGCCATCGAAACGTGCAGGTGGACCCCACCGCCAAGATCAGCCCCGAGGCGCGAATCAACCCGCGTAAGGGCGCCATCAAGATCGGCCCGCGCTGCGTGGTCGCTCCCGGTGCGATCATCCAGGGCAATGTTGAGTTCGGGGAGAACTGCAGCGTGCAGACCGGCACGCTGATCATCGGCTCGGGTGCGGTGGGGGAGCCAGTCGGGATTCGGATCGGGAAGAATGTGCGCATCGCCCCGTTCGTCCAGATGATTGCTTCAGATCATGTGTTCACCGATGTGAACCGCCCGATCTGCGGCCAGGGAAGCAAGAACGCCCCCATCACCATCGAAGATGATGTCTGGGTGGCAGGCAAAGTAATTATTACCGCCGGCGTCACGATTGGGACGGGCTCCGTCCTCGCGGCCGGCGCGGTGGTGACGAAAGATGTCCCGCCGTATTCGATTGTCGGGGGCGTCCCCGCCAGGATCATCCGCTCGCGTAAAGAAACAAAGAAGGAAGCATCCAATCATGAAGACACTCGACCTGTTCAGACTTGACGGTAAGACGGCCCTGGTAACCGGCTGCAAGCGCGGCATCGGCAAGGCGATGGCCATAGCCCTCGCAGAGGCGGGCGCCGACATCATCGGTGTGAGCGCATCACTGGAGGCTTCCGGCAGTGAGGTCGAGCGCGCGGTGCAGGGGCTGGGGCGGGAGTTCCGCGGCTACCAGGCGGATTTTGCCGACCGGGCGGCGCTTCGCGGCTTTATCACGCAGGTCCAGAGGGATTACCCGCAGATTGACATTCTGGTCAACAACGCCGGGAGCATCCTCCGCAAGCCCGCGGCCGAGCATCCCGACGAATACTGGGACAAGATCCTCGAGATCAACCTCACCGCCCAGTTCATTCTCAGCCGCGAGATCGGCAAGACCATGGTGGCGCGGGGGGCGGGCAAGATTATCTTCACCGCCTCTCTGCTGACCTTCCAGGGCGGGATCACCGTGCCCGGCTACGCCGCGAGCAAGGGCGGCGTGGGGCAATTGGCCAAGGCGTTGGCGAACGAGTGGGCCGGCAAGGGTGTCAACGTCAACGCGATCGCCCCGGGCTACATCGCCACCGACAACACCGAGGCCCTGCGCAACGACCCAGTGCGGAGCAAGCAGATCATGGACCGCATCCCGGCCGGGCGCTGGGGCAATCCCGACGACTTCAAGGGCCCGGTGGTCTTCCTCGCTTCGGCCGCATCGGACTATATGCATGGCAGCGTCCTCCTGGTCGACGGGGGCTGGATGGGGCGCTGAAATGAAATGAAAAATCACAAACCCCTAAAAACTGCGTTAGCCAATGATGCTTCGGGCTGTTCCGTCAGCGACCCCCTGGCACCCGAGCGGGTTGCCGCTCATTTCCCGCGCCTGCAGGTCCCCGGCACTGGGCGTGCGGCCTATCAGCTCACCTCCGGGCCTGAGTTTTGTCAGGCGCTGTATTATTTCATTCCGTCCCTGTCACCGGACGGCCGGTGGCTGGTCTATCAGCGGTACCAGGTCGTAGACGACGCCGTCCTCGAAGGGCGCTGGGATGTGCTCGACTTGCTGACCGGCGACCGGCGCGAACTGGCGCGCGTCGCAACGACTCCGGACTTTCGCACGCCGGGCGAGCCCACGGTTTTCAACGTGGCCCGCCGGGAGCTGATCTACTGCACCGGCTCCGCGTACCGCGCCGTAGGGATCGACACCGGAGAGGATCGGCTGCTGTTCGAGGTTCCGGCCGGCCGGGAGGCCAAGTGCCAGAATTGCGCTTCGCCGTGCGGACGCTACTTCTTCTATATTTCGAAAGATGCCGAACAAATTAGAAGGATTCGGGAAAAGGGTAATACAGCTCGTCGCGAGACAACGGATACGCAATTGGTCAGGTATGATCTCGACACGGGCGAACACCATCTCGTGGTGCGCATTAATGCCTTTACCAAGCACGTCATCCCTTACGGTGACCGGCATCTTGTCTTTTCCTACGATCACCTGCCCGTCGAGCACATGCTCCTGATGACGGATTATGAAGGCGGTTGGTACACGGCCCTGCGCACCCCGAACCAGCCGGGCGTCAACACCTGCCACTACAGTGCCACGCAGCGCGGCGTCCAATATGAAGCTAGCGGCGGCGGCAAAGCCTACGGCGGCATGACCTGTCCGCGGACCCATAGGCGTGTCGAATTTTGCGTACCCTTTCTCAAAGGCAGGCACGTCGCGGCGGTCCCTGCCGGCGATCGCTGGATGACCGACGGTATAGTCGACGGCGGGAGGGTCCTCTATACCTTGAGCGAACTGTCAGATCGCGGTGAACCGTCCTGGCAACTGCTGAGCGGGCCGTGGGCGACGTATGGCACGGGACAGAAATCCCATGCCCATCCGCACGTAACGCCGTGCGGGCGATGGGTGCTGCTATTGGCCGGAGACCCAACCACCCAAACCAACCACCTGTATTTGCTCGATATCCGTGACGTGCCCGCCTCCCGTGGCCTACCCGATTACGCGGCCGAAGCCGGAGGGCCTTACCCAGTGTGAACTACCGCCACCGCTTCGGCCGAGTGCGGCAGCCCGCCGCTAATTGGCAGCGCATCACGGGGCCTTTTAATAAACAGAGTCTCACAGATCGGCTTGTGGGCGGTAGCGAAAATGCCTGAAACGGGCGGCACCCTCGCCGCTGGCAAAAAGGGCGATGCGCAGGCCCATGAACCCGCCAAAGACATTGTGGTGGTAACCGCTCATGTCGCTCCAGCAGTTAGGTTGCCTCCAATGCGCCTCGCCATCCTCATCCCCGCCGATGCACCATGCCAGCGCCACGGAATGGTGATCGTTGATGATGCGCAGGCGAACATGCCCCGCGGTCGGGGCCTCCTCCAGCCGTGCAATCCCCCAGTGGTTATTGCAGGCGATGACGCCGGCCGCAGAAACCCCGAGGCCGGCAAAGGCGCTGGGACCGTAAAATAGCATCAGCCCGGCTGTCGCGGCTGGCGAGAGCAACTCAACGCTCATCTCCACCTCGTACCCGCGGTGCATGGGGATGCAAGCCAGCGGCGAGCTATTGCCTGGCGCATCGCCTTGCGCGGTGAGAATCAAGCCTTGGTCGAAGCGGTAACGCGAGCGGTTCAACTGGTCATAGAAACGCCACTGCCAGGACAGCTCTGGTCCTGCGAAGCTGTCGTCCAGCGAGAGCTTATCTGTAACCGCCCGCGGCGCAAACGGCAGCGCCCCCTCGGCGTGCTGGGTGTCGGTCGAGAGCAACCATCCATCGCCGGTCCAGGCAACCGGCTCGATGAGGGTCTGCCGGCCCAAAGTTTGAAAGTTCTTTTCGTAAGCGTGATAGATGATCCACCACGATGCGTCCGGCGCCTGCACCAGCGTGCCGTGTCCGCGTGAATGCCATCGCCGCGTGGCGTCGGGAGTGTGGATGATGGGGTTATGCGGCGAGTTTTCCCAGGGGCCGATGGGGCTGCGCGAGCGCGCGTGAATGACCATATGGCTGGTCGCGGGTCCGGCGGTTCCGCCTTCGGCACTGAGCATGTGGTAATAGCCACCATGCTCGATCAGTTTCGGGCCTTCCAGGCACATCCCCTCGGTGCGCCAAGAGTCGGGGATCGGCCAGCCTTCATAAACCTTACTGGGCTTGCTGAGAACGGAGAGACCATCAGCCGCGAGCTCCACCATTTGCCCATTCGACAGGTGCAGATATCGCCGGCCGTCCGGTCCGACCACATGCCCGGGGTCGATGTACCCAACGCCGAGGTCCACCGGCCTTTGCCATGGCCCGGTGATGGCGTCGGCGTGGAGCACGTGGTTGCCGCCGGTGGTTTTGTAGTAGATGAAGAAGCGCCCGTCGTGGTAGCAAAGCTCAGGCGCCCAGACATCGCCGTCATACATACTGAGGGCATGGCAAAGGGGCCGCCAAGTGAGCAGATCGCGCGAATGCCAGATCAAGAGGCCGGGAGCATAGCGAAAGGAGGAATGCGTCAGGTAGTAGTCACCGCCGACGCGTAGCACTGAAGGGTCTGGCCAGTCGCCAGCGAGGAGGGGGTTGGAGGCGCTGTGGGTCATATTCGTTTCGCAATCAGGCCGAGGAAGGGACTTTCGAAGAGTCGCTCTTGGCACGCCTTGGTTTGATTTTACGGGATCAATCATTCGCTTGCCAGACCATCGCGCAAGCTGAGTAATTTCAAGTACTTATAGAAATCTATTTGGTTAGCGAAAATTTACTTGCAAACGTTATCGATTGAGTCATAATAGCATATCGCTGGCGTGAGCAATAGCAAGCGGAACAGAATTTGTTATGGCAACCCTTCAGGAAATAGCTCGAGCGACTGGAAGCAGCATCTGCACGGTGTCGCGCGTGCTCAATGGGCAGACGCGCGGCGTGCGGAAGGACTCGCAAAAGCGGACGCGGACGATCCTGGCAACGGCCGAGGCGATGAATTACCGCCCCAGCGCGGCCGCGCGGTCCATGCGTTCACGAAAATCCCCGCATATCGGCGTGCTGGTGCGCAATAAGACCGGCGGAGAAGAAGGCTTGACCAACCCCCTGGGCTTCGAGGCCCTCATGGGGATTAACCTTGGCTTGGAAGAAGCGGGGTACGTCGTTTCCTTGGTTCGCCTTGACGACATGCACCATCCCGATACCTCGCCATCGCTTATTTTCCGGGAGCGGGTCCTTGAGGGAATCATTGTATTGAACTGGCTGCCCGACGACGTCGCCACTGCGGTCAAGGAGCAATTCCAAAATTGCATCTGGTGCGACGCCAACACATGGACGTCCACGCGCTGCATTCATCGTGATGAGCGCCGCGCCGGCCGGCTCGCGGCCAACGCCATTCTGGATTCAGGTATTCGGCGGCTGGTTTTTATGCGTGGGCCGGTCCCGGGACATTACAGTACGGCCGCCCGTCTTCAGGGGGTCTGCGAGGCGGCCGAAGCGGCTGGCGCCGAGCTTATCGAGGTGGAAAGCCTCCGCGACCATTTCGACGTCGCGAGCCAAGGTGTGCTGCCGCTGCTCTCGCGTGAAGTGGGTGTGGTGACGGCGGGGACAGGACACACCCGCGCCTTGGTCTACGCCGCCGCGATGGCCGGGCGGGTGCCCGGGCGCGATTTCGCACTTGCCTGCTGCGATGACAGCAATGAATTTGCCGTGCAAATGCCCACGCTGACCCGCGTGCGGTTCAACCGCTTTGGGATGGGGCGAAAAGCGGCGGCGATGATGCTCGAACAAATCGATGGCAATGGATCGGTGCCGCAATCGGTGCTGATCAAAGATGAACTTGTAACAGGTACGACCCATATCACCGGAGTGAATTGTCGCGCTGCGACTGCTCCGAATTTTACAACCGGGGTAACCCCCCAGGAGGCTTCATTATGAGTACGGTACGAAAAGCGTTGAGTGTTGCCGCGGCCGCCGCGTTGGCGAATGCGGTATATTCCAAGCCCGCGCAAGCGGCGATTACCACGTGGCAAAATAATGCGACCACCGACTGGGCGACCGGCTCAAACTGGAGTCCAGCGATGGCTACGCCCGCTGACTGGACGACGTCCACCGTGGCCCAGTTCAGCGGAACGCCGAGCGTGCAGCCGTTGTGCAATCACGCAACGTCCGGCCAATACACCATTGGCGGCATCAGTTTCACTAGTGCCAGCTGGGTCATCAGCGATGGCAACGCCAGTGGATTCCGCTTGGGCGGCGGCACCGGCGTGTCGAATATGCTCTCCAGCAGCGGTGCGGGCGTCAATGAAATCAAAGAGGCTGTCATGCGCAAATAGAAATGTCCGGTTCTGCGCAAATAGAAATGTCCGCTTTTTATAAATAGCGGATGGAGAGAGATTTATTTGTCATGAGCGGTCGCGAGCGGGATGTTTTGAAGGTGATGTCGTTGGTTTTGGAGGGC
>JBBQSU010000109.1:0-11385 GCA_038234815.1 Tepidisphaerales bacterium | reverse complement strand
GTTGGTGAAGGCTCGATGCTGCTGGCCGAGGTGGTGACCGGAGAAACACCGGCACTTCGGCGGGCAAACGAGTTCGTCTATCCCGCGGGGGTGTCCATCGCGCAGCCCGAGGGGTTGGGCAAGGCGTTGGCGGACCGGCTTGCGGGCGAGGGGTTTGACGCAAAGGTTTGTGTGATCGGCCTGCCGGCGCGCTGGCTGGTTGCCAAATCCAAGGAGATTCCGCCGGCCGAGCGGCAAACCGTTAATGACATGCTGCGCCTTCAGGCCGAAGGTGAGTTTTCCAGCGAGCTGCGCGACCTGGTGTATGACTACGCAGGTGCGCCCAGCAGCACCGCAGCGGGATCAGTCCTGCTGCTGGCCACGCCCGGGGCAACGGTGCAGGCGCTGCTAAAAACCTGTTCTATCGCGCGATTGAAAGTTATTGCCATCACCAGCACTGCTACGGCTTTGGCTGCGGGCATGAATCTGGCTGACTCGCCGCCGCAGGTGGTGCTGCACATCGGCACCGGCGGGGCGGAATTGACCGTGCAGGCCGGCGGTCTGCCCGTGGCGCTTCGGCACTGTCTTATTCCGTCCGAGCCACAAGCCATAGCCGGGGCGCTGGGCCGGATTGTGGCGGGCGTTCCGGCTGATGCGCTGGGGCAGGCCGTCAATCTTTGGAATGGCAACGGGTTGGATAGCGATCGGCTGGCGGCGGACATGGGAATGAACCTTCGCCGCGCGGCAGTTACCGATCTGGGTGTTGAATCTTCTGCCGCACAGGTAGTCGATGCGCTGAAATTTGCGCCGGCGATCGCGCTGGCTTTGAGCGCGGTCCGCGGAGCCGAGTCCCCGGTCGATTTCTTGCACTCTCGCCTGGCGGCACCGCGAACGCGTCTTGTGCCCCGCTGGGCGGCTCTGACTGCCGCACTGCTGGTCGTGTTGGTCGCGGCCGGAGCTTTTGCTTACCGAAATCTGCAGAAGCAGGAAGCGCAAGTGAAGACGCTTCAGGCGCGGTTGAAGCAGATGGAAGGCCGGATCAAGACTGCCGACGCGGTGGTGTCCAAGGTGTCGTTTGCCCGCGCCTGGCACGCGCAGGACGCCAGGTATCTGGCCTGCCTGCGTGATCTGACAGGTGCATTTCCGGAAGACGGTCAGACGCTGGCGACAAGCCTGACCATGACCGAAGCCATGCGCACCGTGAATGGCAAGACCACGGCGACCGGCTTGCTTACGGCGCAACTCCTCGGCAAGACTTCGGATCAACAGCGCGTGCAGGATCTGCTGGATCGATTGCAGCGGTTGCCGCGGGTGTCCGAAGTTAAAAGCCTTGGTACACAGGAAGTGGGCCGAAGCCGCGAGGTGTCGTTCTCGATTTCGTTTGCCTATCGCCCCGAGGGTCGATAAGGCCCGGCGATGCTGGTGCCTCGGCTTGATGTCTGCTGGATGGAAAAAAGTTCGTTGGAGTCTGAAGATGGTTTTGTCTAAACGCGAGCGATACATCGGCATTGCCGCTGCGGGGGTGCTTGCGCTGCTGGTGGTCGATCATTATCTGCTGACGCCATTTGTGCAGCGTCACGAGCAGGCGCAGGTCGCCGGCAATCTGGCCACTGCCGACCTGGCCAAAGCCGAGGAACTGTTTGCCGGCGAGCGCAAGCTGCGGCCCGTGTGGACATCCATGCTGATGGGCGGGCTGAAGTCCGTCCCCTCGCAGGCCGAAAGCCAGGCGCAAAATGCCCTGCTGGAATGGGCACGCAGCAGCGGAGTGAGCGTGGCTTCGCTTAAACCTGAGCGCAGCGCCCAGGAAAACCAGTTCCAGGTGATTAATTTCGGAATGACCGGCACGGGCACAATGGCCTCGATCTCGCGCATGCTTTTTTCCGTTGAGAGTTCGGCCATCCCGGTCCGCCTGACCCAATTGCAGGTAACCCCGCGACGCGAGGGCACCGACGACCTGTCGGTACGCCTCAGTCTGTCCACCCTGTGCGTCGTCAATGAAACCCCCAAGCCAAATTCAACCCGGAGCGGACGATGATTCAGCGGGGCGCTTTTATCCTGTTGATTGGAGCAAGCCTGGGGCAAGGCGTTGCCCAGGAGCTTCCGGCGACGGCACCGACGACCGCCGCGGCCACCGCCACTGTGGCCACCGCGCCGACGGTCCTATCGACAACAAGTGTGACGACGGCGCCCGCGACCGCTCCGGCCACCAGCGCGGTAGTCGTATCGGCGACTCTGCCGGCGACAGCCCCGGCCACAACGCGAGCGGATCGAGTGGACGTTTTTTTCCGGGATTTTTCCGTCCTCACCACCCGCAGCATTTTTATGAAGACGCGCGTGACACAGGCGGTGACGAATCCGGCCGGCATGGCCGGCGCGACGAGTCAGCCCGCGACGATGAGGAAGGAAGACGCGGTCGTTTTTAACGGCGTGACCGAGGTGGACGGCGAGTGGGTGGCGTTTATGGAAGACACCGGTGCCGGCAAGGTTTCGGTGGTGAGAACCGGCGATGCGATCGCGCTAGGCAAAATCGTGGAAATTACGCTCGACGGCTTGCAATACCAACGCGCCGACGGGCAGAAATTGCATATAGCGATCGGCCAGACGCTGGCCGGCGGGGAAGCCCTGCCGGTGAGCGCGCGTCCGGTGAATACCGGATCGACGGGCGGGACCGGTGGCGCTTTGGATATTCTTGAGCGTCTGCGACAGAAGCGGCTTCAGCAGCCGTAACCGGTGATTAATTATTTTCCCCCGGCGCGCCCTTTGCGGCCGGCGGGCAAGGTGAAAGGTTGCGTAATGAACAAGTTGAATCGATCGATGGGCGTGATTTCGGCAGCGGCGGCGCTGGTGGTGGCGCGGCAGTGGTTGCCGGCGCAGGTGCCGCCGGCCACCACACCAATAGCCCCCACTACGATGCCCGTGTTGCCAACAACATGGCCGGCGATGATTGATGCGGCCACGCCCGCGCCGTCATCTGAACCCTCGCCTGCCACGGCACCCACTACGGCCCCGGTGCGCCTTGGCCCGCGCGCCCCGGCGGGGCAGATCAGCCTGAACTTTAAAGACGCCGCAGTGGATACGGTGCTGGATCATCTCTCCGAAGTCGCCGGGTTCATCGTCCTGAAAGACGGCCCTATCACCGGCCGTGTGACGGTGATGAGCAAGCAACCGGTGTCACCCGACGAGGCCGTGGCCCTGCTCAACAGCGTGCTTAAAGGCAACGGCTTTACCGCCATCCAGATGGGCCGTGTGCTGAAAATCGTCGCGCTGGACAAGGCGCGCAAGAGTGCCATCCCCGTGCGGTATGGCGCCGATCCTAAAACCATCCCGCAAACCGACGAACTGGTCACGCAGGTGATTCCGCTTAAGACGATGGACGCGGTGAAGCTCAAAGCCGACATCCAGCCACTGATCGGCACCGAGGCCGATCTAGCCAGCAATGCCAGCGCTAATGCCCTTATTATGACCGACACGTCGGCCAACATCCGCAGGGTGGTTGAGATCGTTTCCAATCTCGACAAGCGGGATGTCCTGGAGAACACGATCCATGTGAAGCAGTTGAAGTATGCCGACGCCACCGCAGCGGCGAAGCTGATTACGGACATTTTCAAGACCGATCAGCAGCAGGGGCAGTCGGCGGTGCAAGGTCCGGCGGCGTTTTTCCGGGCGATGCAGCAGGGTCGTGGCGGTGGTGGTGGCCGCGGTGGTGCCGGCGGCGACTCGGCCAGCACGGATTCCGGCGAGGGCCGGCAGGGCAAGGTGACTGCCAGTGCCGATTCCCGCACGAACACCGTTGTCGTCACTGGTCCAGCGGATCGATTGCAAGTCATTGACACCGTGTTGGAACAGCTCGATTCCAATCCCACATCGGAGCAGACGTTTTTCCATTACCCGTTGCGCAACGGCCAATCGGCCAAGATTGCGGCCACGCTCAACAGCCTCTTCGGTGGTTCGACCAGCGGCAACTCTTCGGGCTCCTCCAACACGCGCAGCACGACGGGCACCAATCGAACGACAGGCTCGGGTTCGACCAGCGCCTTTGGTGGAAGCAACAATTCCCGCACCGGCGGTTCCTCGGGCGCATTTGGCAGCACGGGTGGAGCTTTCGGCAATACGAATACGGCGTCGCGGTCGGGCTTTAATGGCGGTGTTGCCGGAGGCGCTGGCAGCGGAGGCGCTGGAGCCGGAGCCATGACCGATCTATATGGCCAGGTGTATGTCGTCGCCGATGCCGACACCAATTCGCTGCTGGTGGCCACGGCCACCAAGCACGAAAAGCGCGTTCGCGAGATGATCGCCCAACTGGATCGTGCCGTACCACAGGTTCTCATCAAGGTGCTGATCGCCGAAGTGACCCACGAAAACACCAATGATCTGGGGGTGGATTTTTCAATCCTGAACACGCGCAATGGCGGGTCGAACGGCCAGACCGGTGGAACCGATTTTGGCACGGCCGCGGCCACGGGCGGACTGAAGGTGAGTGTGCTCGAGCCGCACGTCACCGCGACACTGCGCGCCCTCTCCAGCGAGGGCAAGCTGGATGTCCTCTCGCGGCCTTACATCCTAGCCAGCGACAATCAACTGGCCACGATCACAGTTGGGCAGGAAGTGCCGTTCATCACCAACAGCCGAATCACCGATACCGGCGGAACCATCAATACGGTGCAGTATCAGGACATCGGGATTATTTTGAACGTCACCCCGCACATTAATCCCGACGGACTGGTTATTCTCGATGTTGCCCCTGAAATTTCCTCGCTCACCGGCACCACCGTGCCCATTCAGGCCGGCGTGGAAGCCCCCGTCTTTGCCAAGCGATCGGCCGACAGCCGCGTGGGCATTCCCAATGGCCAGACCATCGTTATTGGCGGTTTGATGGAGGACAAGAAAACCTCGACGATCCGCAAAGTGCCGATTTTGGGAGATATACCGATCCTCAGTCTGCTCTTTAAGCGTACCGAAGTCACCAAGAGCAAGACCGAACTGCTGATCTTCCTGACCCCACACGTGGCGGCCCAGCCGACTAATCTGCGCCCGATGTCGCAGGACGAGATGGGCGGACTGAAGCTCACACCCAACGCCGTGCAACCCGGCACGCTGGAAGAACATCTCGATGGCCTGCAACGCGGGAAAACGTCCCCCGACCCCGATTCGAGCCTGACGATTCCGCCGACGGCCCCGGCAAAGCCAAACGCCGTCGATCCAAAGCTGCCGGGGACGAAGTGAATTGGGTCGCGGGTCATTGACCAGTGGCAGGAGCTTCGGCAATGCCCGTGCGGGCTGACACGCTCGCGACCAGGGCACCCGCGGCCAGCACGAACAGCGGGCCGTCATATGCCACGCGATGCCGCGTGTGCGCGAAGCTGACGAGCGTAACGGCTATGAAGCCGATCAATGGCAACACCGCCGGCAGCCACAAACCCCAAGCGCGCCGATGCCGCCACATCGATACAATCGCCCCGCACAGCACGGGTGCGTACCAAAGCGAATACATGGCATTTTGAATAATCCCGGGGCGCACCGGCGAAAGCACCGGTCCGAAAGCTGCCCATAGCTTTTCAGGCAACATCCGCACGACAGCGGCCGGATGACTCCTCATCCACTCGAAGGCCATCTCCTTCATGCGCGCGTCCATCGCAAATTCGTCCGCCGCCAGCAGCAGTTCCCGGCGACGCCCCCAATCCAATTGTCGCCAATAGGCGCTGATCCCATCGTCGATCGTTCCGTTGGGATAAATCCCATACACACCGTCGTTGTACACTTCCCACAGGCCAAAACCGCTGCCCGACCCCGTACTCCAGTGCCCGCTGATTGCGTGTACATACGCCACCCACGGCAGCAGGCAAGCGCCCGCGCTTACAATGAACACCGCGGTGTGCAGTAGCCATCGCCGGCGCTGACTTGCCAGCCGCCATCCGACAAATACCGCGCCCAGGACGATCAGCGCCTGTCCGTCATACCGATTAAGCGAAAACAGCCCGGCGATCAGGCCCATCGAGGCGACGATCGACAACCGCGGACTGCGTTGCCAGACCGCGCAGAGCAGCACGAAAAGTGTGACGCAGAAGTTCGTGGTGATGTTGTCGTAAATTTCAACGTCGTGCCGGATGTTGTATGGGTAGGTGAGGTAGGCAATTCCGGCCAGCAATCCGGGCCAGCAACCCCACCAGAGCTTTCCCGTGTGGGCGACGCAGACGACCGCGCAAGCCCCCAGCAAGGCCAGCACAAGGCGCTGCGCCAGAAGTTGCTGCTCACCGAATAAAGCCTGCAACCCCGCCACGAGCAGGATCGTCAGCGGCCGTCGAAAGGTGGGACGAGTTTCAAACGTGGGATGGAACGAGGTTTCGGGAGTAAATCCATCAGCCGGGGCGGGCCTAGCGATCATCCCTTGGCCGTGGCGCAGATGCCACGCCCGCTGGATGTATTCCGAATCATCGCCAGGCGAAAAACCCCGCGACAGCGATGTGGCCGCCGTCGCCCGCAGGCACCAGGCCGCGACAAACAGCAGCAGACAAACCGTCTTCCAATGGTCCGCTGGCCACTGAATCAGTCGAGCAGACCACTTCAACTCAACCTCCGAGTCGATTCCTCCATGACTTTATTCGGCAGCATCAGGTCAAACCAAGTCCGCGCGTCGGTCTGTGGGGATCACGCCTTCTCATACACCGGATAGACCGGCTCCCACATGAAATCGGCCACCGCCTGGCTGATTTCACTGTCTTTGAACTTCCGGCCGGCCACGTTGTTGGACAGGGCCTCGCGGACGACGGCTTCGGCGATCTTGGCGCTGATCCTGCGGAGTTCGGTCACTTTTGGATAGAGCGCACCGGAATCCAGATCATCCTGCTGGATGCACTCGGCCAGCGTTTCCGCCGCCACCGTGAACATCGAATCAGTGACCATCGTGGCTTCCGATACCAGCGCGCCCAGCCCCACGCCGGGGAAGATGTAGACGTTATTTCCTTGCCCGATTCGGATCGTTCGATCGCCATAATGCACGGGCGAAAACGGGCTGCCCGTGGCCACCAGAGCCCGACCGTCTGTCCAGTCGATGAGGTCTCGCGGGATGGCTTCGCATTTACTGGTGGGGTTGGAAAACGGCAGGATCGCGGGCCGCTCGACGTGCTTGGCCATTTCCCGAACGATCGCTTCAGTGAAGACCCCCGGTTCGCCGGTTGTGCCGATGAGCACGGTGGGATGCGTGGCCTTGACGACGCTGAGCAGGTCGACGGGCTTGTCGGCGCTGAAACCGTACTTGCTGGCGATGCGCGTCGGCCAGGCGAAATCGCGCTTGGCGGCTTCTTTCAACGGCCGGCCTTCGACGATCAGCCCGCCGCTGTCGAGAATCGCAATCGCGCCCAGCAAAGCGTCGCCGGTGAGGCCTTCGCGGTTCATGGCGTCTCGAAGCTGCCTGGCGATGCCCACACCGGCGGCACCGGCACCGAGGATGGCCACGCGCTGCTTTTGCAACGGCGTATTGGTCGCGCGGCAGGCGGCCAGGATGCCCGCCACTGCCACTGCCGCCGTGCCCTGGATGTCGTCGTTAAATGACGGCAATGAATGCCGATGTCGGTCCAGGAGATCAAACGCGTTCTGCTTCTTAAAATCTTCCCATTGCAAGAGCGCCTTGGGAAATACTTTCTTGACGGCAGCGACAAATTCATCGACCAGCTCGTAATAGGCCGGTCCGCGCAGTCGCGGTTCGCCCCAGCCTAGATAAAGCTCGTCGGCGCGCAGGGCCTGGTTATCAGTGCCGACGTCGAGGCTGATGGGCAGCGTTTGCGACGGGTGAATGCCGGCAGCGACGGAGTAAAGCGCCAGCTTGCCCACGGGGATGCCCATCCCGCCCGCCCCTTGATCGCCGAGGCCAAGGATGCGTTCATTGTCGGTGACAACGATCAGTCGCACGTTGGAGAAGGGCGCGTCGCGCAGCACTGATTCAATGCGTCCCTTGTCACGCGGGGTGATCCATATTCCGCGTGGGCGACGAAACAGCTTGCTGAACTCTTCGCAGGCCTGGCCCACGGTTGGGGTGTAGACGATCGGCAGCATTTCCTCGATGTGATCGAGCAGCAGGCGATAGAACAGAACTTCGTTGCGGTCCTGGAGCGCAGACAAACCGATGTGCTTTTCGATCGCCTCGTTCTTTCTCTCGATGTTGTTGTAAATGCGTTGCGATTGGCTTTCGAGGGTCGCCACCGCCGGGGGAAGCAGGCCGTGCAGCCCGAACGTGTCACGTTCTTCGAGCGTAAAACACGATCCCTTGTTGTACATTGAATGGTCAAGGAGGGTATGACCGGTATAGGGGACTTTGACGATCAACCGGCCATCGGGGCCACGGCGAGAATGAAATGTTTCCATAGATGTGTCACCTTAATAGGATAAACCTGTCCGAATAAGAATAGGGACTTTTCTGTTCACTCGCAACTGTAGGGAATCGCATTTAGGTTGCCCGCTTCCGGCCCGAAAAAAGGGGCAGCGGTCGCGGGGCAGCTCTGGTGGATCATGCGGATTTCCGTAGCGTTTCGATTTGCTCGATGACCTCGCCGGATCGCGCGCGTTGAGTTTCAATCGGTTCAAGAAGGTCGTCGAGCCAGCTCAGCACGCGGTGGACCAGATTGGTCGGAGAATCAGCAGATTGGCGTTGTCGCCATGATCGCAGCAGCCAGCCAACCTGCCGGTGCGTATGCCAGCGCAGGAGCATCCACAGGGACAGAAAGTAGATGACGAAGAACAGGGCATGTTTGAGCAGATAGGTCACGCTCAGGGTTTGCACGACCAAGAGCAGCATATCACGGGAGGTATAAACGAGATTTTTCTGCAGCATGGCAGCGAGGATCGGCTGAACGATGGGAAACCAGAGCAGCGCACCGAGTGTGAGCAGCCACCGGCCCGGGGCCAGCAAAGCCCGCCACGGCCGATGGAAATATTCGCCGACGGCTTGGCGCTGCCGGGCGACGGCCTCGGCAAGCTGATCGACAAGCTGCTGGGAGGCGCGATCGGCTTCAGATGCTTCCCAAAGTTTGCGATCGTGATAAAGCTCTGCCAGATCGGGCTGGGTTTGTTGCAGCCGGGCGAAGGTGCCCTGAAGAACCGAGGCCAGCGGGCGACCGTTGATGTCCAGATACGCCGCGCACAGCGCTCGCGGGGCCGCGCCGGGACCGATGTTTTTCTGCACCAGCAGCATCAGCGGAGACAGGAGCGTGTTGAGGATGTTGACGATCGGCCAGCGGGCCAGGCGCTTGTCGAGAACGGCGTTGACCAGGGCCATTCTGTGCCCGGGGTCCTGAAGGATTGCAGGCAGGGTCGATTCGATTAGCGGGACACCGAGGCGATCGGACAGGTCCTGGCGGGCGGTTGTGAGCATTCGATCGAGTCGCTGAATCTGTCGCGGAAGGTTCTGCCCGTCGGCCCATTGCACAATCGTCAAACGCTGTTGCTGCTGGGCAAGCCGGCGCGAAGTATCGATCACCTGGCCGGTTTTTTGTCGTGAAAGGCGTTGTCTTAGCGCTGGCAGATCAAACGCGTCCGGCTGATGCGCGCTGACGAGCCAGACCTTTGGGGCTTCGATCGAAAGTAATCTCGCGATTCGCCCAGCGAAATCGGCCTGAAGCTCGCGGCCCTGCTCGGGCTGAAGTTGATCGGTCTTGTTCAGACAGAAGAGAAAATTTTCAGGAGAATTACCCTCGGCGACGGCCCGAAGCATGTCTTGCGGCTGCCGGTCGGCATATTTTTCGACGCTGGTGATCCAGAGGGGAAAGAGCATCTGCCGGAGCATCCGGCGGGTGAGTTGCAGGTGTTTTTCCCAGCGGCTGTCGATGTCGGGCAGATCAAAGAGCACCTGCTGGCGCAGGGCCTCGATGTCGTGCAGAACCAGCCGATATTGCCCGGGCGCTTGCGTGTCAAGCCGCAGCCGAAGCGCGCTTTCATTGGCCCGATGCGCGTAGGCGACGACCGTTTCAGTTCCCGGGCCAAAGCCGGTTTCTTCCGTGATTTTCTGGCCAATCAGAGCGTTAACCAGCGCGCTTTTGCCTACTTCCTTCCCGCCGATCAGGCCGATGACGTAAAAGGAATCCTCGCCGGTGTCGGTTAGAACCGGGGCGTCGGCCTTGAGCAGGCCCGGCGCGGACGCGCCGGTCAGGGACCGGACCCGGTCCACCAGATCGAGGAGTTGCGGCTGCATTCGGGTGATATCTTACACCAAACTTCAAACAGTGTTGTATGGATTGGACCGGCAACAGGGTAGAATTTGGCCATGGACGCAATCGTTCCTATTCTGGCCCGGTGGCTTCATGTGGTGGCCGCGTGCCTGGTTTTGGGCGGGCTGGTGGTGATGCGACTGATTTTACCTGCCGGGTTATCTCACATTTCCGATGCCGAAACCCGACAAGCGGTTTTTCTTCGCTGTCGCAAGTCATTCAAAATGATCGTGCATCTGGGCATCCTCATATTCTTGTTGACCGGCACCTACAACGCGATTTTGAATTGGCCGGCCTATCGGCAAAGCGTTCCGCTGTCGCACGCGTTCCTGGGAGTGCATCTGCTTTTGGCGTGCGTAGCATTTGCCCTTGCGCTGTGGGTCTTGTCGGGCAAGCAGCCGCCCAAGGCGCACGCCGGCGCGACCTTGATTAACCTGTTGATCTTGCTGCTGGTGGTGGCCGCGGGATCGAGTCTGAAATATGCCAGAGAACACCCGCATCAAGTAAATCCGACCACTGCGCAGCCGGCGAACTAACTGAGAAGCGATCATGTTTTTTTTTGACCTGCTCCCGGAATGGATGTTTCACACGGTCTTTCCGATCGTGCGCTGGCTGCACATCGTCGGTGGCACACTGATTGTGGGCGGGACGCTCTTTTACGAATTTGTCATCCCGATCGCGCTGGAGGACATGAAACAGGAGCACCAGCTAGCGGTCTTTGGCCGGGTTCGCTGGGTGTTTGCCAAAGTGGTGTGGATCAGCGTGGCGATCCTGATGTTTTCGGGGATATTGTCTTCACTGCAATACTACCGGGCTTACGAAATTCAATACCCACTCAGCAAGCCGTGGTGGGTGGCGCACGTGATCCTGGCGCTGTTAGCGATGGCGATCGCGCTCCGGCTGACGCTCAGCCGACGCGTGCCCCCGATTTCCTGGATGCGGGTCAACCTGGTGCTGCTCTTTGTCGTGCTTTTCCTGGCCAGCACCGCGAGGCACGTTCGCATTTCGCTGCGCGAGAAGCAGGAGCGGCAGCAGCTTAGGTGGATGCGCCTGCCGCCGGCGGTTAGCAATTCTGGACTGACGATGCCGACGACGCGCCCGGCCGGCGAGGACAAATGAGTGAGGAAACGGCACAACCGTCCGGGGTTGAGCTGGCCGCGGGGGTGTTTATTCCTGCCGGGCTGATGCGCTGGCAGTTTGCGCGGGGATC
>JBBQSU010000108.1:0-11398 GCA_038234815.1 Tepidisphaerales bacterium | reverse complement strand
GTTGATCGTGCGGGCAGCGGTATTGAGCTATCTGAACCATTGATGGATGCGCCTGTCTACCACCATCGGGTGAGGTTAAACCCGCTGACACTCATCGTGCTGGGGCGGTATCAGTGGTGACAGAGGCCTGAGCTGCATTTCGTGTATGGTCGGCGAACCGAAAATGGCCCATGGGCAATGACCAGTGTTGGGGGCCTTATCGGACGGCCTGGTAACTGCCCATAACCTTCATTCCGCGTTTTCCACCTGGATTAGTTAAGCCGCCTGTTCGGTGGTCCGATGAATCGCCATGTAATCGGTCATTTCTGTGGACGGTGGTGGTCCCCCGAAAGCAGAAGATCGACACCAAGACTGGCATGTTGCCGGTCGGGTGGCGCGAAAAAGCGCTTATGCTCGAGCGGGCCAATTACGGCTTGTTCGAGAGAGTGTGGTCGCCAAACACAGGAGAAGTGTCATGAAGGCGATTAAGAACCTGGTGTCGAAGTTGGTTAAGGACGAGCAGGGTGGCGAAGTGCTGGAATACGCCCTGATCGCTGGTTTGATCGTTGTTGCGGCCATTGCCGTCATCGGCTCGGTCGGTGGCAAGGTCCTGGCCCGTTGGAACTCGCTGAATAGCTCGATGTAAGAAGTTTCGTCGAGCCTGGGCCTCGAGGTTTTCTGCTCGGTGCGCCAGGAATTCAGTGAAGTCCGACCAGCGAACCTCGTGGCCCGGGAATCGGCAAAATCGCCGGTTCCCGGGCACCGTCGGTCCATAGGGAGCAGAAACATGAAGTTGCCTCCAGCCATGAAAAAATTATGTGCCGACGAATCCGGCGCCGAAGTGATGGAATACGCCTTGATCCTCGGCCTGATCGTGGTGACGGCCATTGCGGTAATCGGCGCGTTCGGCACAAAAGTGCTCGCACGGTGGAATTCGGTGAATAAGTCAATGTAAGCCCGAGTTTGGCATGGCGTGAGGAAACAAAGTTGGATCAACCGCTTACGCCAGGACGAGTCGGGTTGGGGAAGTGCTGGAGTACGTGCTGGTCGCCGGGCCGATCGTGGTAGAGGCCATCAGCTTGATGCAGGTGATCGGGTCCAAGGTGCTGACTCGATGGAACTCGCCCAACAGCGCCCTCTAGAAACGAGACACGCGATGATGTCCTGCTTCCAAATGGTTCCGCTGATTCTGCTGCTGGCCCTGGCCGCAGGGATTGATCTCCGCGCCCGCAGAATTCCCAACTGGCTTTCATTTTCGATTGTTCTCACCGGCCTGGTGCAGTCTTTTATGCCCGGATCGCTCATATCACCGGGCTGGGCGTTGCTCGGATGCACGGTGGGACTTTCCCTTCCGCTGATGCTGTTCGTTCTGGGTGCCCTCGGGGGGGGTGACGTGAAATTATTGACCGGGGTTGGTGCATGGCTTGGTCCATGGGGCGTACTATGCGTGTTTGCCATCCAGGCGGTTATCGGCATGGGAATCGTACTGGTACAGGCATGGGCCTCAGGCCGGCTCGGTGCCCTGGTGCGAAACAGCGCCATGCTGGCGATGAATGTCGGACATGTGCAACAGCTTGGCGTGGAGCATGTGAAATCCACCGGGCAGTCCTGCCGGTCGATCGAAAAGCCGCTGCCGTTTGCCATTCCAGTTCTTGTCTCAACCGTCATCGTTATTTGGACGATGGGTTTATCAAGGTGACGCTATGAGATTGATTGGAACCAGAAAACGTCGAGCTAACGCCCTGATCGAGATGGCGTTCGTGATGATCCCCCTAACTTACATCGCCTTCGGCACTGTCGAATTTGGGTACTTCTTCTATATCAAGCACAGCGTGCAAGGCGCCGCCCGAGAGGGCTGCCGTGCGGCCATCGTGCCTAGCGCCACCGCTACCGACGTTCAAACCGCGGTGGTTGGCTCGCTTTTTGCCGCAGGGCTGATTCCTACCAATAGCTACGCCAGTATGACGTCCAAAAATTACACGCTTACTATTTCGCCCGTGGTGACGTCAACTGCACCTACGCCAATCACCGTCTCGGTCTCCAACACCTGGGGCACCGTGGGCATTAGAGCCAGCGGACTTATCGGAGCAGCCAAAACCGTGACTGGAACCAGTGTGATGAGAAAAGAAGGGTGACGCGTCGCCCGAAACGAACTTGTGGATCTCCTTTCGAAGAGGGCCCTGCGTAGGGCTCTCTTTTATTTTTAGACCAGGCAGGAACGGGAAAATCTGAGTCCGAAGGTTCAATAACGTGGAGTCAACGCATTTCCCCCAAATCCTCTAAACCGCAATTGCATTTTCACCGAACTCTGATGCAGACGCATTCACAACGGAGAATTCTATGAATCTCAAAACTGTTATGCCCCTGGGTCTGGCCATCGTGCTTGGGCTGGTCGCGGCCTTTGTGGCAAAAAATACCCTCAGCAAGCGCAACGCCGATCCCGAGGCGGCCGCGCAGGTAAAAATCCTGGTGGCCAAACGGGATATTGGCCCGGGCAAGGCTATCACCGCCGAGGACGTACAGCTTAGTCCCGTTCCCGGAAGCGCACCTCCTCCAAACGTGTTTACTGATTTCAACCAGGTCACCGGCCGCGTGGCCGGTATGGCAGGGATCGGCCTGGGGCTTCCGATCAACGAAGCGGGCCTGGCTTCCAAGGGCACCGGCAGCGGATTGCAGTCGCTAATCCCGATGGGAATGCGCGCCGTCACAATCGACGTGAATGAAACCACCGGTCTGTGTGGGATGGTTCAGCCTGGCTGCATGGTGGACGTTGTGACGACACTGCGTCAGGCCAAAGGCGAAGGCTCGATTGCTAAGACCGTGGTGCAGAATGTGAAGGTGACCGCAGTCGGGTCACGCGTTAACCCCAATCCGACTCCTGACCAGGCCGAACAAGGTCCGGCCCGAAGCGTCACACTGTTGGTTACTCCCAAGGACGCCTCGGCGATTGAATTGGCCGCATCGATTGCCCGTCCCCGCCTGGTCCTCCGCGGCAATCGCGATGGCGAAACGATCGACTCGGCTGGTGTGACACTCGCGGAACTGCTGGGCGACACCGCGACCGGTGAAAAGGACCCCTTTGCCATGACCGGCCTGGAAGAGCGACAGGTGACGGCTACGTCCGCAAACCCCCCGGGGCAGGAAACGGTCAGCAAGCCGGTCGACCAGCACCCGGATGTGATTCGCAATGTCACCTTGATCCGCGGCGGCGTGGAAACGACCGTGAAATTCCGAATGCCTCGCGCGACTCGTGGCGAAATGACCGACACGCCGACCGATTTGATTGCTCAGTAACTTATTGGACAGGAAATCGAATTACTCCATCTGACACGAGGTCACGAATATGAACAACGATAGCAAGACATTTCGCCTTAGTCTGACGGTCGCCACCCTGCTTGTGCTGTTGGCCGGCCGAACCGCCGCTGGCGCCAGCGCTACCCTGGTCACTGAAGGACTTGAGAGTGATGGCTCCTTGAAGCTGATGGTGAACAAGTCCACCTCCCTGACAACAAAGACGCCGTACAAGCGCGTTAACGTCGGCTCGCCGGAAGTCGTCGAATACAACACGCTCAATCCCTCGACGCTGTTGGTAACGGCCAAGAAGCCGGGCACCACCCAGATCATCCTTTGGGACGATCAGGAAAAGATGCAGTCGATCGACGTGGTGGTCAGCGCTGACCTCAAGGCGTTGGAGGCGCAGCTTAAGGTGATGTTCCCCAACTCTCCGATCGAAGTCTCCACCACCAATGGCACGGTTGTGCTTCGCGGGCGGATGCCTTCGCTGACGGCTTCGGAACAGGCGCTGGCAGTGGCTTCACCGTATGGTGCCAAGGTGATGAACCTCCTGGAAATCGGTGGCGGGCAGCAGGTGATGCTGCAAGTCCGGTTTGCAGAAATCTCGCGGGGGGTTAAATCGCAACTGGGCATCAGCTTTGATGGCTCGGACGGCGTGAGCAAGCTCGCCAGCACTGTCGGCCCGACTTCCGGCACCGCCATCTTTGGGAATGGACAGGTGGGCGCGGTCGCGTTCGATTATTTCATCGATGCCCTGCGCAGCAACAACCTCCTACGGATGTTGGCCGAACCGAACCTGATTGCCATCAGCGGGGAGGAAGCCAGCTTCCTGGCCGGTGGTGAATTCCCCGTGCCGGTCCCGCAATCGGGCAGCGGCGGCGGCACCACCATCACCATCGAATACCGTGAGTTCGGTGTCAAATTGAATTTTACTCCGGTGGTCATGGGTGACGGCAAAATCCGCCTGAAGGTATCACCGGAAGTGAGTGAACTGGACTTCAGCACTGCGGTGAAGTTCGACGGGTTCATAACCCCGGGTGTGACCAAGCGCAAGGTACAAACCGTGGTCGAACTCAACGAAGGCCAGACGTTTGCCATCGCAGGGTTGCTCAGCAATACCGTCAATGCCAGCAAGCAGGTCACGCCGATCCTGGGTGATATCCCGGTGTTGGGTGAACTCTTCCGTTCCACGCGCTACGAGCGTAAGGAAACCGAACTGGTGGTGCTGGTCACCCCGCGTCTGGTGGAAGGCATGAACCCCGCCCAGGTGCCGGCGCTGCCGGGCGAGAAGTGGCGTCATCCCAGTGAAGCTGAGCTGCTGCTCATGCGTGACTTGGGTGGACCGGAACTGGCCGCCAAGCCCGCGACTGAACCGATGCCGGCATTCAAGGGCCAGGTCGGGGTTGCCCCGGCCACCCCGACCACCGACGAAAAATAGCATCGGCTGCAAGCACATTTTTGAGGCTTTTTGCCCGGAGACGGGCCGAATCGAAAAGGAAGCAGGATCATGTACGTTCAACTCAGTAGTGTCATCATCGATTCCGACGCTGCCAACCGACAGGAAATGGCTAACTTCCTTGGTCAGTTCGGAGTGAGTCTGGTCGGGCAGTATCCCAATATCGATCAACTCGCCGGGCTGCTCAGTCGTCAGGACGCCCCGCAGTTGGTCATCATCAATCTCGACCCCAGTGCACAGGATGTACTCAGACGCGTCGGCCATCTCCCAAGACAGTTTCCGGGGACTAGTTTCTTCGTCATGTCGCAGGTACTCGATGCCAACTTGCTCATGGAGGCGATGCATCTGGGAATGAAGGAATTCATCCCGCTGCCCATCGTCGAACAGAAGTTCGCCGCGGCCATAGAGCGTATGGCCGGCACGCATGGAATGGGCAGTCGTGCCCGTATCATACAGGTGATTCCAACGCAGGGTGGATGTGGCGCGACCACCATCGCATGTAACCTCGCGTCAACGCTGGCCAAATCCGGTAAAGCGGCACTGATCGATCTCGATCTTATGCGAGGCGGCGTGGCAGGGTACTTCGATGCCCGCCCGCGTTACACCATCGCCGACGTCATGGATTCGGCCGAGCGCGTGGATAAACAGATGTTGGACAACGCCCTGGCGATTCATAAGAACAGCGGGGTTGCCATCCTGGCCCGACCTGAACTGCCCGAAGATACACATCGCATCAACCAGCCCGGTTTGCAGCGTCTTATGGGCGTGGTCAGTCGAGTCTTCGATCATGTGGTCGTGGATTCCATGATGAGCATCGCCCCGCTGTATAGCACCGTCACCCAGGTTGCGGACATCAATGTTGTGGTGATGCAGTTGAATGTACCAAGCTGCAGGAATGCGGAAAGGTATGTGGGTGCCCTGCGCCGCATGGGTGTGGAATCCACAAAAATCAGGATCGTGGCCAACCGATATGTAAAAAAGGGAAGCGATATCGAACCGGAGGAAGTAGAGCGCGCCCTGGGTCTGAAGATCGCCTGGACCATTCCAAACGACTTCAAGAATGCGATCAGCGCGATCAATTTCGGTGAACCCGTCGTCCTGCGGGCACCCCGAAGCGAAATGAGTGTCAGTCTGGTGTCTCTGGCCGAATCCATCCGTGGAACGTCCGAGGCCGTCAAAACCGCAGCCTAAGAATACCGGTGGGATACTATGGGATTGTTTTCAAGAAATTCGTCGACTGCAGTGGCTGAGCCACAAGCAACGACCCCGCGGCCAAGCGGCGGAGGCAGCCTGTTTGCCGGAACCACAGGCGCCCCCAAACCTCTGGTGCTGCCCAGTGCGCCCCTCGCGCCGCCGGCGCAACTGACGGATCGACAGGTTCAATATAACTCCATGAAAGTCCGCATCCATCAAAAACTGGTGGAGCGACTGGACGTGCAAAACCTGCGAACCCTCCCGCCCGAAACTGTGCGCGCCGAAGTTCGCATCCTCATTCGTGAACTCTGCCACGACGAAAAGGGCCTCATCAACGCCAGCGATCAGGAACGGTTGATGGACGACGTAATGGACGAGACCTTTGGTCTCGGGCCACTCGAGACGCTTCTGAAAGACCCGACCATCAGCGATATTCTCGTCAATCGCTGCGATCGAATATTCGTCGAACGCCGCGGGCGCCTGGAACTGGCCGACATTCGTTTTCGGGATAACCAGCATTTGCGGCAGATCATCGATCGGATTGTCGGCCTTGTCGGTCGCCGGATCGACGAAACCAGCCCCATGGTCGATGCCCGCCTGGCTGATGGCAGCCGCGTGAATGCGATCATTCCGCCGCTTGCCCTTGATGGCCCGGCGATGAGCATCCGGCGATTTGGCTCCAAGCCGCTACAACTGGAAGACCTCATCCGCATGGGTGCGTTCCCACCGGCGATGATGGACTTTCTCTCGGCCGCGGTGCAGGCCCGGTGCAACATCATCATCAGTGGTGGCACCGGATCCGGAAAAACAACGCTGCTCAATTGCCTCAGTCGATACATCAGCGCCGACGAGCGCGTCATAACGATCGAAGACGCTGCCGAGCTCCAATTGCAGCAGCCGCATGTCGTCAGGCTTGAAACCCGGCCGAACAACACCGAAGGCCGCGGGGAAATCAACCAGCGAGACCTGGTCAAGAATTGCCTGCGTATGCGGCCAGATCGCATCATCATCGGCGAATGTCGAGGCGGCGAGGCAATGGACATGCTTCAGGCGATGAACACCGGTCACGAGGGGTCGATGACCAGCATCCACGCCAACACGACCCGCGACGCCATCGGCCGACTTGAAGTCATGATCGCCATGGCCGGTTACGACATTCCGCAACGCGCGCTGCGCACGCAGATTTCCAGTGCCGTGCACCTCGTGATTCAGGCCAACCGCCTGACCGGTGGCCGCCGAAAGGTTACCCGGGTCAGCGAAATCACGGGCATGGAAGGCGATCAACTGCAGATGCACGATCTGTTCGCCTTCGAGCAGTCCGGCGTGGATGACGAAGGACATGTGGTCGGACGGTTCGTCGCCACGGGCATTCGGCCCAAGTGCGCCGAACGCATCGAACATCGCGGAACGAAGTTGCCCAGCGATTTATTCATGCGCCGAGTAATCGAATTTTGATGAGATTGCGAACAAAGAAATGGAAGAAACTTGCCGGAGGCGATCGAAGGCCTTTGACAAACGAAGTGAGAAAATACTATGGAAGAGAATCTACTCCCAATCCTGATTGCAATCACGATCATCGTGGCCGTCTGGGGCATTGCGCAGTTTGCGATGGGGCTGATGCGTGGCGACAAGCGAAAGCTGGCCCAGCGACTGAGTACCGACGCACGCACCGAGGACAAGTTCGCCAATCCCGGGCGATCGATCACGAAAGAGATCGAAGCAACGGGCATGCCGGCATTCCTGGCCGAAACCGATTTCGTGCAAAATCTGCACAAACGCGTCCTTCAGGCCTGGCCCGAACTGACCGTGCTGCGCTTCGTCACGATCACGGTCGCTATCGCCGCAGCATTTGCGCTCATTGGTTCGCTGGTGTTCGGCAACGGCTTCGTTGGCCTGATCGGCGCGGCCGTCGGTGCCTACATTCCGTTCTTCGTGCTTAACAGCAAACGCGCCAAACGACAGAAATTGCTCGGCGACCAATTGCCCGAAGCCCTCGATTTCTTAGGACGAATTCTTAAGGCAGGGCACAGCTTAACCACCGGTCTTCAGATGATGGCTGACGAATTACCAAAGCCGCTGGCGACCGAATTCCGCCGGTGCTATGACCAGCACAGCCTGGGTACGCCACTTGAAGATTCACTTAAGGACATGGTTACCCGCGTGCAATCCACTGACTTCGCGTTTTTCGTCACCGCCATACTGATTCAACGCCAAACCGGTGGTGATCTGTCGGAAGTTCTCGGCAATATCAGTGGCATGATCCGCGACCGGCTGCGGCTCCAGAATCAGGTAAAATCCAAGACCGCAGAAGGCCGATTCACGGGCTATATCCTGGTAGCCTTCCCGGCCGTCATGTTCGTCGTCAGCTATACGATGAACCGTGAATACGCTGGTGTGCTTTTGCACGGGACGGGCTTGATTCTGCTCGGCGCGGCCTTTGGATTGCAGATGCTGGGCCTCGTGGCAATTCGCAAAATCACGACCGTTCGGGTCTGAGTGAAACGGAAGGAACTGAGGCTACTTGCCTCGAGTCGTTTTCTTGATGAGGTAGTTTATGGACGCATCTACTGTAATGATGGCCTGTATCGCCGGTGCGGTGACCCTCCTAGGGTACTTCGTCATGATGCTGATGACCGGCGATAAGTCGGGCATACTCCGGGGTCGATTGACCGGGGAGTCGAGCACGGAGTCCATCCGCTCGCTGGCCAGCACCAAGACCGCGGCCGTACCGATGTTGCAGCGACTTGGCCAGGCAGCGGCCGTACCTTTCATGCCCAAGAAGCGTGAAGCCCAAGGCGACCTGCGCAAGCGCATGGCCACAGCCGGAATTTATGCCGCCAATGCTGTAAGGGTGATGCAGGGCATGAAGGTGATCCTGCTAGGTGCGGGCCTGATCGGTGGTTACTTGCTCGGGCTAATGATCGACCTGCCCATGCTGGGTGTCGCGCTCGGTGGGCTGGCCGGATATCTCTCGCCGGTGATGTGGCTCAATATGCGCGTCAAGGCCAATCAACAGGCCCTGCGATACAGTTTGCCCGATGCACTGGATCTGATGGTGGTCTGCGTCGAATCCGGCTTGACCATCGACGCTGCTATGCAGCGGGTCGGCCAGGAACTGACCATTGCCCACCCTGCCCTCAGCCGCGAAATTGGCATGACCCATATGGAGACGCGCGTGGGCTTGGCCCGGTCCGAGGCCCTAAGAAACATGGGCAGCCGCACGGGATCGCCGCCGCTTAAGTCTCTGGCGTCCATGCTGATTCAAGCCGACCGCTTTGGAACCAGCATCGGAGCGGCTCTGCGCATCCATGCCGAATCCCTGCGGCAAGCTCGTCAGCACGCCGCCGAAGAATTGGCCGCCAAGGCCTCGGTTAAGATGAGTTTTCCACTGGTTCTGTTTATTTTCCCCGCGACGTTTATCGTTCTGGCCGGGCCGACCGTGATCGGTCTGATGCACAGCGCGATTATGCAATAACCCACAACCGCAACAAAAAAGGAACGACTATGACTTACACACCCCTCATTACCGGATTGTTCAGCCTAAGCCTTCTGGCCGGTTGCCAGAGTTCCCAGCGGGCCGAGGTGATTCGTTACGACGAATTCCCGTCCAATTACGAATCCAACGGCCCGAAGAACGTTGCCGACGCCCAGGCCGCTGCAGGAAATCGAGCCGATGCGACCCTGCGGGCGGCGCATTTTGACGGCTCGACCCTGAATTCGCTTGGGCAGGCCAAACTCGCTTCGATGCTGAAATCAGAAAAGGGGAACGTCCACGTCGCGGTATACCTTGACGTACCCGCGGATACCCTGACAACCCGGAAGGCCGCTGTAACGGGCTTTCTGAAGGACAAAGGCGTGGAGGAATCCCAAATTGCCTTGACTGACGGGGCCAACCCCAATGTCGGCGGTACATCGGCCTCCGGCCTCAAGGCTCTCGAAAAAATGGGTGAATCCAAGGACGCCGAAGGAATGAGTTCCAGCAAAACCACTGTGAAATAAGTGTCTTCCGGAGTGGAGACGGCTCTTAAGCCCCGGGCATTTCGCGGAAATTCGCGTGCCCGGGGTTTTTCATTGGCTGACGGTCATATTGCCAAAAAGCCCTGTTGATTTCCCATAATTTTGTTGTGTTTTTCGCTTGGCGATGTTGGAATTAATAATGCACCTCGACAAGGCTGTGCCATGGGCGAAAACGAGACAGGACAATCGGGCATCGTTGGGGCGTCGGTGAAGTTCGCGGTCCGGCGGAAGCACAAACCACTCCCGCCGTATCACGTCATTTTGCTTGACGACAACGACCACACGCACGAATACGTTATTGAAATGTTGGGCGTTGTGTTCGGACATAACCCGGAAATGGCATACGACATGGCTCGGGAAGTGGATCAATCCGGACGCGTCATCGTGTTAACCACTCATAAGGAACTGGCCGAACTCAAGCGAGAGCAGATTCATGCCTATGGCACTGACACACGCGTAGCGACCTGCTGTGGATCGATGTCGGCGGTCATCGAACCGGCGGAGGGATAAGTGGACTGATCTTTAGGCCACCCGTATAGGCCGATGAAATTTTTATAACTCTTTTCTCCATCGGATCGCGTGCTACCATAGTAGCCTTGATGGGTGGGCGTTCGTCCCATCCGTTCGTATCGGTAGGCCAACTCAAAAGGAGGACCTCATGGCCCGATTCATTAGTGGTTCGATGGTGACGGTGTTGTTGCTAGCGGGATTTTTTGTTGTCCCGCAAGCGGTGCAAGCGCAAGCGGCGGACACAAAAGACGCGATCGTGGGAACGATGGACATCGTTTTCAGCACGCGTCAGGACCTGGACGAAAAAGGCAAGCCCAAAGCCGGCGTCGCCGACAAGTACAACGTCAATCTGACGGTCGGCAAGACGACGAATTTTTCGGGCGTCATTTCCCGACAGCCGAATCTCTTTGGTGGCGGGCTGATCGGCCGCGGGCGAACGCAGGCTGCCCTTTACAAGTTCGATCTGAACTTGATTGCCATCAGTTCCAAGGATTCAACCAAGAAGAAGACGGTCGGCAAGTGGGTGGGCTGGATGCCACTCGACGAACAGACCGGCGTCCTCAAGCTTGACGGCTCCCGAAATGCCGATCCCGAGAAGGATCACAGCCTGCGGATCGCGGTCGATCCTGTCGGCAAAATCGAAGCGTTCACCGACAATTTCGCCGGCAAGCTCTTTGGCAAAGCCGAGAAAAAAGACAACTTGGTTGCTTCCACCTACAAACGCTTTGTCGGCAGCAAGGAAGTCGAGATCACGGTAAAACGATCCGATCCCATGCGGTTTGACGGCATCGAAATAGCCGCTGGGCCGAACCGGGCCGAGTATCCTCGGGCCTTGGTCAACGGCAAGCTCGATTACGATTATGAAACCGGCAACTACTTCGCCGATAACATCCGTTTCATTTACACCTACGACGGCAAGCCGGTGGAAGACGTCATGACCGGAACCAT
>JBBQSU010000107.1:0-11462 GCA_038234815.1 Tepidisphaerales bacterium | reverse complement strand
GAGCGTGGCCGAGCAGGAAGCTATTTTGGGATGGTCTATCATTGGCTGAAGCACGGTTTCACCGATCAGGGCAACCGCGATCAGCAGCGCTACGCGTGGCACGAGGCGGGCAACGATGGACAACATGTTCCTTCTTCCGGGTCAGAACGGGCACGCTAACGTCCGGGAAAAACCCCGCTGAATGGCTGGCGTTACGGTACTTCGCTTTCTGGCCGGATTCCACCGTAATTTCCTTGGTATGCATTTTTCCGCACGAACAATGGCAAGCTAAGCAAGTTGTGCCGCTGGCAAGGATGATTCGCAGCAGTTGGGGTGGATTATGAATCTTATCCAGCTAACAGCCTATTCTATTGTTGCAGTCACCAAGGGGGGGCATTAGGATGACGGGCAGAGTCATATCGCCTGACGGGCGAGGATCGATCATCATTCTAAAGCACGAAAAGGAGTTATCCGTGGGAATTCGAGAAAAGCTCAATGATAATCCCGCCTTTACGACGGGCGCCACCATCGGGATCATTGTCATTGCGATCGGGTTTATTGTCTGGCAGCTCATTCCTGACCGGCCCAACATCCCCACCAAGGCCTACTACACCACCGACGACAGTTCACCCGAAGCGGCCATGAATGCCCTTTTCGCCGACAAGATCAACCTGGTTCCGCCCTTTATGAAAGACGGCAAGCCGGCCTGGGCCGTCCGAGTGTTTTCCTGTGACCACGGCAAGACCCGGTTTATCGGCTGGCTGGAGCGCTACACGCCGGCGGCTCAGAAAAAGATCGAGGCCGCTGCCGCCAGTACCGACCCGACTTCTATGATGGGCGAAGAAGAGGCGCGGATGACCGGCCTTGAAATAAAGAAGCCCGGCGACAAGGTGTGGGCGACGTACAGGGATCAGGCTCGTATGTCTGCAGTGCAGGACGCGAAATGCTCCGACGGCAAGACCGACAATCTGGAAATGCAGCTGCCGTGATGCCAGGCGCCTGCACGAAACGCCAGGAACGAGCGACGGGGACGGGCAGTTTTGCTCGTCCCCCGTCGATTTTATCCCCCGCAGAAGTGACGTTTTTGTGATGACCGAGCCACTGGGATTGATCGCCGGTGAAGGGATTTTTCCGATCCTCGTCGCCCGGGGCGCACGGGCGGCCGGGCGAAAAGTGGTTTGCGTGGCGTTGGCAGGAAGCGCCCGGCCGGAACTGGCGTCGGAGGTGGACGATTTCGCCTGGGTCAGTGTCGCCAGACTCGGGGGGTGGATCCGCAAGCTCCGCCGCAGCGGGTGTCGGCAGGCCATCATGGTAGGGCGGGTGCAAAAGGCTCGGATGTATGATCCGGGCATCCTCCTGCGATATATTCCAGACCTGCGGACCCTGCGGATTTTCTTTGGCCGGCTCCGTCACGACAAGCGACCCTACGCGGTGCTGTCGGCGTTGATGGACGAACTGGCCGAGTCGGGAATTGAATTGATCGATTCAACCACTTACGTCGCTGAGCATCTGGCCACACCCGGGCCGATGGGCACCTGCCTGCCTACCGACAGCCAGTGGATCGACATCCGCTTTGGCTATCCCCTCTGCTGTCAAATCAGCCGCTTGGACATCGGGCAGAGCATCGCCGTCCTGAACCGCGACGTGATCGCCGTCGAGGCCCTGGAAGGCACCAATGCCATGATCGATCGCGCCGGTGAGCTTTGTCGAAAAGGAAACTGGACCCTGATCAAGGTATCAAACACCCACAGCGACATGCGCGTGGACGTGCCCACCATCGGCACCACCACGATGGAGAAACTCCACGCCGCCCGGGCGTCGTGCCTGGTCCTGGAACCGGGCAAAACCATCTTGCTGGAAAAGTCCAAGGTGCTGGAACTGGCCGATCGTTACAAGATCGCCATCGTGGGGTACGCAGGAGAATAATCTCCGGCGCGTTACGCCGCTGCCGGGATAGCCAACGGCAGTTTCACTTCCCGGCAATTTCAAATCGCTTGAGCTGCTCGAGCATGAACGTATCGTCCGGCCGAAGTTCCAAGGCCCGCCGCTCGAGGCGCGCGGCCTTAATCGTGTGCCCCAAGCGGAAATGCACTTCAGCCAGCGTGTCGATGTAGGCGGGGTTGTCGGGGGAGGTTTCCACCGCTCTATTGGCTCGATCCAGAGCCTCGGGCAGGCGCTGGTCACAACGGGCGCACAGCCAGGCCAGGTTATTCTGAAATTCCGCGTTTTCGGGATTCTCATTCACCATCGGCGCGATCGACTCATAAACCCTGCGGAAAATCGTCTCGGCCTCGCGCGGATGATTGTTCTCTTTCAGCGCCGGCACCAGATCGACCGCGAGGTTCGATTCGGCACTGTCCAGGCGGATGATTTCCTTGAGGCAACGGTCCACCTCAATTACATCGCCGCTCTTTTTCGCCGCCAGGTAATACCTCCAGTTCACCTCGGTCCATGCCTCCCGGTCCGTCCATACCGTGCTGCGCCCAAAGGCATCCGTCCGATTGATCTGCGTACTCTCATCACGCTTTTCCAATGCCATCCTCAGTTGCTCCCCGCTACGAAAGTAATCCTGTTTTTGCAGCAGGATTGAGCCAAAGAGCAGGTGGGCGTTGCTGGTCAGAGGGCCAGGCGCGTCGACGGTTTCTCGAAGGACTTGTTCCAGTTCAGCTTCGGCCGGCTCGATCCAGCCCACCTGCACGAGCGTCGCAGCCACTTCGGACCGAGCGACCGTGTTTTCGGGGGAGGCCATCGCGGCCAGACTGAAGGTTTCGGCCAGCGCGCTCTGACCGGTTCGCGTGGCAAGGCGCGCCAGGGCATACATTTTGAGCGGTTCACCGAGCGGGGTGCCGAAATTTTGAAGATCGCGGGTCAGGCCGTTCAGCGGGCCGAAATTGCCTTGGAGTTTGAGCAGTTCCATCGCCACGCCGGGCGCTTCGTCGGCGCCGTCGCGCTCGAGGTGTCGCCGCAGCCACTGCGCCGTCAAGTTGTAATCCTTCTTCGCCTGCGCCGTTTGCACCAACCAGCTAAAGACCTTAGTCATCTGCCCCGAATCATTGGTTCGATGGGCCTGCTCGGCCTCGATGGCCTTAACGAACACGCCCGTAGCTTTGGCCGGGTCCTGCTTCTCCCAGGCCCAGCCGATGGCGACCAGGTCGGCAGCGCTCCGCCCCTCGATATCCAAACCGCGCAATCGCTCGGCCGCTGCGGGGGTTTTCAGCGCGCTCAACTGGCCGGCGATCGCCCAGCGGAGTGATTCGCTCTGCTCCTCGTCCAAAAGTCGAAATAATACGTCAATACCGGTTGAGCCGGGCAAATCGGCCAGTTGCTTGAGCGCCTCCTTCTGCTGGCTGAAGTCAAATCCATTGAAACGGTTCAGTAAATCCCGGACCGCAGGGGGATCGTCGGCCCGAAATCTTGGCAAGTTTTTGAGCAGTTGACCGATGCGCGCAAGCGTTTCCGGGCCGGCATCTTTTCGCGCCGCCAGCAGCGCGTCACGTGCTTCGTCGCCGCGCCGGGCGAGCGATTCCTGGGCCAGTTGCCGGACCGCGGGGTTGCTCGAACCCAAGTCGTTCAGCAGCGCAGCAACCGGGCGATCGTCCGGCCGTGTGGACGGCCCGGCCGCGAGGCACAGCAACGCCATCAATGCGTAAGTGCAATGACCGCAAGCACGAATCATTGGTTTACCTCCACCAGCCGACACCCGGGCAGGGCGCGCAAAAATAGTTTGCCGTACCGCTTGGTCTTCACCCGGCTGTCCAAAATCGCCACGATTCCCGTATCGGTTTTGCTGCGGATCAATCGCCCGAAGCCCTGCTTCAGTTTGATAATCGCTTCCGGCACCGAATAGTCCATGAACGCATTCCCGCCAGCCCGCGTCACGGCTTCCAGGCGGGCCTCGATCACCGGCTCGTCGGGGACGGCGAACGGAAGCTTCACGATAATCACATTACGAAGCTGATTGCCTTGCACGTCGATACCCTGCCAAAAACTGCTCGTGCCGAACAGCACAGCGTTGGGCGTGGTTCGGAAACGTTCGAGCAGCACCCGGCGAGTGACATCCTGCCCCTGCACCAGCAGCGGGAGGTGCATGCGCTCCAAATCGGCCCGCAGGCGCTCGGCGGCATCGCTTAGCATTTTGTACGACGTGAACAGCACGAACGCGCCTCCGCGGGTTTCGTTCAGATAATGCAGCACACGCGCGCACGCCGCCGGCATGAACATCGGATCGCTCGGCTCGGGAAGGTTCGTCTCCAGATACAGTATCGCCTGTTTCTCGTAATCAAACGGCGAGCCTAGCTGCAGTGCATCGGTCTTTTCCTCCATCACACCCACGCGCCCGGCGATGTATCGAAACGACGCATCCAACTTCGTACCCGCGTCGGCGTCGTCGGTTTTCTTCGATTTTCGTGCCGGCGAGCCATTGGACCCATTGGCGGTACACAGCGTCGCGCTGGCCAGAATCACGCTCCGCGTCTTTTCAAAAAGATATTTCCGCAGGCCCTGACCAATGCTCACCGGCGCCGCGTGCAGACTAACCCTTCGTGGGGTGCGCTCGGACACCTCCATCCAATAAACCGCATCGGGCAGAGCTTGGCCCAGGATGGCCTCGAGGCTCTGCCCCAGATTTTCAACCTTGGCGATCGCCGAAGTCATCTCGCTCAAGTCTTCGTCGGTTTTCAGTTCCGGCAGCATGGCCTTAAGGTGCAACGCCAGGTCGCGCAGCTTCGGCGAAAGCTCATCATCAACCACCCGCGGATCGGTCATCCGGCCGTTGGAACGACTCTGCTGTTTCATCCAACCAATGCACGATTCGAAAAACCGCTCGGCCAGCGGATAGAGATTGATCACGTCCTGAATCGCCGGATTGGCCATCGAACCGAAGCTGCTGAGCATCCCCCGGCCACGTCTAGGCTCAAACAGATGCCTTAATTGGTACTTCAGTCCGGCCTCGGTGAATTTCAGGCCAAAATGGTCGCCGGCCACGTCTTCAACCGTGTGCGCTTCGTCGAGGATCACGACGTCGTACTTGGGCAGGTATTGCACGCCCGCGGCCCGCAGCGCCAGATCGGCGAAGAAGAGCGAGTGATTCACCACCAGAATGTTGCCCACCTGCATTCGCTTCTTGGCGCTTTGCCAGAAGCACTGCTTGTAGAAATCGCACTTCTTGCCCAGACAGTTGCCGTGTTCGGCGCACACCTTGTCCCACACGCTCGAATCGGGAAGACCGGGCAATTCGGCCAGCGAGCCGGTGCCCCCCCGGCGAAGCTGCTCGCTGGCCCAGTGCTGGATCACGCCCAAGGATTGAATCTGCTGCGGCTGATCGAACAGCGCTTGCTGGCGCCCCGCGGCCTGCTCCAATCGCCTCTGGCAAAGATAATTGCTTCGGCCTTTGACGAGCACGGCGATGAATTCATCGGGATAGACGCTCTGGAGCAGCGGAATGTCCTTCTCGATAAGCTGCTCTTGCAGCGCGATCGTGTGGGTCGAAATGACCACGCGTTTTCGCTGGCGGACCGCATAGTCGATGGCAGGCAGAAGATAGGCGAAGGATTTGCCGACACCCGTGCCCGCTTCAACCAGCAGGTGCCGGCCCTGCTCGATTGCGCGCTCGACGGCCGCGGCCATGTCCATCTGCTGCTGCCGAAATTCGTAGCGCTCCCCCAGCCGCCGGGCGATCGCGCCGCTTTCACCGAGAATATTTTCCAAAACCGTTGTCAAGCCGAGCCAATCGTACCCGCTTAGCACAAAAAGTGGCGCGCTTCTTTGCTGACCACGAAGCTAAGCGTCCTGCTCGTCACAGAGACCATCCGATGAGGACGACAGATTGTGCGAGCGTGGCAGGCTTAAGGCATTTAAATCCCGATCTGCGTAGCCGGTGGAATTTGCGGTTCACGTCATTAAAATTGCCGCGCCAATTGGGGAACCGTTAGAGCACACCCTTAATAAAATGGAACTTCACTCCCGAAGCAGATGCTTCGGTCAGAAGCGTCTCGATGGCCTTAAGATCGCGGAGGATGGGGTTGGGCTGTTTGAAATCGTTGAGATGGGCGGTGACGTGTTCGGCTAAGGCCTGCACCGTTTTTAGTCCGTCTTGCGCGTCGATCCACCGTTCCGGCGGAAGGCGCATTTTTGTTGGGTCGAAGCCGTCAGCTTTCAATTGCGCGATGAGCGCATCCTGGCTTTCGGAAAGCATCGAAGTGATCGACGCGATGCTCTTGCGTCGGGCCGCAGTGTCGAGACGGTCCGCTTCACGCGCCAGGGCTTTGCCGGTGGCCGCTTTGGTATAGACCGCGACGCCGGGCAGGGGTTTATCAAGCGAAACGAGTATTGCCAGTGCCATGAGGGGTATTGAAAGGCCCTGAGGTGCCTTGGTCAATGAACCGGCCGGCCAGCCAGAGCGTCGAGGGGCGTTTCACCGTGCCGTTTTCAAGCAGATTGAGGATCGCCTCGGCCTTTTGCGAGTAATCGATGAAATACCCGCTGCACGGGGCGTTGCTGTGGATGACGTCCGTGGCCAGGACGGCGACTTGGGCGGGCACGGTGATTTTCAGCTTTTGAAGATGACTGAGGGTATCTTCGGCACAGGCACGGGTGGCGCAGATTACGGCGGTCATGCCGTGATTGACGGCGCGTTCGGTGGTGTCTGCCGACACCGATTCGAAGCGCACGTTAGGATTGAAATGCCTGCCGACGAGACGGAGGGTTTCGAGAGCGCCGTTGGCCTGGCCGTTGTCTTGGCGCACGCCGATGTGCCGATGTCCCTGCAATAAGAGCGTTCGGCCCATGCGGACCAACGACAGCTGCCGATCGAGCAGCACCGCCGGCAGGGAGAAGCTCTGCGGTTCTTTGCCGGCAAGGATCACGCAGACATTGCGCACCAGCAGGTCGCGCAGCACGGGGTCGGGCGTGTTGCTGGCATAGTCGATGACCGCGCCGAAGCGGTTAAGAAAACTGGGCCGCGCGTGGGTGATGTCCTCAATCACCTCGACATCGGCCTTGGCCTGACGAAGGTGATCGAGCATCGGACAATTTTGTCGTTTGGTATCGCAGACCACGAGCCAGCGCCGCTGCCGAACCGGTGCCGTTGTGGTGCCACGGACAAACGTTCCACGGCCGATGTTTCGTTCCAACAAACCTTCGGCCGTCAAGTCGTTCAGAGCCTTGCTCAAGGTCTTGGCATTGACGGCAAAGCGCGCCGACAAGGCCCTCTCGCCGGGCAGTTTCCCTTTGAATTCCCCGCCTACCAGAGCCTGACGAATCTGCTCCCGCAGGCGTTGAAACTTGTAATTATCTCGGCTCATATAATAGACGCCTTATATTCGCTGGGGATCAAGGACTGGATATAACGGTGCCTTTTCTCTGCCCCTTACAGCTTTCATCATCGGGTGCCGAAGTGAGCACCCGCGGCCGCGGTCGTAATATCCATTCCTGAAATCCGCTTATCCGATCTGCGCAACCACCCCATTCATCAATCAAGCTTGATATAACATAGACGGACCCGATTTCTCAATGTTAGTTGAGTCAGGGATTCCCCTTATAATTCGGATGAGGATCGGCTAAGACGCGCGTTAAGGCGTGCTAAATTGGCGGGCCTCACGGGAGCCAGCACAATCGATTGATTTCGCGACTATTTGTCGGCGGAGGTCGGCGTGCCCGAAGCCTGCGGCCAGTCGCGGGCGGTCCGCAAGGCCTCGATCTGCTCGAAAGTATAGCGCTTTCCGTGTCCCATTCCCGGGCACTTGCGATGCGCATGATTCCAAAGCGCTTCGGTCTTAATCACTTCGGTCCAGAACGGCCAAGTGCGGCATTGGAGCGGGCGCGCTTCATAACACCCGCACACCCGTCGGCTGGCCCCGTCCTGCTCGATGGTCTTGAGAAATATGCAGTCGTATTCCCCCTTCGGGGAAACTCTCTCTTTCAGTGACCATCGACCGCTTTCATGACGACAATACCGGTCGGCGACTTGCTGCACGGTCAACTGAAGATGCCCGGCCAGACGCGACATTTCTTCGTCGCTGATCCAGACCACTCCGGGCGCCCCGGTGCAGCAGTTTCCGCATTGCGTGCAGGTAAATTGCAGCCCCTGGGCATACCACGGCGATTTTGTCTCCGGCACCACGTTCAATTTCATTCTTAATCCCGACTTAACAGATTGTGTATACCGGCGGCACGAAAAAAGACAACACCCCCCTCCAGCCGGCGAATGGGTCAAGTGGATGTTGAGTGATTCAAGCTCTATGATCACACGGACCGGTTGTTTTTCACCCGAGGATATGTAGTGGATTTGTTGACTCCCGCCAAAGTGTGGGCCGAGGCCCCTCCGACGCCCGACGCGCCAACCGCGCCGGAAATCCCGATGAGCGTTCCCAAACGTCTGGCAATGCTGGCGACGGTGATCGTGCCCTTTCTCGGGCTGCTGGGGGCGATCTGGATGCTCTGGCATCGCGGGCAGGGTTGGGTGTCGATCGGCTGGGCTGAAGTGATCGTGATGCTGGTGATGTATGCCGTCGCGGGCTTTGGCATCACCATTGGCTATCACCGCCTGCTGACACACAGGGCATTTGAATGCCCGCGCTGGCTTCGGGCGATGCTGGCGGTGTTTGGTTCGGCAGCGGGGCAGGGGATGGCCATTCGCTGGTGCGCGACGCACCGCCGGCACCATCAACTGGCCGACATGGAAGGCGATCCACATTCGCCGCATCTGCATGGCCATGGGGTGTGGGGCGGACTTCGGGGCCTTTGGCACGCGCACGTCGGCTGGACCTTCGAGCCGGATCGGCCCGGGCTGGCCCGATCCATCCCCGACCTGCTGGCCGATCGCACGCTGCTTTTGATCGATCAGCTCTATTTACTTTGGGTGGCCCTGGGCCTGATCGTTCCCGGCGTAGTGCTGGGACTGTGGACGCAGAGTTGGGTCGGCGTGCTGAGCGGCGTGACCTGGGGCGGACTGGTGCGCATCTTTTTAATGCACCATGTCACCTGGAGCATCAACTCGGTCTGCCACGTTTTCGGCACGCGGCCGTTCAATAGTGCCGATCAAAGCACGAACAACTTTCCCATCGCGATCGTGAGCCTCGGGGAGGGTTGGCATAACAATCATCACGCCTTTCCGACCAGCGCCCGGCACGGACTGAAATGGTGGCAGTTTGATGCTTCCTGGTGCCTGATCGACCTGATGAGGCGATTGGGCTTGGCCTGGAACGTTCGGCTGCCGAATGCGGCCGCGCTAGCGCAAAAGCGCCGATAAGCCAGAGGCGGAGCTAGTCCACAGAAAGTTCATCGCTGTCCCTTTTTCTCCTATGAGACAGGTCGGGCGTGGTGATGTGTCCCCTGGATGTTCCCCACCCGGTGCGAAACAGTTCACGCGCTACTCGCGGCCTGTTTTTTTGAAGAAACTGAAAAGGGCGGCCCACTTGCGTCAGTATCCCCTGTGAAGGGTGAGGTCCTTTCTAATTCTGCCTGTAAACTTTTGACGACATTAGCCCGGGGGCGTTGGCCACGTTTGCCGTGCGGGTCTGCAGGATTTGATTAAGCGGGAAGACCGTTCCCAACAGCAACGAACCGGCCACCGAAACTACCACCGCCAGAACCACCGGGGCCGGGGCTTTGACTTCTTCTCCGAGGCTCGGCGCTTCGGGCAGCGGACGCAGGAACATCGCCGCGATAATCCGCAGATAATACGCCGCAGACACCGCAGCGTTCAGCATGGTGATGACGACCAGCCAATACAACCTGGCATCCAGCGCCGGCTTGATCAGAAGAATTTTCCCGAAAAATCCGACGGTGAGCGGCAGGCCGATGAGGCTGAAGCAACTGACGGCCATCGCCAGCCCGAGCGCGACGTGCTTGCGGCCCTGACCGGCCAGATCGTCGAATGTCTCTGCGGTCGTCGCAGGCTTGTTCTCGCGGCTGGGCAGAAGCATTAGCACGCCAAACGCGCCGGCGTTCATCAGGCCATAAGCGGCCAGATAAAACAGCACGCCCGACAGCGCATCGCCTTGCACCTTGGGATTAATGCTGGCCAGAAGCGTGGCCAGGCCTACCAGCATATAACCCGTGTGGGCCACCGAGCTATACGCCAGCACGCGCTTCACGTTTTGCTGCAACAGCGCCAGTACATTGCCGAAGCTCATGCTCAGCACCGCCAGCACCCACAGCAACTGCACGAAGGCCGGCGGCACATGCCAGGTGCCACCGCCGAGGACGAACAGGAGCTTGATGACCGCGACAAATCCGCTGGCCTTGGGGACGAAAGCCAGAAAGGCCGTGACGGGCGTTGCGGCGCCTTGATACACATCGCCGGCATAAACGTGCAAGGGGACGGCGGCGATTTTGAAGGCAAAGCCGGCCAGCAACAACAGGCCGGCAAGGGTTTGCCAGCCAGTCAGCACGGGAGCAAACGTCTCACCGGGCCGCGTGGCCGACAGCTTTTGCGCGATCACCGATAGGTTGATTTCACCCGTGCTGCCGTACAAATAGCTGAAGCCAAAGAGCATTACCGCAGCGCTCATCGCGCCGAGGAAAAAGTATTTGACCCCCGCTTCCTGGGCGACGGGCAGCGGGCGGGAAACACTCACCATGATGTACGTGGGAATGCTGGCCAGTTCGATGCCGAGAAACAGCAGGATCATGTCGTTGGCCGAGGCGACGGTGAATAGCCCCGCGATGCTCAACAGCATCAGCCCGAAAAATTCGCTGGTCTCCTGGCCGAAACTGACGGCCGAGCCGGATTGCCCGTCGGGGCTGCTCGGCCAGGCCATTAAAACCAAAATACACCCCACACCCGAAGCCAGCAGCTTGATGTAAATGGCCAGCGGGCCGACGATCACGGTCTGGCCGGCACCGGTAAGCGTGTGTGAAAAAGTGTCTGCGGCAAACAAATAAACGAAACTGGCAAACAGCGTGAGCAGTGCGATCAGGGCCGAGGCTTTGCGCGCCCCGGTCCGCGTGCTGGTGCCGAGCAGAAACAGAAAGCAGGCCACCCCGCAGAGGGCGATCTCGGGCAGCATGGCCATCAGTAACTCGTTCATCATCGTTTTTACCTGCTAACGTCTCGTTACGCCTTCTTCATAGGCGGTTTCAATCAATCTGAAAATCAATCCCGCTCGACTATTCGGACAAGGCCACTGCACGGACCGGTTCGACGGTCGGTACGGGCTGCACCCGGCGGACCAGTTCCACGCTGGGCCGCATCGTGTCGAGAATTTTCCCGGGGATCACCCCGACGACGATACAGGCCAAAGCCAGCGGAATAAGAATGCCCATTTCGCGGCCGGAAAGGTCATCGGCTGCATGATGGGCATGGCCGGCGTGCGCGCCGTGGCCATCGTGGCCATTATCGCTTCCGGGATATTTCAGCGGGCCGAACATCACCCGCGCGGTCATGTGGAGCATGTAGATGGCGCCGAGGATGACCCCCAGCGCCGCCATCACGCCATAGCCCATGCCCAGGTGATTGCTGGTGAAGGCGCCCAGCACGGTCA
>JBBQSU010000106.1:0-11785 GCA_038234815.1 Tepidisphaerales bacterium | reverse complement strand
CTTACCCCCACCCCCCCACTATAACCTTCTGGGGTTTCCCCATAATTTCCCCCCCCAAAAAACCGGCCAACGCCAGCGGCGTGGGTAGCTTGCGGATCCAATCAATCGTGGTGTAAATGTTGTGTTGAAACCGAAAATTTTGCGCAAACCGCACAATGTGCAGTTCGTCCAGCCGTAGACCCAACGCCGCACGATATCCTTCAAGGCGTTGCTCCGAAAATTGCACCCCTTCATAACCGGCAAACGCAAAATGCCGGTGGCCATTGGCGAGAAAGTGTTCTGCCGCGACACGCCCGGCGGCGTGTTCGTCCAAGCTTACCCGCAGCACGCCAGGAAGATCGCCAAAATTGGTTACCTGGACGGCAGGCCCCTTGTATTGCAGAATCAACGCCGTGCGTTCATTGGCGAAATCACCCAGCACGCCGTCAAAAACTTCATCCGGGCCGAACAAATCCGGCGAGCCTCTGAAAATCATCCGCCACTGTGGCCGACTTTCCCCGTAGCGGCGAACGCCTTTGAGGATTTCCCCGTAAAATCCGTCATAACCGGGAAGAACGACGCAGATCCTCCGTTTCCTGAGTGGTTCAACCTGCCGTTTGTGTCTCAAGGTCGTCTCCTGACGCGATTCGGTAATGGTTTTTACTGAAAAAAGTATAGCAATACCGCAAACGTGTTGTAAAGTATGCCAATCGGATGAACTTGCGATGTACAAAGTTTTTTGTACGGCAAGTTCCTTTTAGGAGAAAATATGCGGAAAGCTCTTTTAGCGGGTTTAGCAGGGTTGTCCCTTTACGCGTTTGGTGCCACAGCGGGCGCCGCGCTCCTGACTCTACAACAAGGCGCCAATTCGTACACCGGCTCGACGGATGCCCGGGTTCGCGGCGATTCGGGGAACGTCAACACCGCCGACGCCCAGACTGCGGGGCTGAATTGGGTTGGGCAACTGAGCGGCGGCGGCGACTTGCGCACCCTCTACAGCTTCAATCTGTCCTCGGTCCCGACCGGTGCTACCTTCAGCGCCGCATCGCTCAAGATTTCCAGCAATTTCCAAGATTCCAGCAACGCCAGCGACACCGAAGTTCTTACGTTTGGTGCCGACCTGACCTCGACAACGACCTTCAACCCGGCCACGGTGACGTGGAATACCCAACCCACGCCGGGAACCGTGCTGAGTTCGATCAGTGTGACGAGCGCCAAGAACGGTAGCGGCGGCACGACCGGCGCGTCAACCTTCGCCAGTTCGACAGCCTTCGTTACCGCCATCCAGAACGCGTATGCATCGGGCGGGCAGACTGTCTACTTCAGTCTGAAGGCGACTGATGAGAACATTACCGGGCACACGACAAACCGGTACATTTTTTTCACCAACAGCAATGAAGAAAGTGTCAGCCCTGCTCTGCGTCCCGAATTGTCGCTGACTTACGCAGTCCCCGAACCAGGCTCGTTGACCCTGCTCGGTGTGGCTGGAATGGGTTTGATGGCCCGTCGCCGTCGGACGGCCTGAGAGGTTTTGAATTGCTGATATTTTCCGCACACGCCGGCGCGGCAGACGCGCCGGCGTGGGGCGGATCGCTGAAGCGACAGCGGGCTGGGGTGCCCGGATACATCGTCGGGTTCAAAAAGCCTGAGGCCGGCCGAGCCGGCATCGCCTGCGACTGCTGATATTTCAGCGTGCCCAGCGGTCCTTACGCAACGCCCTAAGCGCCCAATCGTCGACGAAAGTCCCTGTTCTGGAAAACAATCATGAAGTCCAGGCAAAATAAACAAAATGGTTTCACCCTCGTGGAACTGCTGGTTGTCATTGGCATCATCGCCATCCTGATCGCGATTCTGTTGCCCGCGCTCTCGCGAGCGCGAGAGCAGTCCCGCCGCGTGGCCTGCGCGTCGAACATCCGCCAGCTTTGCATGACCATGATCATGTACGCCGATGCCCACCGCCAGCGATATATCGACGCGGGCAACATCACCCATACATGGGACGGCACGTATGTTGACGGCACCTATAACACGGCCCGCGGGGAATTACAGTTGCTTCATCGTGGGGCCCGTGACGTCCTTGTGAATCAATATCACGTATCGCGAGGGAGCTTCTATTGCCCGTCCAACTTTGATATGAACACCGATCTGAACTGGGCATCGGGCGGGCTGGACGGGTTTGCGTTCACCGGCTACATGTTCTTCGGCGGACGGGTCGGGCTGTCCGTATCGCCGTCGCAGGTGAGCGGGCCACCCGGCACGGGTTACGGCGGCTTTGAAGAAGTTGACCCCGGAAGGAAAGTGCTGGCCGGCAAGCTTACGGATAAGCCGTTCTACGACCTGCTGGTCACCGATACCACGCGCAGCTTTTCAAACAACCTGACCCCCTCGAATCACGTTTATGGCACTGACCCCACCGGCGTCATGCCCAAAAACCCACGCGGCGGTGCGAACGTCGGCCACATGGACGGCCACGTCGACTGGGTGCCACAGAATTCGCTCGGCCAAAAAGCTGTACCGACCAAAGGCAAGCGACAATTCTGGTTTTTTGACCAAACCGGCACAGTCAGCCGCTACTACTTCTAATCGCGCGTCCCCACCCACGCTGGCGATAGAACGTGAAACCGGGCCGTGTCCGGTTTTCAGAATTGGCCTGCTTTTTTGTCGACGAAGCCGCCACTGTTACGGCGATTTTCCCGTCGTCACTAGTCCATATCGGTCCTATACCGTTCGCGCCCGGCACCATTCTCTTTTTGCCTAAGCAAACACTTATGCCCCCGCGCGCGATTCCCGAGTTCTTGGGGCGCGCTCGTTCAAATCTGCGTCAATCCGTCAATCGGCAAAATCGGCTGTGACGATTGCCTTCTCCCGTCAATATCGTCCGGGGACTGGCCCGCAGAACGGGCCGGGGTCTCGCAACAGTCCCTGTTTGTTGGTGATATTCATCGGGGCGGGGTAACGCGGCATCGCGGGGTTGAAATGAAGATGAAAAAGAGTGAAGCGGCCCTTGTCCGTGCGGTCGCCATGGGAGATTTTGCTTTGGGCTTCCATGCGCACCAGGCCGTAGTCTTCAAGTTGTCGTTCATTGCCCGCGCGGGTAATCACCCACACATCGGGAGCGGTGATGCGTTCGTCGCGAAGGTAGGTGAGGTTATGAATAAGCCGTGCGTCAGGTCGGGAATAATATTGCAGGCGGAAAAAATCGAGCGCACCGACATTGGCATCGATAAAAAGGGGTTCGCCGGAAGGGACGGTCTTATCGGCCAGACCCAGAAACTTTGTATCAGCATACGTGCATTCGCCGGCAGATTTTGACGCGACAAACGCCTGCACACCAAACCCGGCCAGCAGCAGCAGAACCATCGCATTTCGCAGGGCCACCGCGCCGTTTACATCCGGCCATTTGCGCTTCAGCAAGGCCCAAAGATGTTGCAGGCCGATGGCTGAGAGTATGCCCCAGGGGGCCAGGAGTGGGATCAAATAATGGTGATGCTTTCCGCTGGGAACGGAAAAAGCCACGACGGGCACGATCGCCCAGCACCAGATGAACCGCTCCGGGCTGAAAGGAATTTTGCGGGCACGCTTCCACGTTGCCCAAAGGCCCACCAACGTCGCCGGCGTCCATGGGGCCAGCGCGCCGAGCAATTGCACCGGATAGTACCAGATCGGCTGGCTGATTTTTTCGTAAGTACCAGACACGCGGCCGAAATAGTCGTATTTCCAATTCTCCAGTACGTCTGGATAGTGCAGCCAGGCCCACAACGGCCAGGCAATGGAAATGCCGAGCAGCAGGCACCACCCCCACACCCAGGCGTATCGTAAGAACCTGCGGGCATCGAGGTTGAGGACCAGAAACGAGCCGATGGTACTCGCGACGATTACGACCCCCAGTAGCGGTCCTTTGGTCAAATTCGTTAAGCCCGTGACGAGGAACAGCAGCAGCACCGGCCAGGCGCGGCCACCAAAGGGATTGGTGCGCGGCGCGTAAGATCGCTGGTCATTGAACCACTCGATGCGCACGAAGATAGAAATGGCGATCGTGACCAGGAGGGCCAGATAGATGTCGTCTTCGGCCAGCGTGGCATACGAAAAAAACTCCTGAGAGGTGGCCAGAAGGTAGCCGCTGAGCAGGCCTGTGATGCGTCCGAACCACGCCCCGGCCATCCACGCGCACAACAGGACGATCAACCCGCCACAGACCGCTGACGGCAGGCGTTCGACCAGAACATGCTGATGCTTGCCCAGCAGCTTTTGTGCACCAAGAACAATCCAATGCGGCAGCGGCGGGCGCTCGAGCCACGGTCGCCCGCCACTATGGGGCAAGAGGTAGTCACCGGTGACAGCCATCTCCCGCGCGGTCTGCGGCAGGCGCGCCTCGTGCATCGTTAAGGGCCGCCGATTGAACGCAGACAGTCCGAACAGCAGCAGACAGAAGGCCCCCAGCAGGAGGTAGTCACGCGAAGAGATAGACGTTGAATCGCCGGAGGTTTGCACACGCGTAAAGTTATCGCAAGGGAGGCTTGGCTGCACGCTCTCGACGCTGAGTGCGAACGTCTTCCCCGTTACACACTATTGAATGACACCCGGCCAGCGGTATACAGTGACCGTTCGAATTTTGCACGAGGAGTCAAATGCTTCGACCCGGGTTGGTCTCGATCACATTCCGAAAGTTGTCACCCGCGGAGGTGTTGTCCGCTGCAAAGGCTGCGGCCCTGGAGGGCATTGAGTGGGGCGCGGATTTACATGTCCCGGCGGGAGATATCGGCACCGCGGCGCGTGTTGGCGAAATGACCCGCGACGCCGGATTAACTGTCGCGGCCTACGGATCGTATTACCGCGTGGGAAGCAGCCCGGCGGATGAGTTTCAGCGCGTGCTGGATTGCGCAATCGCTTTGGAAACGAAGATCATTCGCGTTTGGCCGGGATCAATTGGCTCGGCCCAGGCCGACGACTCCGTTCGGAATGCCGTCGTTGCCGACGCCCGGCGCATCAGCGCGCTTGCGAAGCATGCAGAGATTAGACTCGCTTGCGAATGGCATGGAGGGACGCTGACTGATAATGCCGATTCCGCTCGGCGGCTGTTCGAGGAAGTGACCCACCCGTCCTTTTGCTCCTACTGGCAACCGCACCAGCGGATGAGTTTTGCCGGTTGCCTGACCGACATGGACGTGGCCCTGCCACGTTTGATCGGCTTGCACGTTTTTCAGTGGGATCAAAAAACGATGGAGCGTTATCCACTGGCGCACGGCAACGAAGTCTGGCCGGCTTATTTGAAAAAGGCCGCCGGTGCCGGGGATGCTTTTGCGCTGCTTGAATTTGTGAAGAACGATTCGATCGAGCAAATGAAGGCCGACGCGCAAACACTTCGCCAGTGGTTGAGCGCCGGCCTTTAGCAGGCATCTGCCGACCCCACGGAGCAACGGGCTAAACACCGGTATGCTGCGTGACCGTGCGCGGCGTGCGGCCCGTGGTGTTGCGGAGGCGGTTGATTGCCGACAGATACGCCAGGGCGCTGGCTTCCAGAATATCGGTGCTGATGCCCCGCCCGCGGAATTTCTGTCCGCTGTGGTCCACCTCGATCTGCACTTCACCCATCGCCTCTTTACCCTTGGTGACCGCGCGAATGCGATAGTCGATGAGCGAGGCCTTGATCCCCGTGAGCCGCTGGATGGTCGAATAAATCGCGTCGACCGGCCCGTCGCCGATCCCCGCATCCTGCAGGCTCTGGCCGTTGCTGTCTTTCAGCACCAGCGTCGCCGTCGGGATCGTGCTACTGCCGGTCGTCACCTGCAAACTCACCAGCGTCCACAGCCCGCGAACCACCTCGAGTTGGTCGTCCACCAGTGCTTCTATGTCCTCGTCAAACACCTCTTTCTTCTTGTCGGCCAGGGCCTTGAATTTGACGAACGTGGCCTCCACCTGCTCGTCGGTCAACTTATAGCCCAGTTGCGACACCCGGTCCTTGAATGCATGCCGGCCTGAGTGCTTGCCCAACACCAGGTTGCTCTTGGAGATGCCCACCGTAACCGGGTCCATGATTTCATACGTCTCGCGGTACTTCAAAACACCGTCCTGGTGGATGCCCGATTCATGGGCAAAGGCGTTTTCGCCGACGATGGCTTTGTTTCGCTGCACGGTTAGCCCGGTGAGCGTGCTGACCATCCGGCTGGTCGGCCAAATCTTGGTGGTATCGATTCGCGTGCCCAGCTTGAAGTAATCGCTGCGCGTGCGCAGGGCCATAACGATTTCTTCCAGCGCCGCATTTCCTGCGCGCTCGCCGATACCGTTGATCGTGCATTCAACCTGTCGAGCGCCTCCTTCCAGGGCCGACAAGCTGTTGGCCACTGCCATGCCCAGGTCATCGTGACAGTGCGAGGAGAGATAGATGTTCTTTTCCCGAATGATCGGCAACTTAGCGATCAGGTGAGAGAAAATCCGGCCGTAGTTTGTCGGCGTGGCATACCCGACCGTATCGGGCAGATTGATCGTGGTGGCCCCGGCTTCGATCGCCGCCTGGGTGATCTCCTCCAAAAACTCCAGTTCTGTCCGGCTGGCGTCTTCAGGCGAAAATTCGACATCGTTGGTATACCCGCGGGCCTGCCGGATCGATTCGACGCTGATACGGATGATCTCTTCCTTGCCCTTGCGCAGCTTGTGATCGCGGTGGATTTTGCTGGTGGCGCAGAAAACGTGGATGCGCCCCCGGGCCGCGTGCTTGACCGCTTCGCCAGCCCGGTCCACGTCCTTGGGCGTACACCGCGCCAGCCCGCAAACCACGCTCTGGGTGATTTCCGCCGAGATCGCGCGCACTGACTCGAAATCCCCATCGGAACTGATCGGAAAGCCGGCTTCGATCACGTCCACACCCAGCGATTCAAGCTGCCGCGCGATCTCCAGCTTTTCCGGCAACGTGAGGGTCGCCCCGGGAGATTGCTCGCCGTCGCGTAAGGTCGTATCGAAAATGCGTATCGTTTCCATCGTCTGCTCCGTACGAAACTAAAAAACAAAAAAACCCTGCGATTCGACCCGCAGGGTTTGCCTAAGAATTTCACCTTAAGAAGCGACCCTGCGACCTATGCGCGCGTAAGCTCGAGGGCCAGAAGGCCCAGGCTAAGCTGCAAAAGTCCAAGTGCCAGTCGTTTCATATTGAATAACACCATACATGCCCCCGCCGGAGAATGTCAAGTATTATTTGTTGGTCGCAAAAAGCCGCGCCGAAAGCTCACTGGCTTTTGTCCCTTCGCCGCGTGAGGGTAAAGTATTCGCCATGAGCGACCTGCAAAAACTTCTCATTCGGCCCCGGCGCCTGAGGGCTTCGGCATCACTCCGGAGGATGCTCCAAACCGTCGAGCTGCGCAAGAGCGATATTATCGCGCCGGTCTTCGTCACCGAGGGCCGTGGGGTGCGCAACGAAGTGTCGTCGATGCCCGGCGTTTTCCAGATGTCTATCGACATGGCCACCGATTGGCTGAGCTGCCGGGCCGACGACGGCTTCGGCGCTTACCTCATTTTTGGCGTAATCGATCGCGCGAAGAAGGATGCTTCAGGCTCGCCGGCGCTAGATCCGGACAACGTCGTGTGTCGTTTGCTGCGGGCGGTGAAAGAACGAAAGCTCCCGCTCGTGGGCATCACCGACCTCTGTTTCTGTGAATACACCAGCCACGGCCATTGCGGGCCGATGACCGACGACGGACTGACGGTCAAGAATGACCAGACGGTCAGTCTGCTGGTGAAGCAGGCAGTGAACCATGCCTGCGCCGGGGCCGACGTGATCGCGCCGAGCGGAATGATGGACGGAACGGTGGCGGCTTTGCGCGCGGGGCTTGATTCGGCCGGGTTTGCAGGCACTTCCATCCTGGCTTACAGCGTGAAATACGCCTCGGCCTTTTACGGGCCATTCCGTGATGCCGCCGACTCGGCGCCGGCGTTCGGTGATCGCCGCAGCTATCAAATGGACCCGGCCCGCGGAATCGACGAGGCGCTGCTTGAATGTCGCCTCGACATAGAGCAAGGTGCCGACATGGTGATGGTTAAACCCGCGGGGGCGTATCTGGATGTAATTTCGCGCCTGCGGCAGGTCACACAGGTGCCATTGGTGGCGTATCAGGTCAGCGGCGAATATGCGATGCTGGAAGCCGCCGGTCGGGCGGGTTGGCTCGACCATGACCGCGCGGTTTTGGAGTCCCTCCTAGCCATCAAGCGTGCCGGGGCCGACCTGATTATCTCCTATTACGCCGAACTGCTGGGCAAACTCCTACAATCCTGACAATCATGAAATTCACGAAGATGCACGGCATCGGCAACGACTACGTTTACGTCAACGGCTTTGCCGAAACCGTTAGCGACCCCGCGGCGCTGGCGGTGACGGTGGCCGATCGACATTTCGGCATCGGCGGTGACGGACTGATTCTCATCCTGCCGTCTAAAGTCGCGGACGTGCGCATGCGCATGTTTAATGCCGATGGATCGGAAAGCGAGATGTGTGGCAACGGCGTGCGTTGCGTGGCCAAATACGCCTTCGATCACGCTCTGACCGCGAGCAACCCGATGCGCGTCGAAACTGTTCGCGGCGTGCTGTCGATCGATCTGCGGATTGCCAATGGCAAGGTGGATCAGGCCTGTGTGAACATGGGCGCGCCGATTCTCGATCTGGCCGCGATTCCTGTGGATCCCAGCAAGGTCTCGCCGACCGGGACTGAGCATGAATATCAATTGGCGCTGGCCAGTTCATCGGCACCGCTAGTGGCGACTTTTGTGTCGATGGGAAATCCCCACGCGGTCATTTTTGTGCCCCATGCCGAGGCGATTGATCTGGCGGGCCTCGGCCCGAAGATCGAGCACCACCCGGCTTTCCCCCGGCGGATTAACGTCCATTTTGTCCAGAGGGTTTCAAAGACCGAAGTCATCATGCGAACATGGGAACGGGGCAGCGGCATAACCCTGGCGTGCGGAACCGGCGCCTGTGCGGTGGCAGTGGCCGGCGTGCTGACCGGACGAACGAACCGCCAGGTGTTAGTTCATCTTCCCGGCGGAGATTTATCGCTCGAATGGCGGGAATCCGACAATAATGTTTACATGACCGGCCCGGCCACCGAAGTGTTCACGGGGGAATGGCCCTGTCGATAGACGCGGCCCAGAGTAGACCCGGCCAAAAGTCGCGGCCGGCCATCGAAATACTTCTGAGCCGATCGAGCTATCAAAGTAGATACCGCGCGCGGCTCACCGCCCATTGACCAATCCGATCCAGCGTCGGCCGCCTACGCCATTCCTTCAGATTTATCTTTTTTGCGTACCTCATGTCGTTCTGAAACAACTCGTGCATCTGCCGTCCCAGCAGCGGCGAGCGAACAATCGCCGACAACTCCAGGTTAAATTCGATGCTGCGATAGTCGAGGTTGGTTGAACCGATCACCGTCCACTGCGCGTCGATACACAGCGCCTTGGTATGAAGCACTGCCACCTGGCGCTCGTATATGTTTACACCGGCATTGAGCAACGTTTCATAGAAACTGCGGGCCGCAATCAAAAGTATTTTCACGTCGCTCTTTGCTGGCAACATCAGGTCCACTTTCACTCCACGACGCGCCGCCCGGCAAAGCGCGTTCACCAGATCGTCGTCCGGCGCAAAATAGGCCATGGTCAGTTCGATGCTGGTTTTGGCCTGCGTGAAAAGCTGCGTCAGCCGCTGTCGAAGTGGACTGCTGACTGTCGGCACCGATGCGAAGACGCCGATGGCGTCATTGCTGCCCGGCGACGGCTCTTCCAGCAACTCGGCGCTGGCCACCCGTCCCCCGCGGGTGCAATAATTCCAGCTGCGCGCAAAGGCGCGCAGGAAAGGCAGATACGAAGGCCCGCGGATGCCGATGGCATTGTCGCGCCACGGGGCCGGCACACCGGCGTGCCACGGCGTCACCCAACTGCCCGCATATTCGGCCGCGATGTTCATCCCGCCCAGCCAGGCGATGTCGTTATCGATGACCAGCAGCTTGCGGTGGTCGCGGTTGATCGGCCGCCAGCTGAACCGGCATTCCCAGGGGCGCATCGGATGGAACTGCTGCAATTTAACCCCCGACCTGTGCATGTCCTGAAAAATTTCCCGCCGGGTATTGATCGATCCCCATGAATCGTAAATGAGATGCACTGAAAGCCCTTGGCGGGCCTTCTTGGCAAGCAGCCGGGCGAATTCCTGCCCGGTCGTATCGTCGGAAAAAATATAAACCTCAAGGCAAACGCGCGAGTGCGCGTTCTCGATCGCCTTATACGCCACATGGAGGGCTTCACCGTCCTTGTAAAGCTGAATGTATGTGCCGTCGGACATCCGCACGGCGATCGGCCTGAGCCACCCGTCATCGCTCGGGCCCGGCGCGATGTTGATCCCCGCCCGCTGGGCTTCCTCTAGCGTTGCCGATGCGTTAGAGACGGTTTCCATAAGCTTGGCTTATTGTATCCCCATTCCGTGCCTGACGTTGCATTAAGCCGTGCCGGCGGATTTTTGCTGCGGGCCGATTCCTCGTATACTCCCGAACTCTACGAGAGGTGATCGGCAAGCAATGGACTACTTTAACTACAAGAATGGCGAACTCTACTGCGAAGACGTGCCCGCGGCGACTATCGCCGCAGAAGTCGGCACCGCCTGTTATGTCTATTCCAAAGCCACCTTGCTTCACCATTACCGCCAGGTGGCCGAAGCCTTCAAGCCCCTCAATGCCACCATCTGCTATTCGATAAAGAGCCTGGGCAACATCAACATTTGTAAAATTCTGGCCCGGGAGGGCTGTGGATTTGACGTCACCAGCGGCGGGGAACTCTACCGCGCACTCCAGGCCGGCGGCGACCCAAAGAAGATGATCTATGCCGGCGTAGGCAAGACGGATAAGGAAATCGCCGACGCCATTAATGCCGGAATCGCCGCGTTTAATCTCGAATCCGAGGCCGAGATCGAGAATGTGGATCGGGTGGCGGGTGATATCGCAAAACGTGCGATCGGGGCCATTCGAGTGAACCCCGACGTAGACCCGAAGACACACGTAAAGACAACGACCGGCAAGAAGGAAACGAAGTTTGGCGTGGATATCGAACGAGCCGAGAAAGTTTTCGAGACCTATCGCAATTTGAAGAATTTGCGTATCGGCGGGATTCACATCCATATCGGCTCGCCGGTCTATGAAATTCAACCGTATGTCGAAGCGGTGACGAAGGTGATAGACCTGATCGACCGGCTGACGGCCCGCGGGCACCAGATCGAATGGTTTGACGTGGGCGGCGGGTTTGGAGTGAATTACGAACACCCCGAACAGGCGTTGCCCGTCACCGAACACGCCAAGGCCCTGGTTCCGCTGCTCAAGGGTAAGCCCTACCGCATCGCTTTCGAGCCGGGCCGATACATCTCCGGCAATTCCGGGATCCTTCTCACCAAGGTGCTTTACCGCAAGCGAGGCGGAGAGAAGAAATTTGTCATCGTCGATGCCGGCATGAATGACCTGATTCGTCCGACGCTGTATGACAGCTATCACCACATCTGGCCGGTGAAGCCCGATCCGGCCAATGTCCCCAGGACCCGGGATCGCTCGACCGAGCCAGTCGCCGGCGAGGTGGTGGATGTTGTCGGCCCCATCTGCGAAAGTGGTGATTATCTGGCCAAGGCGCGCCCCCTGCCCGTCACGCGCCGCGGCGATCTGCTGGCCGTGTTCACCGCTGGGGCTTACGGGTTCGCCATGAGCAGCAACTACAACAACCGCCCGCGCCTGCCCGAAGTGCTGGTGGACGGCGCGACATACAAAACGATCCGCCGCCGCGAGACGTATGAGGA
>JBBQSU010000105.1:0-11919 GCA_038234815.1 Tepidisphaerales bacterium | reverse complement strand
TGGCTGTTCGCCAATTAAAGCGGTACGCGAGCTGGGTTCAGACCGGCGTGAGCCAGGTCGGTCCCTATCTGCTGTGTGCGAAGGAACCTTGACGACACCTCTTCCATAGTACGAGAGGATTTGGAAGGACGGACCCCTGGTTTACCAGTTGTCGCGCTAGCGGCACGGCTGGATAGCTATGTCCGGAACGAATAAACGCTGAAAGCATCTAAGCGTGAAGTCTATGTCAAGACGAGGGTTCCATGCGGGCTTGCCCGCGAGAGACCCCGAGTAGACCACTCGGTTGATAGGCCGGAGCTGTACGGACAGAAATGTCTTTAGGTCACCGGTACTAACGGTCGATTGCTTGACCACTTTTATCGATTACCCTCATGTCGGTTCCCCCTCAAAACAGGATCCGAACACGGGCTATCGCAAAAGTCGGTCTCAATCTTCTTCAAGAAAGTTGTTCGACGAATCGCGATAAAAAACCTCGTTAATCACTTAAATCAATACGCCGGTCGCCTCCGAAAGGCGACGACCGGCCTTCGTTGGTGGCATTACCCGTAGGGTCATACCCGTTCCCATTCCGAACACGGTCGTCAAGCCTGCGGGGCCGATGATACTGCTTCAGCGGGAAAGTAGGTCACTGCCAGCGTTTTTAAAAGACCCCCGAGGGCCACAAGCCTTCGGGGGTTTTTTATTTTTTCCGCTGCTGTCAGATTTCGGCACCCTCTGCCGATAAATTGAGCAGGCCCCCTCGATCAACATGCAAGCGGCATCTGCCCGTATATCTCCCGTGTCGGCTGATTCTTTCGGCGATCGGTCCGCCTTTGCCGGCCGGCAATCGGGATTGAATTTCCGCGCGACATTTGTTGCCGTTATCGTCCCGCTTCTTATCACCCGCCTGCTTCTCACCGTGATCGGCCTTTCGTCGCTTCACTTCCTTCCCGACCAAGTCCAGTCCGATTGCCGAAATCTTTCTTCTCATCCTGGGATAAATATCTGGTCGCATTGGGACGCTCGCTGGTATCTCTCCATCGCTCAGCGCGGCTACTCCTTCTCCGCAGATCAGCAAAGCAACGTCGCTTTTGCCCCGCTTTATCCGCTCCTGATCTGCGCGCTGGCCTGGCCATTTGGCCTGTCCAATGACGCCTGCCTTCTTGGGGGGCTCCTCATATCCAATGTTTCGCTATTGATCGGTTTGATTTTCGTCTATCGCCTGGCGGCCGAGCGGTTCGATCGCGCCTGCGCCAGCCGCGCGGTCGTCTACATCCTCGTCTGTCCCGGCACCCTCTATCTTTCTGCCGTCTATCCCATGAGCCTGTTCCTGGCCATTTCCGCCTCGGCAATTTATTTCGCCCAGCGCCGAAAGTGGCTTTTGGCGATTGGCATCGCCTGTCTCGCCCCGCTCACACGGCCCGACGGCGCGCTGCTTATCGTCCCGCTGGCAATCGAATTGTTCTACCAGCAGCACTGGCACCTCCGTGCATTTCTATCGCGCGCCTGGATTCTCGCTGTCCTGCTCCTCGCCTCGTGCCTCTGGCCGGCCTATTTGCTGTATCGCTTCGACGATCCACTGGTTTTCATCCGCGCGCAGTCCGGCTGGAATGCTTCCCCCTTCTGGACTGTCTTCCATTCCCAGCGCGCCTGGCTTTTCCTCGGCACTGCATTCGTCTTCGCGATTCTCACGCTGGCCAGTTGGTGGAAACTCCGGCCGACGCAGGCCGCGTATGCTTCAACTCTCCTGCTGATGATGCTGTCGGCGGCGCGTTTCTGGTCGATCGTCCGCTTCCTTGTCATTCTCTTCCCGGCATTTATTGTGCTTGCGCTGGCCGGACGATCTAAAATTCCGCATGTCCTTTACATCGTCGCTTCGTCGGTGATCGCCGGGTGCCTCATGGTTCGCTTCGCCCTGGGCTTCTGGGTCGCGTAGAATCCCGCCTTGTGACTAGCCTCTCGGACATTTTAACGCACTGCTCTGATCTCGATCCGTCGGCCGACCTCGTCTCGCAGCTCGCCGCCATTCCCGCTAAGGGAGTGGTGTATCTGATGTGCGACGCCGACGATCGCCCGGTGCAACTGCTCTGCGTCAAGAACCTTCGCGCCAGCCTCCATCGCCGGCTGTCAGAAGCCCCGGCAGAGGTGGCTCGCAGGGTTAACCTGCGCGAACTGGTCCGCAAGGTGCATTGGCGGCGGGTTGACAGCGCCTTCGAGGCCGACTGGATTTACTACCAGGCCGCAAGGTTGCTCTTTCCTGACACCTATCCCGAACTGGTTTCATTTAGGCCGGCGTGGTTTATCCATGTCGATCCCAATGCGGAGTTCCCGAAATACACCCGCACCACCGATCTCGCCCCTCGCGATGGGATATTCATCGGCCCGATGCGCGACAAGGCCGACGCCAGCGCACTGATCGAACTGCTCCAAGATGCCTTTGATCTCTGCCGCTATCACTCGCTGCTTCTCCAATCGCCCAACGCAAAGCCCTGTGCCTACAAAGACATGGGCAAATGCCCGGCCCCCTGCGACGGATCGATCTCGATGCCTCAGTACCGGCGCCTTGTCCATTGGAGCGCGCACTTTGCCCTCGATCCTTCAGAACACCTACGCCAGCAGCAGGGGCGCATGACGGCAGCGGCAACCGAACTCCGCTTCGAACTGGCCGGGCGAATCAAGCAGTACATCGACCAACTTTCAGGTATCGGCAAGAGTAGGTGGCGTGACATCGCCGGGCTGTCGGACCTTTCGTTCGTTACTGTCCAGCCCGGCCCGAAGCCGAACACCGCCAAGGTATATCTCGTCGGCCCGAACCGCATTGAGCAAATCGCCGGCCTCATTGGACCGCTCGATCGCCCGGCCGAAATACTTCGCACTCTTTTCGACTCCATAGAAAATATGCCCGCACACGATCGCGACGGCCTGGCCACCGACCGAATGGCCCTCCTCGCCCGTCACTTGTTCCAATCGGACAGCGGCACTGAGTTCCTGCCCTTGAAAAACATCAACGAGACCCAGCTCGTCAAAGTCTTTGCGAACCTGAAGAAGCAAAAGGCAATTGCCGACGCGACGAACTTGGAAGCCGAGGATCTCCAAGCCATCGACGACGAGGGGCTTTCTCGCCAAACCCCCTGCACCTGAACTCACGTTTTTGTATTCCCCCAGCCGATAAAAGCGATAGTAAGCTGGCTGGAGCTAACGATGTCTGATCGCGCCGATCATTGTCCGTTCTTGAACCGAGCCGACTTCCGGTGCAGTCAGCATTTCAGCCTCGATCATCTCGGCTACGCCTATCGGTTCTGCTTCGACCGCTACAAAAACTGCCCCGTATACGCCGAATTGCTCGCCGAGCGCCGCGTGAAGCAGATCGCCGACGGCAATTTGCTCGAGGTCGGCGGGCGTTTCAGCCAGCAAGCCAACCCCGTGGTGCAGGTCAGCGTGACGCGCCGAAACCCCCGTCCAGCCCAGGCGCCGTCCGTCACCTCGGTTGGCTAGCCCGCCCTTCGACGGCCCGTCTTCTATCCGCAGAACTTGTGTGGCTACTTCTCGATCCACCAGCCAGCCAGCCAGACAGTTCGCCCGTCGCTCTTGCCCTGCCTGCCAGCCGTCTTAGAATCCTCTGCACATGATCGTTCTTATCGATAACTACGATAGTTTCACCTACAACCTGGTGCAGAAGCTCGGGGAAGTGTCTCCGCGGACGAAGATCGAGGTCTTTCGCAACGACAAGGTGACGGTGGACCAGATCGAGTCCCTCCGGCCGACGCATGTGGTCATCAGCCCCGGGCCTTGCACCCCGCGCGAGGGGGGCGTCAGCAATGACGTCATCCGACATTTCGGGCCGAAGATTCCCGTTCTAGGCGTCTGCCTGGGGCACCAGTGCATCGGCTTTACCGCCGGCGCGATCGTCGAGCGGGCCGCACGGCTGATGCATGGCAAGACCGACCAGATTCACCACGACGGCCGCACGCTTTACGTGGGCATGCCCAATCCGTTTACCGCGACCCGCTATCACAGCCTGATTATCCGCAACGGCACCCTTCCGGCTGAGTACGAAATTAGCAGTTGGACGGATCAGAATGAGATCATGGGAGTCCGCCACAAGACCTGGCCGCTGGAAGGCGTGCAGTATCACCCCGAAAGCTTTCTCACCGAGCAGGGTGAAAAACTGCTGGCTAACTTCCTGAAGAAATGAGCAGGGCGAGTCGCTTGCGCGTCGGCTCGATCGCCTCTCGGCAGCGCACGATTCGGCTTTTACTTCAGCATTTCTGCCACGCTAACGCTTCGCTTCTCGCGGGCGCTGGTGACGCCGGCCATGACCGCAGCAAAGCTCCACAGGTTGTCGGCACCAGAGGTTTCGGCCGGCGTGCCGGATCGAATGGCCGCGGCAAAGTCGGCCAGCAGCTTCTGCTGCCCGTTGTAGGGCACGGCGGGGGTTGCTTCCGGCGTAATCACCATATTCTTATTCCACTTTTCACAAGTGACAACCGCCAGCTTATCGTCTTCGAGATGGATGGACCCCTCGGCGAAGTTTAGTCGCCAATTGCCATTCCAGGGGGTGAACCGGCCCTTGGCGCTCCAATCCCCGCTATAGCTGAACGCCGTGCCATCGTCCATTTCCAGCAGCATTTTCAGCCCCGGATCGTGCTGATACCAACTCCAGCTCGGACGGAAGCTTAGGGCTGTCAACTTGACGATGTTGCGCCCGGTTACTGCGCGGATCAGATCAATGTGATGAATCGCCATGTCCACGAGAAGCGGATATTCCATCGTCTCGCGGAAGGAACCGGTAAAATCGGCGGGGATGTAGAAGTCGAGGTGGCCGTGACCGAAAGCCCCGAGCGCGTTCTCCCTGGCCAGCTTGCGCAGATGAACGATTGCAGCGCCAAAGCGGTAGTTCTGGGCGACGACTAATTGCTTGCCGGCCTCTTCGGCCCATTTCACCATCAAGCGCGCGTTCTCCAGCGTGTCGCCGATCGGCTTTTCCGTCAGGACGTGCAGACCTTTTTCGAAGGCCAGGCGAGCGTGTTGCGCGTGGATGACCGGCGGGGTGACTGTCAAGACCGCGTCAGCCTGAACGACCTTTAGCGCGTCCTCCAACGACCGAAAACGCTTGTCGACAGAAAGAGCGAGGGTTTCGCCGGTCTCGTTTAGTGCCTTCTCGGAGATATCGACGATTCCGACCAGATCGAAATCCGGCGAGTCCTTGATCGCGTTCTTCGTCCAAGCTCCGCCCATTCCGCCAACGCCGCAATGAATGAGTCGCAATTTTTGTGTCATTTGACCGACGATTGAAGCAGAAATGGCCAAGAAATAAAGAGCTTGGCTGCAAAGAAGCCGAGGCTGATGGGCTTTTGTGCCTGGCTCGAAGTTTCAATTCGCCTGAAACGGCTTCCGGCGGTCCCGATGATTCCATACACTTTAACAGAGAATATGAGCCAACTGACATTCAACATCGACGCCGTGATCGACGGGAAATCGCGTTTAACCGACGCCCAGGCGATGGAACTGCACCGTCATGCTTCGCTGCATGATCTGGGGCAGTGGGCGCACGCGCGCTCGCAGCGCCTGCACCCCGAGGATTACCGCACGTACGTCATCGACCGCAACATCAACTACACCAACGTCTGCACCGCCCGGTGTACGTTCTGCGCCTTTCGCAGAGATCACGACGACGCCGATAGCTACACCCTCAGTTTCGAGCAGATCGGACAGAAGATCGACGAGCTGCTCAGTATCGGCGGAACGCAGGTGCTGATGCAGGGCGGGATGAACGACAAATTGCCCATCGAGTGGTATGAAGATCTGCTGCGGTTCATCAAGAGCAGCTATCCGCACGTTCATATACATGCTTTCAGCCCGCCGGAATTTGTCGAGTTCGAGCGGTTCTTCGGCATGGACGTTCGGGAGATCATCCGCCGGTTCAAGCGGGCAGGGCTGCACACTATTCCCGGGGGTGGCGGGGAGATTTTCGCCGACCGAGTTCGCCGGCGAATCGGGCTGGGCAAATGCACCGGTGACGATTGGCTTCGGGTGATGCGCGTCGCCCATGAGGAAGGGATGAACACCAGCGCCACCATGTTGGTCGGGCATATCGAGTTCGTCCGCGAGCGCATCGAACACCTCCGCGACATCCGCGACATGCAGGACTATGCCCGGAGCTTAGGGCATGCCGACAGCAGGACGCGTCGCGATGAAATTTCTCGAAAGCATCCGGGTGTGTTTGAAAAATCAGCTTTTGACGCCAGTTCGACCGAAGGTCCATTTGGAGCCTACGCCGCGTTCATCCACTGGCCGTTTCAGCGCGAGAACACTCCGTTAGGCCGCGCCGGCGAATGGGATCCTGCCGTTCATGGTCCGTTTGACGAGTCAACTAACGACGACATTCTGCGGGGTCGGGTCGTGCGTATGGCCGGATCGGACGAATACCTGCGCATGCTGGCCATCGCACGGCTGTATCTGGACAACGTGCCGTCGTTGCAAAGCAGTTGGGTGACGATGGGGCCGAAGATTGGGCAACTGGCATTGTTCTTCGGTGCCAACGACATGGGCAGCGTGATGATGGAGGAAAACGTCGTCAGCGCCGCAGGGACGACTTACAAACTCAATAGCCGTGAAATCTGCCGCCTGATTCGGGATGCCGGGTGGATTCCCGCGCAGCGCGATCAGTACTACAACGTACTGAGTCGCCACGACGGCCCGAATTCCCCCGACCTGCAGCCCGATACGGGCGAGCGATCAAGAAAGGTGCGTCAGATCGACAAGAGCTTCATCGGAAGGGCACCGGGTTTGGACGATTCGGCCGATCGAAGTGTGAAGGTACAATTGCCAATTTTGGGTTAGGCCGGGCCGACGAGAAAAATAAAATAGGGAATTGACGTTTGCGCCATTGGTGCTATTATAGCATCACATGCTTCCTGCCCAGCCCAATCAATCTTTGATCGATGGCTTGGCCTGTTTTCAGGCCCTGGCGTCGGCGGGCAGGCCCGTGGGATCGAGAGAAATGGCCCGGCAACTGCGGCTGGAGCCAACGCGCGTCAACAGACTTCTCAAGACGCTCTCGGCACTGGGCATCGCGCAGCAGGACGAGACCAAGCAGTACGTCCCGGGGCCGGCGATGCACGTTCTGGCGGCGCAGGCGATGTTCGGATCGGGATTGATGCGCCGTGCCATGGGCGGGCTTGAATCGCTCCGTAAGCACAAGCTCAGCGTGGCGATGGGCGTCCTGTGGCGTAATCACGTCAGCTACCTCTATCACGGCGGGCCATCCACCCGGCCCGGCGATGCACTCGGGCGCACCGGCCTGTTCCCGGCTACCCGTTCGGGCATCGGCATGGTGCTGCTGTCGCGCCTGCCCGCCGCCGAGATACGCGCACTCTATGCCAAACAAGATATCCCGAATTTTCCCGGCGGCATCAACACGTTGATGCAGGCCCTGGCGAACATTCGCAGCGAGCAGATTGCATTGATTCAACCTTACGAAGATCAACCCACACGCACACTGGCGATCGCCATTGACAACGAATCGGCGGCGATCGCGCTGTCGGGCGTGTGGGACGACAAACGAACCCCTGGATTGTCGGACGCGCTTCGCGCGGCCACTCACCAGATTACCCAAGGAGCAAGCGATGAGTGATGTGAAATCCCCAGTCCTCAGTTTCAGCGGCGTGGTGCCCAGCTTGGCGCAGGTGGCCGATCTCGGTCCGCCGCGGTCCGAAATCGGCATCGGCATCCTGATGCCCTGGGCCGGCGAGTTGTACGTGTTGAACTACAATTCGCACAAGGAAAAGAGCGGTCGGGGAGTCAGTCTCCGCAGGATACACGCCGACATGACGATGGAGATCGTCCCGGAGACGCTCGGCGTCGACGGCACCTACACCAATCGATTCGTCCATTCACCGTCCAACCAGATCGTCATAGGTCCTCATGTGATAGACGCCCAACACAAGATCCGCACGGTGAAGGAACTTCAGCCGCTGCGCGTCTGCGGGACGACCTGGCACATGACCGATCCCGAAAACAAGGTCTATGTCATGGCCATGGAAGGGGAGCTGTTTGAGCTAAATGTCAGGACGCTGGAGTGCACGCAGATTTTTGACCTGCAGAAGATCCTCGGCACGATGGGCGAGGGCAAGGTGCATTTCAAGGACTGCTATTGCCAGTTCGGCCGGCTGGTCGTTTGCTCCAATGAATATCACGAACTTGACTGGGCGGGCAAGCAGTCCCAGGGCCGTTTGGCCGAGTGGGATGGCCAAAATTGGACTACGCTGGAAGAGAAGCCGTTCACCTGCATTTCCGGGCGTGGCGGCTTTGGCGGGACCATGTTTGCCACGGGCTGGGATCAGGCGTCGGCGATCATGAAGGTATTCACAAACTCTGACAAAAAGTGGACGACCTATCGCTTGCCCAAGGCGTCGCACTGCTTCGATCACAAGTGGCAGACCGAGTGGCCCCGCATCCGTGAGACCGAGCACGAGCGCTTTCTGATGGACCACCACGGAATGTTTTACGAGCTTTCTCCCTAGGCGTACGGCGGCCGGATCTGGGGCGTGCGGCCGATCAGCACGCATCTGTGGGTGCATGGCGATTTTTGCTCGTGGCGCGGCATGCTCGTGCTCGGGGCCGACAACGCCAGCCCGTCACACGGCGCGTCGCCCACCACGGCTGAACCGCAATCCGGTCTGTGGTTTGGGAAAACCGATGACCTCTGGAGTTTCGGCAAGCCCAAGGGCTGGGGCGGGCCTTGGTGGGAAACAGCCGTGCAGACCAACGAGCCCAGCGACCCCTATCTGATGACCGGCTTTGAGCATAAATGTTTGCATGTCACGCACGACGCCGGCAAGCCAGTCCAATTTCATGTTGAACTGGATTTCATGGGGCACGGGAAGTTTGAGCGATATCTCACGCTCAGCACCGATCGATATGTCCAGCACACGTTCCCGACCGGCTTAAGCGCGCACTGGATGAGGCTGGTGGCAGGCGCGTCGTGCCGCGCGACAGCGCAGTTGCATTACACCTGATGCGCTTCGCAACGGGCGACAGGCTGGCCGCTCGTAGGCAGGGTCACCCCTGGCGGGTCTTGCGATAGACTGCCGGGGAAACCCCCACCCGCTGGGTGAACTGCCGGGTGAAGAAGAAGACGTCGCGGTAGCCGAGCTGCCGGGCAATGGTTTTGATGGCGTCGGGGGTGTCGCTGAGCAATTGCCGGGCATTGCCGATGCGTCGGAGGATGCGGAATTCCACCGGCGATGTGCCCGTGCTTTGCGCGAACCGCCGGCGGAAGGTGCTTTCAGAAATGCCCAGCTCGCTGGCCAGCGTCGGGCAATCCACTTCGCTTTCGGTCAGTCGGGTCATGGCCCGGGCCACCCAGGCTTCGGCCGCGGGCCGCGCGCTCCGATGCCGCGCCAGATCCAGCAGGATGCCTTCGATCAAGTGGACCGCCCGGAGCTGGTCCAAGCGGCCGGTAGAGCGCGAGTGTTCGAGAAGCGCATCGAATCGCGCGTCCAAATCGGCCAGCTTTGGCGCCGGTTGAGGGGCAATTGGAAATATCCCGTCGGCAGTCCAGCGACCCACCAGTGAGCCGGTGAACGCGATGTATCGATGGTTCCAGATCTTGGTACCCCCGCCGGCGTGAAACGCAACTCGCGGCCCCGGATAGGCCGACCAGAACCACCGCCCGTTCAACACAAACGTGTCGTTTCCGTGTCGCAGATCGACCGTGCCTGCGGTCATGTACTGCAGCGTTTGATACCCAGCAAAATGCTTGTCGATGTGGTGCGCGCACTCCGGCACATGCGCCCCAGCCAGAAATTGCAAATCCGCCATGGACATTTGACCGTAAAATACAAAGATTGGCCGAACAATCCATAGGAATAACCTCAATCCGGGCTAGTCTTGTTGCCGAGAAAGTCTGACGACCACCCTAAAAACAGGCGGAGACCACCCATCATGGAAACCCGGCGAATTGGCGTGATCCTCAACGGTGTGACCGGGCGCATGGGCACCCACCAGCACCTCGTGCGGTCGATCCTGGCGATCATCAAGCAAGGCGGGGTGCGCATCAATCCCAACCTGGTGCTGATGCCCGATCCGATCCTCACGGGGCGCAATGAAAACAAGCTGTCGGAACTGGCTGAGAAATACGGCCCATCGGTCATCGGCAAGCCTCTGAAATTCACCACCGACTTGCAGGGCGCTATCGAAGGCAAGTTCGGGGATTACGAGATTTTCTTCGACGCCAGCGGAACGCTCCAACGCGCCGGCTTTATTGAAATGGCCGTCAAGGCCAAAAAGTCAATCTATTGCGAAAAGCCGACAGCCGTTTCCACCAGCGAGGCGCTGCGCCTGGCCAAGCTCTGCGAAGATGCCGGCCTGAAAAACGGCGTGGTGCAGGACAAGCTGTTCCTGCCGGGCCTGCGGAAAATTCGCATGTTGAAGGAACTGGGCTTCTTCGAGCGCATTCTCAGCGTCCGCGGGGAGTTCGGATACTGGGTGTTCACAGGAATGGATTTCGATCAGCCCACCCAGCGGCCAAGCTGGAATTATCGCGTGCAAGACGGCGGGGGAATGATGATCGACATGTTCTGCCACTGGCAGTATGTCATCGCCGGATTGTTCGGCGAGATTAAATCATTGGTGGCGTACGGCGCGACCGATCTGCCCGAGAGGTGCGACGAATCGGGCCGGGTTTTTCCCGCCACCGCCGACGACAGCGCCTATGCGATTTTCGTGCTGGAGGACGGCACCGTGTGCCAGTTCAATAGTTCCTGGTGTACCCGCGTCCGTCGCGACGACCTGCTGACAATGCAGGTGGACGGCCTGCGCGGCACGGCAGTGGCCGGCCTGCGCGAGGTGTTCATTCAAAGCGCCGCCGAAACACCCAAGCCCGTCTGGAACCCCGATATCGCTCAGCCGATCGATTTTTTCAGCAACTGGCAGAAGGTCCCTAACAACCTCGAATACGACAACGGGTTCAAAATCCAGTGGGAGATGTTCCTCCGGCACGTCGCGCTCAATGAACCATGGAAGTACTCGCTTCGTGAAGGTGCCAAGGGGGTGCAACTGGCCGAACTGGGCATGAAATCCTGGAAGAGCAGGACCTGGATGGACGTGCCAAAACTCTAGTGCCGCCGAAGCCCGGCGTCCTACCCGCCAAACGCTTCGCGGAAAGAATTGCGGTCAAGCGATCGCCGATGTGCAAGTTGCCCCGCCGGGTCAATCAGCACCTGCCAACTGGGCGATCGCTGCCTATGCCTATTCAACGACAGTGCGTGGGGATAAAAATGACGCTTATGGATCACTCTCCGTTACGTTTTGGCATCGTGGGCTGCGGGGCGATCGGGCCGACGCATGCTGGGGCCATCGCCCAGCTTTCTGATACGAAACTGGTTGCCGTGGCCGACATCATCCCCGAGCGCGCCCAAAACCTCGCCAGGCAGTTTGAGCTAACCAAAATCTACGCTTCGGATACGGAAATGCTCGCCGACCCCGAGATTGACGTGATGAGCTTCTGCACGCCTTCGGGGACGCACGCCGACGGCGCCGTTCGCGCGCTGCTGGCGGGCAAGCATGTGATCGTCGAAAAGCCCATGGACGTATCGCTCGAGGCCTGCGATCGCATAATCGACGCCGAAAAGCGCTCGGGCAGAAAACTGACGATCATCAGCCAGCACCGCTTTGACGCCGCCGCCCGGCTCGTGAAAGACGCCATCGATTCCGGCAAACTCGGACGAATCGTCCTGGCCACCGCCGACGTGAAATGGTGGCGTACGCAGCAGTATTATGATTCCGGTGACTGGCGCGGCACGTGGAAATTCGACGGTGGGGGCTGCCTGATGAACCAGGGGATTCATACGGTGGACGTGCTGCAGTGGCTGGTCGGTCGCGTGACATCCATCGACGCCCGCATCCGAACTAGCGCGCACGAGCGCATCGAAGTGG